>PMCR01000459.1 GCA_003155465.1 Myxococcales bacterium | reverse complement strand
TTCGAGTCCGAGACCCGCCACAAATAGAGATTCCATAGCAGTCCGCGAACGTCCGGCAACTAGTACAGATCACACGGATTTCCCGGAGAATACGGTCTTGGAACGTCCGGGGCGTTCGGTTGACAGCCGGAACGCGGGTGGGGGCAACCTTGGGGGTAACTCCAGGCTACCGGAAACAGTTACCCTGTGGTGGCCGCAGCCCTCAAGCTGGCCCCGATGCTTTTCGTGCGTCCTGGTGAACTGCGTAGCGCAACGTGGGCGGAGATCGACCTGGACGCGGGCGAGTGGAAGGTCACCGCAAGCAAGACGAAGACGCCGCACCTTGTCCCGCTGGCACCGCAAGCGGTGGCGATCTTCCGCGAACTATTCGCGGCGACAGATTGCCCTCGTCCCGGGGCAAGCGTGGCGCAGCCTGAGGTTCTCTCTACTTCGCTCGCTTGGGCGCCAACTGCGCCAGGTTGTCGCACAGGACGCGCCAGTCGTCGCCGGTCTCGGTGAGAAAGATTCCGATGCGCGCCGTAAATCGGGGATCGATGCTTTCCATCGTTGCGGTGTGCACGATGATTCCCGCCACCGTGATTTCGCACCTTGGCTCCTCAATCTGGACAGTGACTCGGATCCGGGTGCCTACCGGCCGGGAATCGGGCATGACCAGCGACATGCCCCGCTGGCTCGCGTTTACGATGCGCGAGTGGATGGCCGGACCCAACACGTCGATCTTGATGATGGCGGTGGCTTCCAGCGCCACCCGGGGTCCGTCGCCGCGTCTTTCCATGGGCACCAGGAAACCTTCTCCCGTCGCCCGATCCGCTACTGCTTGTTGGCTTTCTTTGCCGCCGAGTCGCCACCTGCCGAGCCCGCGGGAGCAGGCGCGGGGCCAGCCGGTGCAGCGCCTTTGGCCGCAGGGGCTGTGCCGGCTTGAGGCGTGGCTTCCGGAGCCGCCTCGGCCGTCTCAGGATTGCGCTCCCACTTGTCCGCCCGGCCTGAACCGGTCGTATCCGTCCCGATGCGATCAAGCCGGCCGTTTTCGTAGTACTGCCATTCTTCGGGCTTGCCGTCGCCGTTGCTGTCCCGCTCGATCCGAACCAATTTTCCGCCTTCGTAGAATTCGACGTAGTCGGGCCTCCCATCGCCATCCATGTCGCGCTCCATGCGCACCTTCTTGCCTTCCTGATAGTAAACGCGTTCGTCGAACCTGCCGTCGAAGTCCAGATCGAAATCTTCGGTCATCAGCATTCCGCCAGGACCGTAGCTGTAGATGATGTCCATCTTGCCGTCGTGGTTCAGGTCGACTTGACGGCAGGCCAGTTGCTGCACCTTCTGTCCACCCTGGTCCACGACGGTGAAAAGCTTGACGACATCAGGCTTGCCATCGCCGTTGGTGTCTGCGGTGACGGCCTGCTTTCCCTTGTCGTCACAACGTGAACGGTCGAACTGTGCGCCGAAGTCGCTTTGACTGACCTTGAGCCCACTGGCGGCGACTCCTGGTGAGGCTGCGGTCGTCGTGCCACCACATCCGGAGACTGCGATGGCTACACCGCAGCAGGTTAGCGAGAAGGCCAATACCTTGCAGGACGAACCAAGGGCACGCCCGCGTGACGAGACATGACAAACCAACATGCGCCCTAGGCTAGGCCCAAAAAAATGTGGCAGCAAGTCCCATTGGTTGAGGATGTCGTGCCGCGATAGGCGGTTGACTGTCGGCGTATGGTCATGCATGGTCCCGTCATGGCACGGAAAAAAATCTCGACAACCGTGTACATCACGCCAGAGCAGGACGAGCTTCTCAAGCTCCTGCACCACAAGACCAAGGTGCCGGTCGCGGAGTACATTCGCCAGGGAATCGATCTGGTGCTCGACCGGGAAAAGAGTCATCTTCCCGGACAACTTTCCCTCGACGTCGTTCGCCGGTAGCCGTCAGTGCCGACCCCCATCCAACAGATACGGAATTTCTCTATCATCGCGCACATCGATCACGGCAAGTCGACCCTGGCGGATCGCTTGCTCGAAGTGACCGGCGCTCTGACTGAGCGCGAGCAGAAAGCGCAGTTTCTCGACAGCATGGACCTGGAGCGCGAGCGTGGCATCACCATAAAAGCCGCCACGGTTCGACTCAGCTATCGGGCCGCAGATGGTCAGACCTATGAGTTGAATCTCATCGACACCCCGGGCCACGTGGACTTCCACTACGAGGTTTCGCGCTCGCTGGCTGCCTGTGAGGGCGCGCTTTTGGTGGTGGACGCTTCCCAGGGCGTGGAGGCGCAGACCCTGGCCAACGTCTACTTGGCGACCGAGCACAATCTGGCCATCGTGCCGGTGATCAACAAGATCGACTTGCCGTCGGCCGATCCCGAAGGTGCCAGGCGCCAGATCGAAGAAGTCATCGGCATCGACGCGTCGGGCGCCATCCTCGCTTCGGCCAAGGACGGGCGCGGTATCAAGGAGATCCTAGAAGCTGTGGTGGCGCGGATTCCCCCGCCCGAGGGGTCTTCGCTGAGGCCGCTCAAGGTGTTGCTCCTCGATAGTTGGTACGACAGCTACCGCGGCGTGGTGCTGCTGGTGCGCGTGGTGGACGGCACCCTACGGCTGAAACAGAAGATCCGCCTCGTGGCGGCGGGACGCGACTATGAGATCGTCAACTTGGGTGCGTTCGCGCCTTTTCCCACCGAGATGGCCGAGCTGGGGCCCGGTGAGGTGGGATTTCTCACCGCCGCCATCAAGGAAGTGGCCGACGCGCGCGTGGGTGACACCATCACCGAGGCGAGCAAACCGTGCGACGCGCCCTTGCCTGGCTTCCAGCCTGCCAAACCCATGGTTTTCGCGGGCATCTTCCCCACGGATCCGGCGCGCTACGAAGATCTGCGCGACGCCCTCGACAAGCTGCGCTTGAACGACGCCTCTTTCAGCCGCGAGCCCGAGGTTTCGGCGGCGCTTGGATTTGGATTTCGCTGTGGCTTCCTCGGCTTGCTTCACATGGAGATCGTCCAGGAGCGGCTGGAACGTGAGTACAACCTGGACCTGGTGACCACCGCGCCAACCGTGCGTTTCCGGATCGTGCTGCACAACGGGAAGATCTTCGACCTGGACAACCCGGCCAAGTTCCCGGCGGAAGGCGAGATCGATCACATCGAAGAGCCGATGATCGCGGCCACCATCCACACGCCCCCTGAGTTCGTGGGCGGGCTGCTCAAGCTGTGTCAGGAGCGGCGGGGAACCCAGACCAGCCTCAATTACGCCGGCGAGAAGCGCGTGATCATTCGCTACAACCTGCCGCTTACCGAGGTGGTGTTCGGATTCTACGACCGCATGAAATCCGTATCGCGTGGCTATGCCTCACTCGACTACGAGCCCAATGGCTACCAGCCGGCCGACCTTGTCCGCCTCGACCTCTTGGTCAACGGTGACCGGGTTGATTCGCTGTCCGCCGTCGTCCACCGCGAGACTTCGTACATCAAGGGCCGTGATCTGTGCATCAAGATGAAGGAGCTGATTCCGATGCAGCAGTTCGAGGTGGCCATCCAGGCTTCGCTTGGCTCGCGCGTGATCGCCAAGACCGTGGTGAAGGCATTGCGCAAGAACGTGACCGCCAAGTGCTACGGCGGCGACATTACCCGCAAGCGCAAGTTGTTGGAGAAGCAGAAGGAAGGTAAGAAACGGATGAAGCAGGTCGGAAACGTGGAAATCCCGCAAGAGGCCTTTTTGGCTATTCTCAAGGTCGAATGAACATGTTGAGCAAGCTTTGGTCCGCGTGGCGGATGCACCAGTACTGGCGCCGGGCCAGGGACGAGGGAAAGCATCTGGTCAAGGAGTCACGGCGCATTTTGAAGCGGAGGAGCTATCGCATCCCGCAAATGGTGGCCGCGGAGATCGAGACGGCCGTGGCCGCGGTGGAGTCAGCCGGCAAGGGCGACGACTTCGAGCGCCTGCGCGAGTCCATCGCGGCCCTCGATGAGGGGATGGACAAGCACCTGGCCTTCGCGCGCAAGTCGACCGCGCGCGAGTACGCCGAGTCGATCGGGGTTGCCTTGGCGGTGGCCCTGCTCTTGCGCGCCTTCGTGGTGGAGGCCTTCCAGATCCCCTCGGGGTCGATGATCCCGACGCTGGAAATTGGGGACCACATCTTTGTGTCGAAGTTCACCTACGGCATCGGGATCCCGTTTACCAACAAGAAGGTCGTGGAATTCGGCGATCCCAAGCGTGGCGACGTCATCGTTTTCCGGTACCCGCCCGATCCTTCGACGGACTTCATCAAGCGCGTGGTCGGGCTGCCCGGCGATTCGGTCGAGCTTCGCCACAACCAGGTCTTCATCAACGGTCAACCCATGCAGCGCGAGCGTGTCGCTGGCCCTTGCCGCTACAACGAGGGTCGCAGCCCTGATGAAGGGCGCGACTGCGAACTGTGGGTCGAGACCCTCGACAGCAAAAACCACCAAATCTACCAGGACCCGAACCAGCCACCGCAGGACTGGGGACCCCGGCTGATCCCCCCGCGCAGCGTGTTCGTCATGGGTGACAACCGCGACAACTCCCGCGATTCTCGGGTCTGGGGCTTCGTGCCCTACGACAACATCAAGGGCCGGGCGCTCGTCGTGTGGTGGTCGCGTGATCCGGCGTACGGGGGGTGGTCGCCGGCGGGCGTGGCGGAATGGTTCAAGTCAATCCGTCTTGGGCGGTTCTTCAGCGTGGTGAGATAGCGGCGGTTTGTGTGGAAATCCTCGCGCAGGCCGGCCCGTGCGTGCGTGAGCGGTAGTGTGAGGGTGAGCGTCCGGCGGAAAGCGGGTTGCGTTGGCGACTTGCGTGAGCGTGAGCGGCCCGCGACGCGCGGAGCGCTCACGCCCTACGCCTCCCGCCTGCCGCGTACCCCACACGAACTCGCCCACGCCCACGCTCGCCGCGATCCGCGTGCCGGCCCTGCGGGCGGCCCGCAATTACCCGACAAGCTCTGGTTATCTCGATAGCAAATAGATCGCCGTCCCCACCACCACTAGGATCGCCCCCACCACCACCACCACTCGCTTGGCTTCCCGGCGCACGGGAGCGGAATCCAGGGTCGCGAGGGAATCGGCGATGTGTTGGCGAAGCGCCGTGGCGTTTTCGTGACGGCTATCGCGAGCCTTGGCCACCATCTTCAGGACCACTTCATCCACCGCGGCTGGGATCGTCAGGTCGGGGCGCAGGCTGGATGGGGCAGGGGGGGCCTCCTGCAGGTGGAACTGGATGACTTCAGTGGTGCTCTTTGCGCCTTTGAAGGGAAGCTGGCCGGTGAGCATCTCGTAGGCGACCATGCCGAGGGCGTAGATGTCCGAGCGGCCGTCGAGAGCCTTGCCGCGCAGTTGCTCGGGCGACATGAATTCCAGGGTCCCCACCGTTTGCCCGATGGCAGTCAGCGCCGGTATGGCCTTGTTCCCGTCACCCGACAGGATCTTGGCGATTCCGAAGTCCAGCACTTTGACGAAATCCGACTCGCCTCGCCGCTCGACCATGATGTTCTCGGGCTTCATGTCACGATGGACAATACCCTTGTCGTGTGCCTCGCCCAGCGCCTCCGCCACCTGGTCCAGGATGCAAAGGGCGCGGGTCGGTTCGATCACGCCGTCGCGGTGCTGGATTTCTTGCAAGCTTTCGCCCCGTACCAGCTCCATGGCCAGGTAGAGAGTTCCATCCTCGGTCTGGTCGAAATCGTAGATGGTGACGGTGTGTGGGTTGCGGAGTTGCGAGCAGGCCTCGGCTTCGCGCCGGAACCGGGCCACCACGGTGGTATCCGCCACGCTATGGGGGTGCAGGATCTTGAGCGCCACTGGCCGCCCGGTGGCGAGCTGCTTGCCTTCGAAGACCGCGCCAAATCCTCCTTCGCCGATCTTGCGCTCGACCCGGTAGCGGTTGTTCAGCGCCCGGCCGACCAGGCTGCCCAAGTTGGTCGGGCGAGGACTGGCTGCGATCGGGGCCGGCGTGACCGGACGCGAGGCAGCGGACACCGCTCGGCCGGAGTGTGACGGGCCGGCCTGGAGCACGGGAACGCCGGATGCGGGGCTCATCACGCGCACGCCGGAGGGAGGGGAGAGGGAGGACTCGATGGCGTGGTCGATCGCTCGCTCGAAGTTCCCGGAAGGAACCGGCACCGGCGCGCCACAGGCGCCGCAGAAGCGAGCCTCCGGCTCGGCGACGGTCTTGCACTTGGGACATTGCCTGGTCGCCATGGGCTACCTAGGGCTCTCTCCCGGCGTCGGTCGGAGGGTCGGGTGTCGCGAGCAACTGTGGATGGGCAGATGGGGGAGATGCCGCCGATGGCGGTACCATCCGTCGGTGCGAAACCAGGCTGGAATTCTCGAAACTGCGGTCCGGGGTTTTTCCGCGCTGGGAAGCCAGAAACAGGGCCCCGGCCAGCGCCGCCAGCAGGGCGATCAGAACAAACGCAAGCAGAGAGCGAGCCTCCGGCATGCGCGGCGCCGACGAAGTGGTTGTGGCTGCTGAAGACGCAGCCGGGATGCTCTCAGCGGGGGGCTCCTCGGCCACGGGCAACTCGGGTGAGGTGGAGCGAATCTCTCTGGCAGGGCTGGTTTCTCCGGTCACCGGTTCGGTCGAGAGCGGGTGCATTTCAGGCTCGGGGTCTTCCGGATCCTGCCCCGGGTCGTAGGCAATGAAGTTCACCTCATCATCGGCGCCCGGCTCGGGCAGCCCAACACCCTCGAATCGGGCGAGGACCACCGTGATGTTGTCCGGGCCATCGTGCTCGTTGGCGCAGGCGATGAGCCGATCGCAAGCCTTCTTCACGTCGGGCTCATCAAGCATGACCTGCTTGATTTCGTCGTCGCTGACCGGACCGTGCAGTCCATCAGAGCAAACCAGGACCACGTCGCCCCGACGGAGGGCGACTTGCGACAGCACCACTTCCACCTTCTCCTGGACGCCCAGCGCTTGCAGGATGATGTTGGCGTGCTCGAACCCCTTGGCCTCTTCCAGCGTCATGGCGCCGGCTTCGATGAGCTGCCAGGCCAGAGACTGGTCCTTGGTGGTTTGGCTCAGGCGGCCGCTGCGCAGCACGTAGCAGCGTGAATCCCCGACCTGCCCTATCAGTAGGGTGGCGTCGACCAGCCCAACCGCCGTGCAGGTCGTACCCATGCCGCGCTCGTTCTGGTTGTCGCGCGATTGGGCGTAGATGCCTTCGTTGGCTTGCTCGACGGCACGGCGCAGGCAACGCGCGAAACGTTCCCGCGAGCGGGGCTCTGCGTGGCCAACCGCCAACGAGATCGATTCGACGGCCATGGTTGAGGCGACCTCACCCGCCGCGGCGCCGCCCATGCCGTCGCACACCAAGAAGAGCGCGCCCTTGTCTCCCAGCGGAAAGTCGAGCGAAGCTTCCGGCGAAGGCCTTTGTGCACTGGCAAAGTCCACCACGAGGAAGTTGTCCTCGTTGTGCTCACGCATCAGGCCCACGTCGGTCTTGCCGTAGACCGTGATCTTGATTTCAGAAGGACTTGCCATCAGCGGGACTTTGACTCGTCGTGATGTGTCTGCCTACAAGCTTCGCCTCAACCTATCTCGAAGCGCAAGAGTTCATCGCCGAGGCGAATCATTTCCCCCGGCGCAAGGGTGTGTTGCCCGGTGAGGTGGACGAAGGTTCCATTTGAGCTGCCCAGGTCGGACAGGAGCGCGCAGCCATCCCGAAACTGCAGCAGGGCATGGCGGCGGGACATGAACTCATCGTCGGAGAAGACGATGTCGCCCTGTTCGCGGCCGAGCACCAGGTCGCTGCGGGTTAGGTGGAACACATCGCGGCTCGTCCCCGCGGAGGTGAGCTGGCGCAGCCGCCCCCAGCCCGCCTTGAGCGGCGTGCCGAACAGGACCACGCCGTGCTCGACCGCAGGTCGCAAGGTCTTCTCGACATCGGACAGGAATTCGAATCGCAGGACCTGCTTGCCGACCAGGATCAGGTTGCCGTCCGCAAGTTCCACCGGTTGACTGATGCGCCGGTAGACCCCGTTGCGGGTTTCAAGGGGTGTGATCAGATGTTGGCCGGCCCGCAGGCTGATGCGGGCATGCCGTGGGGCAAGGTGGGGATCATCGAAGTGGAGATCGCCTTCGCTGCGTCCGATGTCAACCTGCTCGCCGGGCAGAGGGTATGACTCGCCGTCGCTGCCATCGCGTCGCACGGCCACCAACCGTGGCCCGCCTGGCTGGCTGGCGGCCACTACCGAGGGCCGGGCTGCCACTGCGGCGGCCAGGGCAGCCGAGGCGTCCGCGCTCATCGGAGTTGTGTGTCCGAGACGGCGCCCGCAGGAGTGGCAGAAGTTGGTCCCCACCGGGTTGTGATTCCTGCACCCAGAGCAAACCAGGGACGAGTCGTCCACGGGCGGCAGCCCCACAGGAGCGCCGCAGCGCTGGCAGAAGGCGGCGCCATCCGCGAGCGCTCCGCCACATTGGAGACAGCTAATAAGCATCTTGCCTAGTCGTTGCTAGAAAGGGCCGGCGGACGTTGCAAGGCGGTCCAACCTCTACTAGAAGGCGGGCGGGGTGTTCGCGGTCGAGACGAGCATGAAACCCACCCATTCACCGTGAAGAAACTAATACCAATGATTTCGGAGAGCGTCAAATCCGCGCGATGGTCAAAGTTGACCATGGCCGCCTTGTTCGTCGCTTCTGTGTCGTCGTGCGGCCCCATGGTGGAGAACGCCCCGTTCTCGGCACGCCCAGACACGCTGCGGCCGGGTGATCTTCTGGGCCCGTTTGACGGGTTGGTGGTCGACGGAGAAACCGAGCGGCCGTTGGCGGGCGCGGTGGTGGAGGGAGCGTGGGCATTCGAGCGTGGCATCGGCCTGCAAGGGCCGGCAGGCGCGCTCGAGGCCGCAACCGAAACCGGCGCAGACGGCCGCTATCGCCTGCGCATTCCCGCAGACCTGCCGCGGGGCGAGGGGATCCGTCTGCGACGATTTACCCTCATCGTCTACCGGCGTGGCTACGTGGCCTGGCGCAGCGATGGCAGCTTCCCCACGGGTGAGCCGCGCCACGACTTCGCCCAGCGTGCAAATCGCGTGCGTCTGGAGAAATGGCAGTCCGCCATGTCCCACTACCGGCACCTGGTCTTCCTGGGCGGCGGTCCCGCTATCCGCACGGCAGCGGCCTGGGAGGT
>PMCR01000364.1 GCA_003155465.1 Myxococcales bacterium | reverse complement strand
CCCCTCGGCCCAGGTGTCGGATATCGGCTGGTGGCGTCGCAGGGCGAGAACGCCCTGAACGAAGCCACGGCACAGTATCAGGGCGCGTACGGCCGAATCGAAGCCGATTATCAGCACCAGGGATACGGCACGAATGACCAGGGGCACGCCTCGCTCATCGCGACTGGGGGCCTGATTCTCATCGGCGGCAGCGCTTATCTGACCCGGCCCGTGCAAGACAGCTACGCCCTTATCCGGGTGCCGGGGGTAGCCGGGGTTCACGGCATGGCGAGCAACCAGGTGATGGGCACGACCGACAGCAAAGGAAATCTCCTGATTCCCACCTTGTTGCATTACTACGGCAACCGCATCGGGATCGACGACAAGGACATCCCGCTTGATCACGACATCGGAGCCACCGAAAAGGTCATTGCGCCTCCGTATCGCGGCGGCGCGGTGGTGACCTTCCCGGTTCGGCGGGTTCAGAGCGTTTCAGGGACGGTGGTGATCGACGATCAGGGCGCGACCGTGCTGCCGACCTACGGGCAAATCATTGTCCAGGTCGGCCAGCAGCAGGTGGTCTCGCCGCTTGATGAGGCTGGCAATTTCTATCTGGAAAACGTGCCGCCCGGAGCGTATTCGGCCGAGGTGCAGTACGCGGCCGGGGCATGCACACTTCCGCTCGCGGTTCCGGCTGGTGCCACGGCACTGGTCAACGTGGGAACGATCCGGTGTATCCTTCCCAAGAAGGAGGCGAAATGAGAGGCGTACGTTGGTTGGTGTCACTTTCTGTGCTGGGCGCAGCGCTGGTCTTCGGTGGCCGCTCGGCGTCGGCGCAAACCTGCACCATCACAGTCACGCCGGTGTCCTTCGGGGTCTACGACGTTTTCTCGTCCGTCTCGCTCAACTCGACGGGAAACGTGATCTACTACTGCGACAAAAACGTGACTTCCATCACCGTGTGGATGAGCAAGGGTCTCGGAACGACCAACAACCCACGGCAAATGGTGAGCGGAGCCAATCGGTTGAACTACTACCTATGCCAAGACGCCAACTGCAACACGCTGTGGGGCGATCAGGCGTACCCAAGCGACTACGGTCCCGTCGCTCCGATCACCGGAAGAAACGTCACCCTGCCTGTCTATGGCCGTATTCTGCCGGGACAGGACGTCCCAACCGGCAGCTACGCGGACACCGTCCTGGTTGTGATCCAGTTCTGACGCATGCCGCGTGCGGTCTGGAGAAGGGGTGGGGCGACAGGCACTTCCCGCCGACGGGCGTCGGCCGGGCGACTGCCTGCTGGCTCTGCTATTGGCGGCCAGTCGACGATGACTTGATCTGGTAAAGCATAAAACGTAAGCAATTCATGCAGTTGCAAGTTATGAGGCGCCGGCACGGATTCTGCTCCTATTGTGGGCGTGGTTACAAGTTACTCGCGACCCGCCCCGCACTTCCCAAAGACCCGGAAGCGGTGGGTTGGCCTCGCTTTCTTGCTCCTTGTCAGCGTGGCCATTCCCTCGCGGGGCGCGGTCGCAGGTTCGCGCAGCTCGCTGGTCTTCGTGTCGGTTCAAGTGGTCCAGAGCTGCCGCGTTGATGCGGTTGGTAGCCAGACCGGCAACAGGATAGACCTCAGTATGGTTTGCAATTCCGCCGCCAAGCCGGCGGTCGGGCTTCAAGGACAGGTGACAGCGGCGCCAGCCCAGATGTTGACCACCGTGACCGGCGCTCGCGCTGTCAGCACCGTCAGCCTCACCCCGACAGGGGATGGGCAGATTCTGCGCATCGACTTCTGATTTCGCGCTTTCTGCGCTTGACACCGAAGCGGCATGCGCATATCACTCTTACGTAAACGTAAGGGTTTGATTATGCCAGCCGAATTCAGCGCAGATACGCTATCCCTACTAAAAGTTGGTGATATAGCGCGTCGAACCGGAAAGACCGTCCGGGCCATACACCTGTATGAAGAGCTGGGTTTGCTCAACCCAGCGATCCGGTCCAAGGGCGGTTTCCGCATGTACCGGGGGGACGGGGTCAAGCGCATCGAGTGGATCCAGAAGCTGCAGGACATGGGCTTCTCACTGACCGAGATCAAGGTCTTCCTGCGTGTCTGGGAGGAGAGCGCCACCGCGCCCAAGGCCATGGCCACTGTGCGCGAGATCTTCACCGACAAGTTGCGGGAAACGCGCGAGACCATCGGCCGCCTGACCCGCCTGGCTGGAGAGCTTACCGATAGCCTCGCCTTTCTTGAAGGCTGCCGTTCTTGCGATCAGGGCCAGCACCAGCGCGAGTGCGGTGGCTGCGGCCGATCAGACCACGAGGTTCCCTTGCTGGTGGACGGAATCGCCAAACGCTGAACCATGGCCATCAAACTTCCCATCTATATGGACAATCACGCGACCACCCCGGTGGATCCACGGGTGCTCGACGCGATGCTGCCCTATTTCCGCGAGGAGTTCGGCAACGCCGCCAG
The DNA here is from genome assembly GCA_003155465.1 of Myxococcales bacterium. The sequence goes on along the minus strand of PMCR01000364.1, from coordinate 1,318 downwards.
CCGGTCACATGTCTTCGGCTGGAACGCAGAGCGGGCGGTCGAGCAGGCGCGCGAGCAGGTGGCAGCGGTCATCGGTGCCTCCGGCCGAGAGATTGTCTGGACCTCGGGCGCCACGGAATCAGACAACCTGGCCATCAAGGGCGCGGCCGACTTCTATCGCGATCGGGGCAACCACATCATCACCGCGGTCACCGAGCACAAGGCCGTGCTCGACACGTGCAAGCGGCTGGAGAAGTCGGGCTTCGAGGTGACCTACCTGCCGGTGGAACGCGACGGCCGGGTGAGCCCGCAGGCAGTGGCCGATGCGCTGACCGACAAGACCATCGTGGTTTCCATCATGTTGGCCAACAACGAGGTTGGCACCATCAACCCGGTGGCCGAAATCGGCCAGGTGGTCAAGGCGCGCGGGGCGATGTTTCACATTGATGCGGTTCAGGGCGTGGGCAAGATCCCGTTCGACGTCGCGACCTCGCATGCCGATCTGGTTTCCCTGTCTGCCCACAAGATGTACGGCCCCAAGGGCGTGGGCGCGCTTTACGTGCGGCGCAAGCCGCGTGTGCGCATCACCCCCATCATCGACGGCGGCGGCCACGAACGCGGCATGCGCTCGGGCACGCTCAACGTGCCTGGCATCGTGGGGTTCGGCAAGGCGGCGGAGATAAGCGCGGCGGAAATGGCGGAGGAAGGCAAGCGGTTGCTGGCGCTGCGCGAGCGGCTGCGCTTGGGCATCGAGGCGCGGGTGCCGGACACTGTGCTCAACGGCTCGCTTGAGCACCGGCTGCCGGGCAGCCTCAACCTGAGCTTCGCCTACGTTGAGGGCGAGGCCCTCATGATGGCGCTCAAGGATGTCGCGGTGTCGTCGGGCTCGGCCTGCACGTCGGCGTCGCTGGAGCCTTCCTATGTGCTGCGCGCCATGGGTGTGCCGGTGGAGATGGCGCACACATCAATTCGGTTCGGACTCGGCCGATTCAATACCGAGGAGGAAGTCGACTACGTGATCGATTTGGTGGCGCAAAAGGTCAAGAAGCTCCGGGAAATGTCTCCCCTGTGGGAGATGGCGCAATCCGGAGTCGATGTCAACGGCATCCAATGGGCAGGACAGCACTGAGAGATTCAAGAAGTACAAGAGGTAAGGAATTATGGCGTATAGCGGTAAAGTGATTGACCATTACGAGAACCCGCGCAATGTGGGCAGCCTGGACAAGGAAGCGCCCAATGTGGGGACCGGACTGGTGGGGGCGCCGGCTTGCGGCGACGTGATGAAGCTGCAGATCCAAGTGAACGACTCGGGCGTCATCGAGGACGCCAAGTTCAAGAC
>PMCR01000383.1 GCA_003155465.1 Myxococcales bacterium | reverse complement strand
GGCCGGCACACGCCTGCCCGTGCCCGACGGCGACAAGCCGGCCACCGCGCTTCTGTCCATCAAGGACGCGGACAAGATCTCCGCGGCCAACCTGGCCCGGCACCTGACCAAACTGGGCTTCCGAATCCTGGCCACCAACGGCACCCATGCCCACCTGAGCCAAGCCGGCATTGAGTGCACGCGGGTGAACAAGGTGCGCGAGNNTGCGACGGACCGCGCTCATGCGCGGGCTGGCCTATTTCACCACCATGTCGGCAGCGCGGGCGGCCGCTGTCGCCATCCAGCGCCTGCAGTCCGGCGATATGTCGGTGCGCTCGCTGCAAGAGTACCAGCATGGCTGACAGGATCCCGATCACCCCACGCGGGGTGAAAAGGCTGCGCGAGGAACTGAAGCACCTGCGCGAGGTGGAACGCCCCAAGAACGTGCAAGACATCGAAATCGCGCGCGCCCACGGCGACATCTCGGAAAACGCGGAGTTCTCGGCCGCCAAAGAGCGCCAGGCCTTCATCGAGGGCCGCTCGCGCGAGATCGACAGCATTCTGGCCCAGGCTGAGGTCATCGATCCGGCCAAGCTTTCCGGTGATCGCGTAGTCTTCGGGGCCACTGTCCGCCTGGCCGACACCGATTCGGGAGACGAGACCAGCTACAACATCGTGGGTGACCACGAGGGAGACATCAAGGAGGGACGCCTCGCCATCTCGGCCCCGCTGGCGCGCGCCCTCATCGGTCGCGACAAGGGGGACACGGTCAGCCTGCGCACCGGCAAGGGCACCCGCGAATACCAGATCGTGGATGTGAAGTTCCTTCCGGTGCAAGACGCCTGAGTGACATGCCGGGAATCGAAGTTGTCTTCCTCGACATGGGCAACGTCCTCGCCTTTCACGACGACGCGCTTCTCTGCCGCCGTTTGTCCCAGTTCGGCGGCGCCCCGCCCGATGTGATCCGCGAGCGCCTGCTCGCCCTCTGGGATCCCTTCAACCGCGGCCGAGTGGCGGGCGACGCTCTCCGACGTGCCGTGTGCCAAGCATCGGGCGCGACCACGGTCATGGATGCGGAAGCCTTCTTGCAGGTCTGGACCTGCCATTTCCGCGTCCACCACGAGGTCCTCCCGATGGTCGAAGCCCTTCTCAGTCGCGCCAAGGTCGCGCTGCTCTCCAACACCAACGAGATGCATTGGCGCTTCGTGCGGCCCCAGATCGCCGTGGTCGAACGCTTCGCCACTCTCGTGCTGTCCTACGAACTCGGCCTGGCCAAGCCGGACCCCGAGATCTTCCGCACGGCCATTCAGCGTGTGGGCAGCCCAGCGCAGGCCTGCGTCTTCTTCGACGACGTGCCCGCCTTCGTGGACGCCGCCTGTGCGCTCGGCATGAAGGGACAGGTCTTCACCACCGCCGCCAACTTCCGTATCCAGCTTGCGCAGTTGGGACTGGCGCCGTAGGCCTGTTTCAGACCATCGATGAAAGGTGAAGGTCGGACAAGTCTACAGTCCGCCGTGGACCCGACCGAATCCACGGACAAGCCTGACCGACATGAGCAGGATGCCGGGCATCACGGGTACGGGCACGCTCCTCTGGGGCTTCCGGCGTCTTTCGGCAGGTCTCCTCTCCACGCCAGGAACGCGGCCACCGTGTCGATGAGCCCCATGGCCACGAACAGCGCCCCGAAGGAAAAGTAGGCCACGATGACTCCGCCGACCAGCGCCGCGGCTCCGGCGACCAAGTGTGCGCCCCCGGACCAAATCGACCAATGCCTGGCCGACGAGTGCTCGATGGCGTCGGTGAAGAGCGAATCCCAGGTCGGCTCGATCAGTCCCGTCGCCAGCCCGGCGATCACCTGAGCACCGAAGAGCTGCCACCGGTTCTGCACGAAAATGTACGAGATGTCACAACAAGCCGACCCAAGGAAACCAAGTATGAGGAACGTCTTGAGGTGGTGCTGAAACCACGGCCGCGTCCCCGTCAGACTGACGAAGACTCCGGTGGCCATGGAGAAACAAGCAAAAGCGATGCCGGCATCGAGAATGCTGCCTCCGACTCTCTCGGTGAAGGCAGCGTACATCGGCACCAGCATCGACTCGGCGAAAGTGGTGAGGAAACTTACGGTGACAAGCAGCCGCCGTTGTCGAGAAAATGAGGGCGGCATCGTCTGATCTGCGGAGAGTTGACTGGCGCTAGCCATGAAATCGGCTCTTGTCAATGACAGCTACGTCTGCGCCGATGTCGAAGCAACCGAGCATTGCCTCGTCAAACATGACTTCGCCGCCTGCGAGGAGACGTCAAGAAACGCCATACCCTCTTACAAATGGTTCGATGGTTCTTGCTTGAGCGTGACAGTTGACAAAGGCATTCCGGTCATTGGCCGATTGAAACAGATACACCGCATAGCCTCCCCATCCGCCGCCGCAGTACTTGCATGCTAGACATTCTTCCCGATGCGGCAAGGGATTCATTCCTTCTTCCATCTGGACGGCGTAGCTCATGCGTATGGCCTCGGCCAGCCTCCCAACGTCTTCACGCGAGACCGCATCTCCCGCGACGATGCTGGCATCGTAGATCGATTGATAGTTGCGGCTTCGGGCGGCAATCTCCGGCGTATCGTGTTCTTCCTCGGTGTAAAGGAGTGCCATCAGCCCCTTGAGCATGTCGCCAGTCCGCTTCAGATGTAGCGTTGGTCGCAACCCGCTTTTCCACACACACAGGCCGGTTTCGGCGATCACGGCCGGATCTTGCCAGCCCACCCCGAGATTCAGTTCACTGTGGACGCCATCTTCTCCGTTGAGAAGCGCCCAGGCCGCACTGCCGCCGAGGCCCGAACGCTTTGCGTACTCCCAGGAACGGATCGAGACCAACGGCGAGATAGCACAGTTTACGATCAACCCGCCGGCCCTGGAGAAACGCGGAACATCCAACCAACCGCCCGCAAAGTCGACTCTTAGTGGCGCTTCTTTGGGGGCACGAATCCAGCGCACGATCTCCGTGGTTGAGACCGGACTGAACTTCGGCGGTGTCTTTGGCAGCACGACATAGCTGGCCCCGGTTCTCGAACACAGAGCACGTTTCAGTTCACCGTATCGATCGTCCTCAGTGACTGCCAGGATATCCGGTCCCATCTGGATGAAGTGGTCTTGAAAATCCAAACCCAATTCAAGGTTCTCTCCAACCACCACGCGGTCGACCATGGCAAGAGCTTGCAACAGCGCCAGCTTGTGCTCCTCGGGGACGGAGGCGCGCCGTTGCTTGTGTGTCCACAAGACGTTGTCTGAAGCAAAGCAGACGGTTAGGTGATCGCCAAGCGCCTTTGCTTCGTTGAAGAACTGAACATGACCGGCGTGCAGGATGTCGTAGCATCCGGACACAAAAACGCTCTTCATGGCAAGTCGCTATCGGTCGGCTGGAAAGTTCGCTGGACAATCTGATTATGAGGAAACCCGCAAGCGATGAAATCGCATTCGCGGTCTCTTCGTCAAGACGTTCCGATGGAGTACGGGGTTGGGCTGTCACTTCCGCCGCGGGGCGCCGGTTTCAGTCCGTCGACAACAGGTCGGCCGCGGCTTCCGCGTCGGGCGAGGTGTCCGCGCCAACCGTCGCGCCGTCGGCCACGACCGCCGCATCGACGCCAGCAGCCGAGTCCGTCGCAACCGCAAGATCGTCGATGGTTGCGTCCTCTACCAAGGCGGGACCGTCGGTGGCCGCGTCCACTGCCGAACCCCCGCCGGCGGCATCCTGGCCTGGGTTGCCTCCCGGGCCTGGGTTGGATGTCGGCTTGCAGGTGCCGTTGTGGGGCGACCCGGTGGTGAACGAGCAAACCAGACCGCTGGCACAGTCCGAAAGAACTTCGCAACGATCGCCTTCCCCCTGGCTGCATCCGGCACAGAACCCAAGGGTGCCCGCGAAGGCGCAGGCCAGACTGATCGCTCGAAAGCTCGACTGCATGGGTCCGTGGGTTAGCACGGCCGCCCGCGTTTGTGAAGGCCGGAAGAGCCGACCCCATGCTAGCGTCGGTCCATGGCACGTCGTCCAATCCTGATCGCGGTCGTGGCAGCCCTGGCTTGCGTCGAGACACTCAGCTTACGCGCCGCAGAGAAGACCACCCGCAGGCTCTCCTCGCTGGAGCGCGAGGCGCGCGTGTTTCTTGAGACGGTGACCGGCCTCGTACAGCCGCTCAATACGGTGGCCAGCCAGGCGGCCTGGGTCGCCGCCACCGACGTCAGCCCCGAGCACACCGCGGCGCGGGCCGCCGCCGAAAAGGCGGCAGCGGCAGTGACCGGCTGCAAGCTGGTCATCGAGCGGACGGGAACCTTCCTGGCCAAGCCGAGCGAGCTATCCGAACTCAGCTTGCGCCAGCTCCGCAAGCTGCAGCTGGCCGCGGCCGAGAACCCCGGCACCATTCCTGACGTGGTCAGCCAGCGTATCGATGCCGAGGCCCGACAGTCGGCCGTGCTCGACAGCTACACCTTCTGTCTGCAGCCATTGGCCGGCGGAAAATGCGCCCGCCCCACCTCGGCCAACGAGATCGATCAGATTCTGCGCCAGTCGCGCGTCCTGGCTGAGCGGGAGCGAGCCTGGATGGCGTCCAAGGAGATCGGCCGCCCGCTCAAGCCCGGCCTGGTGGAGCTGCAGGCTCTGCGCAACCAGATCGCCCGTGCCATGGGCTACCCATCGTTCTTCGCCCTGCATGTGGCTGACTACGGCATGACCGTCGAAGAAATGATGGCGCTCATGGACGCCACCCTGGAGGCAGGCAAGCCGCTCTACGATGGGCTGCATTGCTTTGCGAAACACGCCTTAGCGGACCGATTCAGAAGGCCGGTGCCCAAGCTGATTCCCGCGCACTGGCTGGGCAACCGTTGGGCACAGGCCTGGCCTGACCTGGTCCAGGGCACGAGCCTGGATCCCTTGATCAAGGGCAAATCGCCGGAGTTCGTCGTGCGGACCGCCGAAAACTTCTATGTGTCGCTGGGATTCCCGCGCCTGCCCGAGATCTTCTGGAAGAAGTCGGATCTCTTCCCGGTGCCGTCCAATTCGCCACGCAAGAAGAACGCCCACGCCACCGCCTGGCACATCGACGGCGAGAGCGACGTGCGCTCGCTCATGAGCGTGGAACCGAACGCGCAATGGTTCGGCACCGCCCACCACGAGCTGGGCCACATTTTCTACGACCTCTCCTACGCCACGCCCGAAGTGCCCTACCTGCTGCGCGCCGGGGCCAACCGGGCCTTTCACGAGGCGGTGGGCGAGCTGGCGCGGCTGGCGAGCCAGCAAATCCCCTATCTGCGCAAGCTCGGCCTCATCCGCCCCGGGCAAGAGCCCGACGCCTCGGCCGCCCTCCTGCAGTCAGCGCTTGAGTCGATCGTGTTCCTACCATTTGCCGCCGGCACCATGACCCATTTCGAGCATGATCTCTATCAGCACGACCTGCCCGTTGCCGAGTGGCAAGATCGCTGGTGGCACTACGTGGCCACCTACCAGGGGGTGGTACCGCCGGGCAAGCGCGCCCCTGATCTGTGCGACGCCTGCACCAAGACCCACATCAACGACGATCCCGCCCAGTACTACGACTATGCCATGGCCACCCTGATCAAGTTCCAACTCCAAGATCACATCTGCCGCAAGATCGTGAAGCAGGAACCGCGCGCCTGCGACTACTCGGGCAGCGAGCAAGCTGGCCGTTTTCTGCGCGACATCCTCAAGCTGGGCGCCACGCGCGACTGGCGCCAGGTCATGCGCGAGGCCACCGGCGAAGACATCGGCCCGCGCGCCATGCTGGATTTCTATCAGCCCGTGCTCGCCGACCTGGCCAAACGAAACCAGGGGCTGGACTGCTCGCGCTAGGATGGAAGTTCGGTTAGCGACGCCGACGCATCCGGCGCCACAACAGAGCGGCGCCGAGCCAGGCGAAGGGAAGGCCGGGCGTGTCTGGGGCGCTCTGGCCCAGATCGCAGCTACAACCCTTGTGGCCCAACCGCGTCGTGTTGCTAGCGTCGGGCAAGAGTGAGGCTTGGCTGCCATCGGGGCTGGCGGAGTCGGGCGGGAGGGAATCGTTTCTGCCATCGGAGTTGCCCGTGTCGGACGGGAGCAAATCTCTGCCGCCATCGGGGCTGCTGCTCGCACCACCCGTCCCGCCTCCACCGGCGCCGCCGCTGATGCTGCCGCCGGAGCCGCCCGCGCCACCCGAAACCATGCCACCAGAACCACCGGCGCCCCCGATGGTGCCACCTGCGCCGCCGACGCCGCTCGCGCCACCGGAGCTGCGCGCTCCACCACTTTCACCTGCGCCGCCCGCGCTGGTACCGCCGAAGCCACTGGCGCCACCACGTCCGCTTGCCCCGCCCGCGGCACTTCCGCCGAAGCCGCCAGTGCCGCCGCTTCCGCTCGCGCCACCAGTGCCGAAGATGGGGGTGATACATTTAACGCTTGCGGGTTCATTGCAACTACCACCGCCGTCGCAAACCAGACAATCCCCGCAGGGCGTTCCCCACTCCGGATAGTCGCAGTCGCCTACGCCATTGCAGGTCGACTGGCAACCGGGGTGGCCCCGGCCACATTCGTTCTCTGGATCGCTGCCCACAGCATAGGCAGAACACTTGCCCGCGAGGGAAGCCTGGTTGCACGACACACACCTGGCGTCGCACGCGCTCTCGCAACACACGCCATCCACGCAGAAGCCCGA
>PMCR01000318.1:26885-32312 GCA_003155465.1 Myxococcales bacterium | reverse complement strand
CGCTGGGAGCACGACGTGGTCCCGGGTGGCGAGGAGCAGCGCGAACAGGCATTCCGTTTCGCGGTCAATGTTGTGATGTACGCCCTGTGCCTGGACTACAAGACCGAACAGGCGCATATCGATTTCATCATGCGCACCAGGCGCGCGCGGCCTGGGATTCCCTAGCGAGTGCGGGTGTGACCCGCGATCTCATCCGGCCAGCCACCCGCCGCCGAGAACGCAGAGGTGAGAGGTGAGGAGACAGAGGAAGATCTTGCGATCGACGCTCGGCGTGTCTTCCCAAAACGGCCGCGGTTCGCGTTGCAGTGGGGTAACGATCGGATTCACACCACCGGAGGCTTAATGCGCTTGTTCACGGTATCGATTTTCTTGTGCGGTGGCGCACTCGCTTGTGCCAAACAGCAGACGGGCGGAAGCGGTGGATCGGGCGGCGGGGAAGTGGCCGGGGGTGCCACGGCAAGCTCGGCGACAGGCGGCAAGACAGGTGGCAGCGGTGCGGGAGGCGTGACTGGAGGAGGAGGCGCGGGCACAGGAGGTATCCTTGGTACGAGCGGCGCCGCAGGCTCAGGTGGTACGGTCCGCACAGGGGGCAGTGGCGGCACGTCCGGCGAGGGCGGCACGAGTGGCGCGACGGGCTCGGGTGGCGCAGCCGGCAGCAGCGGCACGACGAGCAGCGGGGGCGGCGGCGGCAGCGGTGGAGCGGCAGGGGCAGGCGGCACCACCGGCAGGGGTGGATCGGGCGGGAGCGGCGGTGCAAGTGGTGCAAGTCGAAGCAGTGGAACCGCCAGCGTGGGCGGGAGCGGCGGGATAGCCGGGGCGGGGGGCAGCAGCGGCGCAGCCGGGACGGGCGGGAGCGGCGGCACCGCCGGCACAGGCGGGAGCGGCGGCACCGCCGGCGCAGGCGGGAGCGGCGGCGAAGCCGGAGCGGGTGGGGCGGCCGGGATGGTCAGCCTGCAGGGCTTCGCCTGCAGCACCATCAGCGGAACCAGTTCGCAGCAACTATTCACCGACTGGTACGGCAAGTGGTCGGCGAAGTACTACGTCACCTGCGGCACCGACATGGCGCGTATCAAGGGCTGCAACGGGGATGACAACACCTGCTCCGAGGGCATGGGGTACGGGATGCTTCTCTCGGTTGCGGCCGGTGACCAAACTGCGTTCGACCGCCTCAACCGCTTTCGCAAGGCGCTGGGCGCTGAATACAACAAGGTCTACACATCGGGCGGGCTCATGGCTTGGAACAGCGGCAATTCCTGTCCGCCTTCAGCCAGTGGCGGCAACGCCAACAACGCGCCCGATGGCGATCTGGACGCAGCCATGGCGCTGGTCCAGGCCAGCAAGCGGTGGCCAATCGGAACCTACAAGGACGATGCGCTGTCGCTCATGGACGGCATCTGGGCGAACAACATCGGCACCTCCGGGGGCAACCCGTACGTGGGCGCGGGCACGGTCAATCTCAAGGACAAGTCCTTCATGTCCTACTGGACCCTGGGCTACTTCCAGGTGTTCGCCCGCTTCGTCACCGACGCCACCAAGCAACAGAACTGGAAGGGCCTGGCCACGCGCGGCTATACGCTGCTCAAGACCATCCAGGCCAATCCGGCCTGCAACGGCGAGTTTCCCGAGAGCGTCCAGATCGACGGGACCCTGTGGAACGGCGATCCCTGCGACTTCGGCTACGACTCTTGCCGCGTGCCATGGCGGCTTGCGGCTGACTATGTGTGGTTCGGCACCGCCGACAGCAAAGCGATGTTGGATTCGCTGCGCACGAATGTCGTCAAGGGCGATCCGGTGAATTCCGCGCGCCAGAAGAACAGTGCTTTCGTGGGCGGCCTGGCCCTGTCCGGGGTATCGGCGGACCAAGCGACCATGAACGACTTCTGCAAGAAATGGGTCGACGCCAAGACCGCGGGCGGCTCGTACGACGACAGCCCCTACTTCCAGAACACCCTGGCCGTGCTCTACCTGCTGGTGGCGGGTGGCCTGTTCGACCGCGTGGTCACGCCGTAGCAGTTGACAATGCTTGCATAGGCAAGCTTTGGGCGCTATGGCTACCGGGCTATGCAGTCCGGCCGTCCCTCGGAGACTCGCGCCTTCGTTGCGCCTGTTGCCATTTCGCTCGCAGTGTCCTTGGCTTGGCTCGCTTGTTCCAAGGGCGAAGCTGGTCCGACCACGCGCGCCCGCGTGGCGCCCCAGGTCGTGGTGGCCAAGGTGGCGGCGCGCGATGTCCCCGTCGAAGTGCACGCCCCGGTCGACCTGCGCGCCCTGGAACAGGTTGACGTGGGCTCCAAGGTGCTCGGCTACGTCGACGCCATCCTGGTCGAGCGCGGCGACCGGGTGCGCAGGGGTCAGCTCATCGCCCTGGTGCGGCCCAGCGATCTGCCTGACCAGTTGACGGCCGCCCGCAGTGCCTTTGGCCAGACCAAGGCGTCGGCGGCTTTGGCGCGCACCAACTTCGACCGGGCGAGCAAGCTGGCACCCACCGGCGTGGTCAGCCAGCAAGAACTGCAGTCGTCCACCGCGGCCCTGGCCTCGGCTGAATCTGCCCTGGCGGCGGCTCAGGCCCAGATTTCCGGCCTGGCCATCCGTCTGGGCGAGACGCGCATCACCTCACCCATCGAGGGGACCGTCGCCGTGCGCCGGCTCGATCCGGGTGCCCTGGTGGGTCCGCCTGGCGGGGGCGCCCTCGTTACCGTGGTCCGCACGGACCGCTTGCGCGTCTTCATCAGTCTCAATGAGTACGACGCGGCTGGGGTGAGCCTGGGCAAGGACGCGCATGTGGAGCTGGATGCCCTGCCAGGCCGCACCTTCCCGGGCAAGGTGGTGCGCCTGGCGCCTTCCTTTGATGTGTTGACGCGTACCCTGGAGGCTGAGGTGCAGCTTCCCAATTCGTCGGGTGAGCTGCGCCCCGGCATGTACGGCCGCGGCTCGATCGTCCTGGAGATACACCCCGGCAAACCCGTGGTGTCGGTCGACGCGGTTCAAGTCTCCGCGGGCAGTAAGTACGTCTTCGTTCTGCACGACACCAAGGTCGAACGCCGGACCATTGAGACCGGCGCCGATGTGGACATGGGCGATGCGCTCGAGATTCGTTCGGGTCTGCAGGCGGGCGAGGAAGTTGTAATCGCGGGCGCGGATGGGCTGTCGGACGGCACCACGGTTCGCGTCGTGCGCGACATCAATCCCTACACGGGCGAGAAGGCCACGGCGGCTGCCCCGCCCAAGTCAGCACAGGCGAAACCCGCCAGCCAGCCCGGCAAATCCAACTAACCCCGATGATTCAGAAGCCGTCGCCGAGCTTTTTCACACAGAGAACACGGAGGTTGGCCCACGTGGGCGTGAGCGGTAGCGGTAGCGTGAGCGACTCGCGTGTAGCGGGCCCCGTGTGCGACCTCCGAGGGCGTGTGAGGCCCGCGGCTTCTGGACCGCGCACGCCCTCGCTGCAGGCTTTCCGCCTTCCGCACACCCCACACGAACTCGCTCACGCCCACGCTCTCGGGAGCCGCGACCCGCGACCCGGCCTGTGCAAAGGCCCCGAATCTCCCGACAAGTCCTAGCCAACCCACCCTTCGGCAACAACATACCATGTGGCTCACACGCCTCGCTCTCCGCAACCCGGTTCTCATCCTGATGCTTTCGCTCATGCTCATCGTCCTGGGCGTGGTGTCGCTGAGCCGTCTATCGGTGGACCTCTTCCCTGACATCACCATTCCGGTCATCCGCATCGCCACCTTCTACACAGGCGCCGGACCCAAGGACATCGAGAAGTCGATTACCCAGCCCATCGAGCGCGCGGTCAGTGCCTCACCCGGCGTGGACAAGGTGGAAAGCTCATCCAAACAGGGTGTGTCGCTGATCAGCGTGTGGTTCAACTACGGGACCAACCTCGACAACGCCCAGTTCGAGGTGTCCCAGCGCATCGCCCAGATCCTCAATACCCTGCCCCCTGGCATCCAGCAGCCCTTCATCATCAAGTTCGACATCACCAGTCTCCCCGTCGTCTCAGCCGTGGTGTCGAGCGACCTGCTCGACGAGAAACAGCTCTACGACTTGGCGTACAACACCATCGAGCCGCAGTTGGAACGTGTTCCCGGCGTGGCCAGCGCGACGGTGGGTGGGGGCAAGATCCGCGAGATCGAGGTCATGGCCGACCGCGATGCCCTGCGGGCGCGCGGGCTGGGCATCATGGATCTGGTCAGTGCCGTGCGTGGGTCGAATTTCCTCTTGCCCTCGGGCAGCCTGCGCGCCGGCGATCGCGACTACAACGTCTTCACCAACACCCAAGTCCCTGACGTGCGACCCCTACGCGACGTGGTGGTGCGCGCCACACCGTCGCAGGCTGGGCAGGGGCCCGGTCTGGTCAGGGTGTCGGACGTGGCCCAGGTGGAGGATCTGACCGCCGACCAGACCGAGATCGTGCGGGTGAACGGAAAGCGGGGCGTCTTTCTGCGTGTGCTCAAGCAGCCGGGGGCCAACACTATCGCCGTGGTGGACGCAATCCGCGCCGCCATCACCAAGCTGCGTGGCGTGCCCGCCAACGTGAAGGTCGAGATCGGGTTCGATCAATCTCTCTACATCCGGTCGGCCGTGTCGGCACTTCAGCACGAAGCCACCCAGGGCGGCGTGCTGGCCATCCTGGTCATCCTGTTCTTCCTGGTGAACTTTCGCGCCACCGGGATCATCGGGGTGGCGATTCCGCTCTCCATCGTTTCGACCTTCGTGCTGCTCTATTTCGCCAACCAGACGCTCAACGTCTTCACCCTGGGCGGCCTGGCCCTGGGCGTGGGACGGTTGGTGGACGACTCCATCGTGGAATTGGAGAACATCCACCGGCACCTTGCCCTGGGCCAGAACCGGCGCGACGCCGTGCTGATGGCGGCGCAGGAAGTGGCCATGCCAATCCTGGTGTCGACCATTACCACCATCGTGGTGTTCTTTCCGGTGCTGTTCATGGTCGGCATCGGGCGCTACCTGTTCTTGCCCCTGGCCTTGACCATTGCCTTTGCCCTGCTCATGAGCTTCTGGGTGTCGCGCACCGTGACGCCTTTGCTCTGCTTCTACTGGCTCAAGGAAGGCGGCCACGACCACAAGGGCTTCGCCGCCAGAATGACCGGCTGGTTCGACCGGGTCGATGCGGCCTACGGCCGATCGCTGCAATGGGTGCTGCGCCATCGCCTGCTGACCGTGATGGGCATTCTGCTGTTCTTCGCCGGCAGCATGTTCATCAAACGCGGCATCGGCAGCGAGTTCTTCCCTGACAGCGACGAGTCGCAATTCAGCATCACCTACAAGACNNACCGAGCAAGTGACGGAGCGGCTGGAACAGATCGTGCAGAAGGAACTGGCGCCACTCGGCGGCGGCGAGAAGGCGCAGCGGATATACACCACGCTCCTGTCGGATACCGGGCTGCCCCTGGGTCGCACCGC
>PMCR01000318.1:0-26796 GCA_003155465.1 Myxococcales bacterium | reverse complement strand
GAGGTCCTGGGCTACGACCTCGACGACGGCTCGCGCTACGGGAGAAGCCTGATAGACAAGATGCGCGGACTGACTGACGCAAAGGGCCGGCCCCTGCTGACCGATGTCCAGTCGTCACGCGAGGAGAACAGCCCGGAACTGGATGTGGTGGTGGACCGCCAAAAGGCGGGCATGCTGGGCGTCTCCGAGCAAGACGTTGCGCAGACCATCCTGGTCAGCTTGCTCGGCAACACGCAGGTCACCCCGGTGCCCTTCACCGATCCCAAGAGTGGCAACGAGTACTACGTCAACGTGCGCATGGCGGATGCGAACCGCGCGCATGTGTCGGACCTGGGCGATCTGTTTGTGCGCACGCCCAGCGGCGGAATCGTGACCGTGGACACGCTGGCGCGCATCGACCGACGGAGCGGGCCGGTCATGATCGACCGCAAGTACTTGCAGCGCATCGTGCACGTAACCGCCAACATCGCGCCCACCGCAGACCTGGGCGCGGCCAGCGAGGCGGTCCAGCGCGTGGTCAATGACACGCCAACGCCCGAGGGATTTTCCGCTACCCTGGGCGGCCAGACCCTGGAACAGCAGAAGGCCTTCCGCGGTCTCGCGTTTGCGGCACTCATGGCCCTCGCCCTCGTGTATATGGTGCTGGCCAGCCAGTTCAAGTCGCTCATCGACCCGCTGGTCATCATGTTCAGCGTGCCGCTCGGTGTGTCGGGCGTGTTCATCATGCTGTACCTGACCGGTACCAAGCTGAGCGTCAACAGCTTCATGGGTATCATCATGATGGTGGGCATCGTGGTCTCGAACGGGGTTCTGTTGGTCGACTTCGCCAACGTGCTCCGCCGGCGGGGCAAGTCGCTTCACGAGGCCACTGTGCTGGCAGGCCGCACCCGCCTGCGGCCTATCATGATGACCACCATCGCGACCATCACCGCCCTTATCCCCATGGCTCTCGGCATCGGCGAGGGCAGCGAAACCAATCTGCCGCTCGCCCGCGCGGTCATCGGCGGCCTGATGGTATCGACGTTCTTCACTCTGTTCTTGGTGCCCTCGCTGTACACGGTATTCGATCGCTTCGCCAAGCGGGTTTCGCCCAACGACGAGGATCTTGGCAACGGGCGCAAGGCCGCGGAGGATCCGGCGCATGCATAGTGGATGGCTGCAACTCGCTGTCTGTACGACGCTGCTGGCCGCTGCACAGACTTCCTGGGCGCAGGAAACCAGCGAGCCCCCGCCTGTGCCCAAACTGCAAGAGGCCGCGCCCGACGTGGGTGCTGCCCATGAGAAGATCACCCTCACCGAGGCGGTCCACCGCGCTCTCTTGCGCAACCCGAACGCGCAGGTGGCCACACTGGAAATCGATCGTGCTGATGCGCTGCTGCAGGAAACCCGCTCCGGCTCGCTGCCCTACCTCACCGCCAACGGCACCTACACCGGCCTGGACAATGATCGAAACACCACGTCGGTGGCTCCCGACGGCACGCTGGTGACCAAGACGCTGGTGCACAGGAACCAGCTTTCTGCCAACTTGACCCTGACGGTTCCGTTGCTTGCGCCTTCACGCTGGGTGCAGTGGTCCCAGGCCAAGGCCAACCTCAAGACGGCCGAGGCCGGCAACCAGGATGTGAGCCGGACCGTGGCGCTGGCCGTGGCGCGGGCCTATCTGGCCGTCGTCGCCCAGAAACGCGTGGTGGAAATCAATGCCCGAGCCCTGGCCACTGATCGCGCGCACTACGACTACGCGCACACCCGCCTGGTCGGCGGGGTCGGCAATCGTGTCGATGATGTCCGGGCCGCGCAGCAGGTGGCGTCGGATGAGGCGCAGCTTGCAACCAGCTACACCGGGCGGGCGCGTGCGCGCGAGGCGCTGGCCGTGCTGATTGGCGAGGCGCAACCCGTGGATGTGTACGACGACGTGGCTCTGGCCGGCACCAGCACCGATCCCGAGGCAGCCATAGCCCAGCGAAAGGATGTCGCCGCGGCCAAGGCTCGCCTGCGGGTGGCCGAGAAGGTCAAGAGCGAGAGCTGGGCCGATTACACGCCGAGCTTGAGTGGTCAGTTCATCCCCTTCTACCAGAACCCGTCGTCCTTCACCACGCCGGAGACCGGCTGGCAGGCGCTGGTCGTGCTGAGCTTCCCGCTGGTAGAAGGCGGCCTGCGCCGAGGCCAGTCCCAGGAACGCGCGGCCCTGGTCGCCGAGGCGCGCAGTCAGTACGAGGCCCTTCTGCGCCAGACCCGATCCGACATTCGCGTAGCGGTCGAGGAGATCCGTCGTGCCGACCAAGCGATGAAGTCCGCGGCCAATGCGGCGAAGTTGGCGCGCGAGGCACTGGGACTGGCGGATCTGGCCTACCGGGCCGGCGCCACCACCAACCTGGAGGTGGTCGATGCCGAACGCCGCGCGCGCGACGCCGACACGGCGGCGGTGATCGCCGAGGACAACGCCCGCCAGGCGCGGCTGGATCTACTGGCCGCCGCGGGGCAATTTCCGTAGCGTTGAGGGTACCGGAGAGCGGGCCGGCGACAGCTGGCTGAATCCGTGTACCACTATTCCGTTGGGCTACTCCCTCAGGTATTTCGCCAGTTCTGGTATGTTGGCCTTGATGGCATCGCGCACGAAGCCTGCGTAGATCTGAGCGCCCTTGGGGCCGGTGTGAGTCCCGTCTGAGCCATTGGCGTAGTATCCTGATTTGGCGGCACCGGCCCCTCCGACGGTCGTAAACCAATTGCACGTTGCCGTCGTCAGATCGATGACCGGGATGTTCATGCTCTTGCCGAGGTCCTTCAGCGTTTGGGGAATGTCCATTTGTGCAGTCACCAGCTGTCCCGAGCAGCCGCCGGTTGCGCGCGAGATCGGGGTGACGAATACCGGGTTGACACCTGCGGCCTTTGCCGCGGTCGCCATCCCGCCCATGTTCTCCTGAAATTTCGCCTGGGTGGTTGTCTTGTCATTGTGCCCCATCTCAAGCAACACCCAATCACCGGCCTTCATATTGGCCTTGATGGCGCCCCAGAGCTTCGAGTTGCCGGAGAAGCTTCCTGAGCTTTCGCCCGAATCGGCATAGTTTGCCACCGAGACCGGGCTTACGAAGAACTGCGGCAAGTGCTGGCCCCAAGATGCGTAGCCATTGGTGTACTGGTCGCACACGGTGGAATCTCCCGCTACGTAGACCACCACGGGCTTGTCCATCACTTTGTGACAGATGCTAGTCAGTTTGGGCGATGGGCCTCCGAAATAGACATCGAGCCCGGCTATTCCGGCAGGAACGTTCTGCACCGGCTCTCCCTCAGGCTGCCGTACATTGACCCCAAACGAGTATCGTTGGGTCTGGCCAGCAGCCGTCTTGATCTCCGGCAACATGGGCCGGCGTCTCTCAGCCTCAACAAGCGTGTCGCTGGCCTCCGTCCCCCCCAATTCGACGGTCACCTCGTAGTTCCCAGTATCTCCACCAAAGTGACATTCGATACTATAGGGAATGCTGTAACTTTCAGAGACTGGTGTCGCATTTGTCTTGCACGTGGAAAGCTCGTTGGTTGCACAGGCTGTAACAGGTACCGGGGTACCGGTGGATGGCGAGCCGCCGGTTGCAGAGCCGCCGGTCGCGGAGCCACCAGGTGGGCCGCCATCTCTTGCGAAGCCGCCTGTGTCAGAGGTGCCTCCGTTAGCCGATGAGCTTCCGACGTTGCCCCCTGACGAGCCGCCCGAGATGCTTGTGCTGCCACGACTGCCACCAGTTCCCGAAGCGCTAGAAGGGCCTCCGGTTGTCCCACCACTGGCCACTTCACCGCCTGTGACAGGGTTTCCTCCTGTCCGGTTGCCACCGGTTGAACCGGCGGTCGGGGTTGAACCGCCTGGTGTACCCCCGCCGGGAGACGCGCCGCCGGTTGGAATGGCCGAGGTCCCGCCGGCGCCGATGCTTCCTCCAGATGGCAGCACGCCCCCAGTTGCAGTCGTTACGGTGGTAGTCGTCCCGCCTTGAACAGCAGACGTTCCACCGGAGTCGGTCGAGGCCTGCAATGTTCCGCCCTGACCGCCCGTGTTCTCAGGAGGGCTCGAATTGCCGGAGCACCCAGGCCCAGCTAGGAAAAGCACTCCGCCCAACATGGCCAACAGAGACGTCCAGACAAGATCCCCTCCGGCCAACAGCGCCTTGCGGGCACCCTTGTTGGATTCTTCATGCATCGTCATGGTGAACATCTCCTTCAGCAAGACTTCAAGGCGTGTTGATCTTGAGAGAGTAGTGCAAATGATCTGTATACACGGTCGCTCATGCCAGTTTCAATTCTGGCACAAGATAGCGATCCAGGCGCTAGCGTTTTCTCCCCAATCTCCTCCGTCTCACAAGAGCATGGCTACAAGCCAAAGAATTCTGGATTCTGGCGTGCGCAAATGCAACCGCCGCGAAATCGTTGAAGGAATTGACCCAGCGTTGACCCTGCGCGGACTGGCGAGGAGAACCCCTGTGATCGACCATGACGCATGCCGGCTTCGCGGTAGCCCCACGAAACTCCGGGTAATCCAAGAACCACTCTCGATGCGGCCGCGCCAGGCGTTCTGGCACTTTGCCGCCGCCCCAGAGATTGACCTGTGTCCGCGGTCGCGGATCACGCACTCGGGCACGGTGTCCGAAATGCCTCTACGATCGGCTGGGCGCGTCTCCGGTCAACGCGACGGCCGCAACGCCCGGTGCGCGGCCACGACGATTTGGGCAACTGTCAGGGGCAGGTAGCCCGCGGCAACGACGGCAAACCAGATCACCGGGATGTGTGGCTGCCGCGCGGCCACCAGGACGAGGAAGATGAGGAGAAAGACGTCGCGTCGCCCAAGCGCGCGGGCGAAGGCGCCCACACGCGCAAAGGCACCGGCGCGCGCGAGGGACGCGGCGACATCCTCCCCTGGTCGCTGGAACCACCAACGAAAGCGGAAGGGGTTGCCCGAGTGGTGAACAAAGTGGAGCTGGGCGTAGACGAGGAGGTTGTACAAAAGCATCCCGGCCCCGGCGCCAAGGCCGAGCCAGCGGTAGAGGGGCTCCCCGCGCAGGCGGGCCGTGGCGAACCCGAGTGCGACGCCGAATCCGATGTTGACGAAGTCATCCAGAACATTGTCGAGCCACTCCCCGAGCCGCGAGGAGAGGAAGCGCAGCCGAGCAATCTCGCCGTCGACGCCGTCGAGCACCGACTGAAGCTGGACGAGCAACGCGCCCGCGAGAAGCCCGACCCAGGTGGAGCGGAAGACGAGCCACACGCCGAGAAAACCGATGCCATTGGCCACCAGCGTGACGGCGTTTGGCGTGACGCCGGTGCCGACGATCCGCCGGGTCACCGCGAGCGACAGCTTGCGGTTGATGTGCACCGAGACCCAACCGTCGGTCGGTTTGACCAGGGCAGAAAGCAGGGCCGTCTCAGCCAGGCGGCGCTCGGCACAGCTGGCTGCGGGGACGAGCGGCGGGACGACTGTCTCCCCGGTGGCCGCCGTCTCGAGTAGCACGCGGACCCGGGCAGCGTCGTAGACCACGGCAGAGCTGGCGATAAGCAGCGGCACCGAGGCTGCCTGGCGTGCTGTGGCGAGATCGGCGACGGTTTCGACGGGCACGCCGGCGCGCCGCCGTCCCTCATCCGCCGCCCCACCAGGGTCGCCAACGAGGAAGACGCGGCCCGCGCCGCCGCGGGCAAAAACGAGAATGGCGCGGGAAAGCACGGTCAGGCCAAGCAGATCGGCGCCCGGCTCACCCTCAATGACAATGGCCACGTCGCGCAACATGCGGTTCGTGCTTAGCACACTTCGCCAAAGATGGTATCGGGCAAAGGCGCAGCGAGCGCACGCGCTGAAATGTTAGGGTGCCATCCATGATCCGCGACGCCGTGGTACTCGCCGCCGGGCTGGGCAGCCGTATCGGCCGGAACGACATACCCAAGCCCCTGCTTTCTGTCGGCGGCATGCCGCTGCTCAAGCGCACCCTCCTCACCCTCGCCGCCGGCGGCGTCACCCGCGCCTGCGTCGTCATCGGCTTCATGGGCGATCGCATTCGCGCCGCGATCGCGGACGATCCCGAGATCGCCTCCGCCGGTGTGCAGGTCGAATTCGCCGAAAACCCAGACTATCTGCTCGCCAACGGCGTCTCGGTCCTTGCCGCCCGCGCGCGGATCGCCGGACCCTTCGTCCTCTCGATGTCGGACCACGTCTACGACGCCGGCCTCGCCCGCCTCGCGGCCAGCGCCGATCTCCTCGCCGCCGACCTCGTGCTTTGCGTCGACCGCCGACTCGACGAGATCTACGACATGGACGACGCCACCAAGGTCCGCACCGAGGACGGGCGCATCGTCGACATCGGCAAGACCATCGCCGGCTACGACTGCGTCGACTGCGGTGTTTTCGCCGTCGGCCCCGCCCTCTATGACGCTCTCGCGGCCGAGCGCCAACGCCGCGGCGACTGCTCGCTCTCCGACGGGGTTCTCGTGCTCGCTGGCCGTGGCCGCGCCCGCGTCGTCGACATCGGCAACGCCTTCTGGCAGGACGTCGACACCGCCGGCGCCGCCCAGCGCGCCGAGGCCATCCTCACCCTGCGCTAGAGCGCCGAACGGTTTGCCTCCNNCAATTTCACTCGGTCCGTCAAACCGTTCGGCGCTCTAGGCACCTGTCGCGCGCGGCGCAGACCTTCAAGGTACACGAGTTGGGCGTATATCCACAGCGCCGCGCCGGACATCTCCAACGTCTCCTCGGCGATGACTTCAAGGCGCATGGGCCACGCGGCATGGCTCACGCCAGCCTCAATCAGCGCCGATCCAATCATCTCGCATCCGATCGCCCCGACTACATAGAACGCCGCCGCAAGGAAGGTCAGAGTGCGAACCTGGCTTGGGAGCCGGAGCACGAAGCGCAGGTAGCAGGCACCGACCAGCGCGACCGCTGCCAATCCCGGCACCACCCAGGCATAGTGCAGCACCCCGCGCGCAGCGATCCCAAGCGCTTGCGCCACGTATGGCCCAAAGGTCTCATGAATCGAAGCAGTTTCGTCGATCGACATGAGCAGGAGCATCAGCACCAGTCCGCTCCAGTAGCGAGCTTCACGCGGCCGGAGCGCGCGCTCCTGGCGAGCAATCACATAGGAAATGAACGCTGCGGCGAGAAGCAGGGCACTGGAGAACCACGTGGGTATGTTGGCTTCCTGATCTAGATTGAACAATTGGGCCGGGTCGCCGGGGACGCCGCCCTGCTGCTTAATCCAGGAGGTAGCGATATGCGCCGCCACCAGGGCAACAATGCAAAGAGCGAGAAGGCGACCCACCCTTGCGGGAGAGAACGCGTCGAGCTGAGGTTCAGGAACTGTCCTTCGCATTGGTCACCCATGTTCGCGAAACGGTAGGATGGGAATGATATAGCCAAAGCGCGGGATGCAGATCGGAACGGACGCGGACATCTGTCAGGCCAAGACGGGCGTCTATCCCGGGAATCTGTGGGGTGAGATCGCGTTCACCACGGCTGTCCGATACACGTAGAAGGCCGGATCCACGCGGCCCACCCCAAGAGCAGGGATCCGAGACATCGCACAAACGTAGCAGCGAGGATGCGCCAGCGGTAGCGTCTTCCTCAGCCGTAGCGAAGGCGGCTTTCCCTATCGGCGCAAGTTTTGCTAGATCCATCAGGCATGGCAGCCATCGACGCTCTGCTCGCGCTGATCGAGGCACAGAAGGCGACCGGGATCGTGCTGCGGGCACGCGAGCCGCCGGTGCTCATCGGTGCCCAGGGCCGTGGTCTGACCATGCCCCCGCTCGATGCTGAAATGCTTGAGACTTTCGCAGCCGAGGCCCTTGCGCCGGGCGAGCTCGAACGCCTGCACGCCTCGGGGGCGTGCGACGCCGTGTACCGCTCCGAGCGCCACGGGGCCTTTGCCGTGGAAGCGCGCCGGGACGCTGACAAGCTGTCACTGAAGCTGCTCCGCACAGGTGCTGTTCTGGCAAAGCCTGCACTGCCAGCGCCCGCAAGCCCGCGACTCGCCGACGCCCGTGTCCCTGCATTTGATGCCGGGGCCATGGCCAGCCCAACCAGCGTTCCCGCCACCGCTGCGTCTTCCCGCCTGGCTGGCCTGATCGCGCGTACGGTGGATGGGACCGTCTCTGACATCATGGTGTCTGCTGGCCAACCCCTGTGGATCCGCACGGTCAATGGCCTGGCGGCGTCCGGCGAAACCATCGACCAGCAGGAGATCGCGGGATTCGTCGATGCGCTGCTCGATCCGCCGCGGCGCCGCTGTCTCGACGGAAGCGGCAGCGTGGATCTGGCCTGGGAGGCCCCCGCGGTCGACGCTGAGGGATCGCAGCGACTGAGGGTCAACGTCTTCAGGCAGGCGCGCGGTCTGGCCCTGGCCCTGCGGCCGGTGAACCGCCGCGCGCGCACGCTGGCCGAGCTGAACCTGCCCGACAGCGTGGGCGCTCTCGGGGATCTGGCCGGCGGGATGGTGCTGGTCGTGGGCACCGCGGGTTCGGGCAAGTCGACTACGCTCGGCGCCATCGTCGAGTTGGTGAACCGAACCCGCGCCCGCCACGTNNCCCATCGAGTTCGTGTACCAGCCACGACGCTGCCTGATTCATCAGCGCGAGGTCGGCACCCACGTGGAGAGCTTCGCCACCGGTCTGCGTGCGGCCCTGCGCGAATGTCCTGACATCATCCTGGTGGGCGAGATGCGCGATCGCGAGACCGTCGCGCTGGCGTTGACCGCGGCCGAGACCGGGCACCTGGTGCTTTCCACTTTGCACAGCGGCAGCGCGCCCATGGCCATCGACCGAATCGTGGACATCTTTCCCGAACACCAGCAGGCACAGATAAGGCTGCAAGTTTCCGGCTCGCTGCGCGCCGTGGTCACCCAGCGGCTGGTCGAAGGCGTTCTGGCCGCCACCCGCTATCCCGCGATCGAGATCCTCGTGGTCAACTACGCGGTGGGGGCGCTCATCCGCGAGGGCAAGACCCACCAGTTGGCCACCCAAATCCAGACCGGCCGGGACGACGGCATGGTCGCCCTGGACGCGTCGCTGCTCGACCTGGTGCGCGCGGGACGCATCAGCCGCGAAGTCGCGGTGGCCACTGCCCGCGATCCGGTCGAGCTACAGCGCCGGGTGCGCGGCTAGCCAGGACGAGCTAGCTTCTTCAACACAGAGAACACGTGATGTCCGTGGCTCTTGCGTGTCCCGCACACAACCGCCATGCTTGGCCAGCGACTGAATCGCAGAGCAATCCCAACCTCCAGCCAAAAGGAGTTCCCCTTGCCCTCGACAATCGAAAACCTCAAGACCGCATTTGCCGGCGAGAGCCAGGCCAATCGAAAGTACCTCGCCTTCGCGCGCCGGGCAGAGAGGGATGGCTATCCACAGGTCGCAAGGCTCTTCCGCGCCGCTGCTGAGGCCGAGACTATTCATGCCCTCGCCCATCTCCAGAACATGGGCGCCGTCGGCACGACGGTCGAGAATGTCCAAACCGCCATCGCCGGCGAGACCTACGAGTATTCCGAGATGTATCCACCCATGGTGGAACAGGCCAAGAGCGAGAACCACAAGGGCAAGACCATGCTGGAATACGCCAACCAGGTCGAACGCGTGCACGCGGACTTGTACCGGCAAGCCCTGGCCGCTCTGCAGGCAGGCAAGGATTTGGACGCGATGGACGTTTACCTCTGTCCGCTCTGCGGCCACCTGGAATTCGGTAAGCCGCCGGAGAAGTGCCCCATTTGCGGGTTGCCGGCGGCCCGGTATCAGAAGATGAGCTAGCTGGGCGAACAGCTTCTTGGCGAATTTACACAAGACCCGCCGCGCTGCCTTTCTGGACACTACGAGGTAGACTGCGCCTCGTTCTCCCGTGGACTCGCCATGGCCCATTCAGATGTCTCCGCCGGCACCCAAATCCGCTTCGCCCGCCCGGGGCGGCCACGCCGACGGGGATTGCGGCACACCAACGGAAGGTTCTCCGACGCAAGACAAACCTGCTAGAACCGCCGACGCCTCGGATCGGCGCGTGCTCATCATTGGCGGCGGACCGGCGGGGCTGACTGCCGCTTGGGAACTCTGCAAGCAGGGTGTTCCTGCCATCGTGTTCGAGAGAGACGGCGTGGTGGGTGGCATTGCGCGCACCGGGAACTACAAGGGCTACCGCTACGACATCGGCGGTCACCGATTTTTCACCAAGGTGCCCTTTGTTCAGCAGATCTGGGATGAGATTCTGGGCCCCGACCTGATCGAACGCCCGCGCCTCTCGCGCATCCACTACCGCGGAAAGTTCTTCGCCTACCCGCTGCGCCCGGCCAACGCGCTATTGGGCCTGGGGCCCATCGAATCGGTGCGCATCGTATTGTCCTTCCTGAACGCGCGCCTGCGCCCTTCGGTGGAAGAGGGCAACCTGGAGCAGTGGGTGTCGAACCGCTTCGGCCGGCGCTTGTTTCAGATCTTCTTCAAGACCTACACCGAGAAGGTCTGGGGCATCCCGTGCAACCAGATCGGGGCTGACTGGGCTGCCCAACGAATCAAGAACCTGGACCTCATGAAGGCGGTGCGGAACGCGCTGCTCGGCTCGTACGGCAGCAAACGCAACCGCATCACCACCCTGATCGATTCGTTCCTGTACCCGCGCCTGGGGCCAGGCATGATGTGGGAACGCTGTCGCGA
Source organism: Myxococcales bacterium (assembly GCA_003155465.1). The sequence continues at coordinate 16,149 of PMCR01000318.1, read as the reverse complement.
CCTGCTGGCCGACAGGGGGTTCCCGACGCGTCTGCACACGCCTGTGCTGCGCATCCACCACCGCGACGGCCGCGTGACCGGGGTGGACGTACGCGGACCAAATGGGCAGCCGACCTTCGAGCCGGGGACACATGTGGTTTCGTCCATGCCCATGCGCGATCTGGTGGCCGTGCTGGATCCGCCGCCGCCGTCCGAGGTGCGCGCCGCCGCCGCCCGGTTGCGCTACCGCGACTTCCTGACCGTGGTTCTGATCATCGACCAGGCCGAGTTGTTTCCCGACAACTGGATCTACGTTCACTCGCCGGAAGTGAAGCTGGGCCGCATCCAGAACTTCAAGAACTGGAGCCCCGACATGGTCCCCGATCCGACGCGCAGTGCCCTGGGCCTGGAATACTTCGTCGATGAAGGCGACGCCCTGTGGAGCATGGCGGACGCCGACCTTGTCAAGCTGGGTCGCGACGAGTGCGCCCAGCTTGGGCTGGTCGAGCCGGCGAAGGTGCGCGACGGCTGCGTGGTCCGGATGCCCAAGGCCTATCCCGTCTACGATGGCGGCTACCAAGAGGCCATTGCCACCATTCGCACGTGGCTGGGCGGCCTGTCCAACCTGCAGCTCGTCGGGCGCAATGGCCAGCACCGCTACAACAACCAGGATCACTCCATGGCCACGGCGGTGTTCGCTGCCCGCAACATCGTGGATGAAACCCACGACATCTGGAACGTGAGCGTTGAGGACGAGCACCACGAGGAGACGGGCTCCATGCCCGCGGCAGCCGCCCTGGTGCCCCCGCCGGCAGCGCAGGACAAGGAATACGCCACGATGGTCGCGGATGCCTTTGCCCGCTACGACTCGGTGGCGCTGGGCGTGGCGGTGGGCAGCGTGGCGGGTCTGGGCCTGCTCCTGGCCACGCTGGCACTCTTGCTGCGTGGGGGCAGCGTGGTTGGCCCCATGTTGTCGCTGGTGGGCAACTACCTCGTCGGCTACCACGTCACCTGGCTGGGCGCGGTGCTGGGCTTTGCAGAAGGCTGCGGCGGGGGGTTCCTCTTCGGCTATCTTGTCGCCCGGGCCATCAATGCCGTCACCGGCGTGGAAGAGGCAGCGTTCCGTCGCCAGGCCGAGATGGCGCAGATATTGGAACCGTCATGAGCAACCGCCGCGACCTTGAGCTGACAAACCTGCATCGGGTGGTTGCGCGCCTGCGCGCCTCCGTCATGGCCATCGTGTTCGGCGGCGCGGGCGGCACCCTGGTATTCATCGCGACGGCCTGGTTGCTGCTGCGGGGTGGCCGCGTGGTGGGCCCGCACCTCGCCTTGCTCAGCAACTATTTCCCCGGCTACGACGTAACCTGGCCAGGCGCATTCGTGGGCTTCTTCTACGGCGGGCTCTGCGGCGCGCTGGCCGGCTGGTCCGTGGCCTGGGTCTACAATCTGGTTGTGGCGATCCGGCGAGGGAAATAGGACTGACGTCCGCCCGCGACCCGCGCGACGCTGCTCGCGTCCAGGCGAACCGCTTCCGCGTGCCAGGCATCTTATGGAGTGAAGGCCCCGCAAGAAAAGCCGGGCGGGAGGTGTCCCATGCTAGCTCAAGTGTTCCTGATGACGTTGGCACAAGGCGAGATGCCGTCAATGTTGGAAGCCTGGGAGGTTCCCAGCTTCGAGGTTGTAGACGATACCCCGCAGGTCTTCCTGGTCTCTCACGACCAGAAACTTGATTGTGCCCATCTGGGCGAGGTTTGCGTGTACCCGGGCGGCAGCGCCACCATCGTCGGGGTTGAGATATCGGAGGATCGGCCGGACGTGACGGTTCTGGCGCGAGGCACCCAGGTTGCGGCCAAGGGAGGCCTGGGCACGGCTGGAGCTGACCAACCATGGCAAGTCGAGATGGTGGCCCGGTTCAGGGCGCGATCTGAAGAGGGGCCGATCATTGTGGCGGTTTTCGATCGTGACGATCCAGAGAGCATGGCGCGCAAAGAAGTTAAGGTGCTTTGGACCGTCAGTATGAGTCCGGGCCGCGATCTAGGCATCCGCTTTTTACTTTCACCCGAAGACGGGTTCCAGACTTCGCACACCTATGTGGTGCGCGTGGTGCAGGTGCATGGCACGCGCGATCGGGTGCTGGCCGAGGGAGACGTTCACCTTGAGTGACTGAACCCAAGGAGGATCAATCTGGAGAGCGTGCTTTCCAAGTTGGTCTGACGAGGCGCGACCCGCCAGTCGGTCGAGTTGGCGGTCTGGCTTCGCACCTGGTAGTACCTGACCCCATGACCACGGGGCGCGGCTCTATTCGCTTGCTTGGTATTGCTGCCATCCTGCTTGGGTGCGGGTGCATGCGTGAAACAACGGCGCCGGCTGGACCGATCTCGATTCCCGCACACGCCCCGCGACGGGGACCGGATTCCGCCCGGGTGACTGTGGTGGAGTTTGGGGATTTTCAGTGCCCCGCCTGCGGCTATTCCGAACCCACGGTGCAGCAGGTCCTGGCCACCTACCCCAATGACGTTGCCCTGGTCTTCGTGAACATGCCGCTCAGGATGCACGAGAATGCGCTGCGCGCGGCCCAGGCCTTTCTGGCCGCGGCCCGCCAGTCGAAGGCCTGGGAGATGCACGACCAGATGTTCGCCCATCAGCAAGCCCTGTCTGATGCCGACCTCGACCTCTACGCCCAAGGAATCGGTCTTGACCTCGTGCAGTTCGATATCGACCGCGCCAGCCCCGAGGTGGCCGACCAGGTCGCGCAAGACAGGGCACTGGCGGATTCGCTGGGCGTGAATACCACGCCAACCTTCTACATCGGCGGGTATTGGCTCGTGGGGAGCCAGCCCTTCTCGGCCTTCAAGGAAGTGATCGACCAAGAGCTCCTCTGATCCCACGCCCAGGCGCGGGATTGCGGGCCCGGGCTACCACTGTTCAATGGCCGCGCAAGGCGCTACATTGTTGGCGTTTTGCAGATCGCGTTGGGAGGAAACCAGTCCATGCATGCTTCAGCCTTCTTCTCCGTCGTACGCTTGGCTCGCGTCGCTTCGGTCTTTCTCGCCGGTGCCACGATCGTCGGCTCGCTCGGGCAGGCGCCCATGGCACTGGCTGCGCCCAAGAAATCCGACAAGCGCGAGATCCAGGCCCGTCAGGCTTTTGCGGCCGGCCGCTACCAGGAAGCGCTCGATCTCTTCGCGGCTCTCTACGCAGAGAAACTGCATCCGACCTATCTGCGCAACGTCGGGCGCTGCTACCAGGGACTGCAGCATCCCGACAAGGCCATCAACGCCTTCCGTGACTATCTTCGCCAGGCCAAGGACTTGCCATCTGCCGAAAAGGCCGAGATTGATGGCTACATCGTCGAGATGGAGGCGTTGAAGAAGAAGCAAGACGAGGAAAGGGCGCCGCCCCCAAGTCCGCCGCCGCTTATCCCACCCGCGGGCGTGGTCGCGCCTGGGGCCAACGAGGTCGCATCGGCCCATCCCAATCTCGTGCAGACATCGACGGTTCCGAGTGAACCGCTGTCCCAGCCGGCGCCCTTCTATTCCCGGGGCTGGTTCTGGGGCGTGGTCGGGGGCGTGGTCGTGCTGGGTGTGGTCGGGGGATTGTGGGCAGGGGGGGTATTCTCGAAAACGACGAACCACTGTCCGGTGGGCGCTACTTGTCCTGCCAACTAGTCGCGGGAGTGACAACCATGACGTCCAGGTCTTCAACGCTTGCCTGTGTCGCGCTGACCTTCGGGATCGCCGCTTTGCTGCCGGCTTGTACCAAAGAAGGAGACTACTTTCTGCTGGTTGATGTCTCGTTGAAACCTGGTGTTCCCACGCCAGACCATGTGCGGCTGACCGCCACCCACAGCGGGACGACCCTCAAGCAGATCACGGTGGCATGGCCCTCGGCCAACCCGGCCACCTTGGAAGTGGGGTTGGCACTGCCCAGCGACGCCACCGGTCCAGTCGAGGTGACCGGCATTGCCCTTCTCGATGACAAGCCCGTGGGCGAGGGCAATGCCACGCAGGAATACATCGCGAAAGGCCAGAACAACGGTCCCCTTCCTCTCGATCTCCGCCCCAGTCCCGCCACCCCAGTTGATGGTGGCGCGGCTGACACGGCTACGGATGGCACAGGCGGCCCCGACGGATCGGTCCTAGACTCCTCACCGACGGGCGGCACGGACGGTCCAGACAAGGACGCCTCGGCGACAGGTGGTACGGACGGTGTTCTGGTTGTGGACGCCGCACCCGATGTGCAGGGTGCCGAGAGCGCCCCGGACGCGGTTTCTGCGGATGCGACTCTGGACGCCGCGCCTGACGGCCCGATCGATGGTTCGTTGGACGCAGCAGCGGTTGCCGATGTGCTACCCGATGCCGACACGGAACCGGACGGCGGGGGTCGCCAGTGGTCGGCCCCGCGCAACGTGCAGAACAATCCCGGCAGTGTCTCCTCTCCCATCCCCTCGGTGGCAGTGTCGCCCGTGACAGGCGACGCGGTAGTGGCCTGGTATGACAGCGTTGGTGGCGTGCAGGCGATTCACTATGCCGCCGCGGTCGACAAATGGGACACGTCGCCAGCCACGCTTGAAACGCGCGGCGCCGCGGTGAGCGTCCAGGCCGGGGTGGATGGCAACGGTCACTACGTCGTCGTCTGGGCACAGAATGACCAGACGCAAACCGCTGCCTCGCTTGGCCTTTGGGCCAGCTATTCGTCCGATGGCGTGACCTGGTCGAATCCGCCCGTGCTCCTGGCGGCGGGCCCGTCCAACGCATCCTATTGGGACATCCGGTTGGCGGTGAACCGCGCGGGCCAGGCGTGGGTGGTTTGGGACCAGGCGATCGACCCGGTCACGTCCAGCACCGATCCCGAGTCGGTGTACGCCCTCTACCTCAATGGAATAGCAGCCAAACCCGCGGTGCTCCTGAAGGTGGGGATAAGCGGTTCTTTTAGCGTCGGGTCCCGAGCGCCGCGCGTCGCGATTGATGGCAAGGGGAACGGCCTGTGCGTCTGGACCGAACTCGATACCGATCCCGCGGTCGGCGAGTTCAGCACGTGGGCGGCCGCGTTGGCTGACGGCACGACCCCGGCGCCGCAGCTTGTCGAGAGCTACGACGCCGATTCCACCTTCGGGGCCGATGTGGCCATGAATGCCGCCGGCCAGGGCGTGGCCGTCTGGGTCGAAAGCCGCAGCAGCGGCGGCTACACGGTTGCGGACATTTTTGCTCGACGCTACAGCGTAGCTACTGGGTGGGATCCCGAGCCGCCGCGCCTCTACGCCGCCAACTACTCAGGCAATCTTTCGGTGGACGAGGATCGCTACGGGACGGTCAGCATCGGCTGGTCGCAGCCAGCGACAGGGAGATACCAGGCCATGTTTTCCACCCAGGCGGTGGGCGGAGCCTGGAGTTCGTCGAACTTGGAAATCGACGACCTCGCCCCGGGCTACACCAGCACGGACATTGAACCCCAAGTACGAACCGCGCTCGATTCTGGTGACGTGCTCATGGCTTGGCGCAAGCGGGTGGATGGCAGCACCTTTGCGCCTCATTTCCGTTGGCGCAGTAACGGCACCTGGGGTGTCGAAAGCGAGGTGGGCAAGATCGCCGATCTCTACGCCTCCGACATTCACGTCGGGGTGGCTGACGATGGGCGGGCGGTCGCGGCCTGGACCTACTACCATTGCTACTACCTCAGCAGCCATCCCGACAAGTGCGCGGATGTTCCCCTGTCCTCGCTGCCGGCGAGCGCCCAGGCCGCCATCGGAAACCTGTTCGTGGCGGTGTACAAGTAGTCAAGCCGCTACGAACTCACCAACGGCGGTCCTAGGTCTTCCGTTCCATGACCCTGACGCTCGTGCCGTCAGAACAGCCAACCAAGACCTTGGCTGCAAGATCGAAGAACAACCCCGTCTCAAGGACACCGGGAGTGTTGTGCAGGCAGGCATCGACCGCGCGCAGGTCGACCTCGGGGCCAAACTTGGCGTCGATGACAAGCTGACCATTGTCCGTCACCACCGGGCCATCCTTGTTGGTGCCCATCCGGAGTCGCGGCTCGCCGCCCAGACGTGTCACCACCTCGGTGACGTAGCCAAGCGCAGGCGGGATGACCTCGACAGGAATCTCCAGGGTGGTCCCCAGCCTGGGGACCAACTTGCTCTCGTCCACGATGACCACGAACTGGCTGGCCATGGCGGCCACCAGTTTCTCCATCGTATGGGCCGCCCCGCCCCCTTTGGTGACGTTGAGGTCCGGGTCGACCTCGTCCGCGCCATCGACCGCCAAGTCAATCCGCCGGCAGTCTTGAGCATCGCGCAAGGGGATTCCGTTTTGCTGACAAAGAAGGCGCGACTGGAAAGACGTGGGGACTCCGGTGATCCGAATGCCCTCCTCCCTCATCCTTCGGCCCACCTCTGCTATGAAGAAACGAGCCGTCGAACCCGTACCCATCCCGCACACCATTCCGTCGACGACAAGCTTTGCGGCAGCGATGCCCGCCAACTGTTTGGAAGCTTCGTTGCTTCTGCTGCTCTTCATGGGTGAGCGGGCTTATAGCGCCCGGCCGATCAAAGAGGAAGGACGAACCGGCTTCAGTACATGGGAACACTGAAAGGGTTCGCTTCGCCCTTCGGCCCCCCACCCGCCGCCTCCTCCCCGCTCGCTTCNNCGGCCTCGCCAACCCCTCCCGCGATGGTGCGCCACGCGCAGCACTGGCGAGGCCGAGCGCGAAAGCGCGCTGGGTGGGCAGGGTGGGCGGTCCGTCCCGAAGGCCGGCGGGCTCCCCACGCGACTACCCCGCGCAGCGGACGCGCAGGCCGGTCAGCTCGTCGAAGAACCTGGCCGTGGTGTCGATGCTGTTCTCCAACGACTCGACGATGAGCGTCATCAAGCCATCGTTTTCATGGCGCAGGACTTCGTAGTAACGCTGCCGATCGATGGAATGGACCACCGCGGGCAAGTAGCCGTTCCGCAAGAGAATGTAGTTGGTCAGAAGACGCGCCACCTTCCCCGAGTTGCGAGTCCAGGGGTAGGCCTGGAGCAGGCGGAACTGGATCTTCACGCTTTGCACGATGGAGTGCATGGCGGCGAAATCCGCCGACTCCAACCATTCCGCGAGCTTGCGCATCTTGTACCCGATCTTTTCGGGCGGCGTGATCTCATGGTAGTAGAGTCGGTGAAGGGGGTTTTCCTTGCGATAGGGACATCCCTTTGGTACCGCGTCGGGAGTGACCATGGCGTAGAGCTTGCGAATGAACTCCAGGTCCACGTCAGGGGCCTTCTTCGACCGCGCGGTTTCCCGAATGAAGTCAACCGCAAGCTTGTGGTTCTTCACCTCCTCGTACATGGGGATGAGAGACACATCGCTGATGATCCGCTGGTCGATGGCAGCTTTCAGCTCTGAGTAGGACAGAACGACCCCTTCCAGGGCGTTGTCATGGAAGAGCCAGGAAACGTCGAGCTTGCTCTCGTAGTCCCGACTGAACTTGTCCGGAAAGCTTCCGACCTTCGCGCGAAGCGCTTCCATCTTGGCTTCAAGCTCAAACAACCTAGCTTCCATTGGCAACCGCTCCTTCTCCTGGCTCGTGCCTTCCCTTGAATCCGCGTTATCGCCCAAAAGAGTCCTTTAGTCAAGCATGGTTAGCACCTTTGCTCGTACAACTTGCTGTGATTTAGGTTACTTTAATAACTTGCCAATTAGTTTGGTCTTTTCTCGTATGAAGCCTCGGCCTATTCCCTCTCCAGTCGTCAATCTGTGCGCAATTATTGGGGAAATCTTGGTCTCAAAACTTGACATGGGGGGCCCGGGCGAGATGATCGGGCGCGTACCCGAATCCCTTGCATAAACTCGCGAACGCCTGACAGTATTCCGTTGACTCGACTAGTTATTGCAGCGTTCATGCCCGAAATGACATGGCGCATTCCAAGAGCGCATGCACGAAGCCCATGACCCGAGCTGCCCCTGACGCTCCGCACCTGCCAGTCCTACTGGAGGAGGCCATGAGCTTCCTGTGTCCGAGAGACTCGGGCCAGTATTGCGACGCCACCGTCGGTGTCGGCGGCCACACGCGCGCGATCATCGAGCGCTCGTCTCCCCACGGTCGAGTCATCGGCATTGACCGGGACGCTGAAGTCCTGAACCTGGCGAACCAAAACTTGGCTTCCTATGGTGACCGTGTGCAACTGATCCACGCTCCCTTCTCGCAAATTCGCNNCAGCTCGATCAGCCCGAGCGCGGTTTCTCGTTCCGCAGGCCCGGCCCACTGGACATGCGCATGGACCGGTCGCAGGGGGAGACAGCAGCGGACCTTCTGCAACGCGTGGACGAGGAAGGATTGGCGCGCCTCCTGCAAGACCTGGGAGAAGAGCGTTTCGCTCGCAAGATCGCGCGTGCCGTGACCCATGCGCGCGAAAGCGGCGAGCTGACCAGCACGGGAGCCCTTGCCGGCCTGGTGGCCCGCTCGGTTCCCCGGCGCGAGCCAGGCAAGGATCCCGCAACGCGCGTCTTCCAGGCTTTGCGAATCGCCGTCAATGACGAGTTGGGCGAGCTGGATCGCTTCCTGCAAGCCGCGCCTGCCTGTCTGCGCCCCGGCGGCCGTCTGGTTGTCATAGCCTTCCACTCGCTGGAAGACCGCGTGGTCAAGCGCAGGCTGAGGGCGCTCGCCGGAGGGGAGGCCACCCAGCCCGATGCTCCGCGCTTTCGGATCCTCACCAAGCACGTGATCACGGCTTCTGACAGCGAGGTGGCGCGCAATCCGCGCGCCCGTTCAGCCAAACTGCGCGCGGCAGAAAGGCTGGCTTCATGAAAGCGGCGCTTCCTCCTGGCGCCCGGCGCCAGAACGTACCCACCCTGCTGGATCCTGGTCGGCGCAGACAGCGCGCCAGCCTTGCGGTGATCGGCTTCGTCGTGCTCGGCCTGACGCTTGCCGCTCTCGGTCACGTGGCCGTGCACGCAAAACGTCTGGAGGTCGCGCTGGCGCTCGGCGAGGCGGAACGAATTCGCCGCGAGCTTGATGAGCAGCGGCGTCATCTCGAAATCGAGATCGGGATGTTGAAGGATCCGGGGAAGGTGACCTCCAGGGCGCGGGACGAGCTGGGCATGCGGCCGCCCGCTCCGGAGAACATCCGGCAGGTTGGAAACACGGTGCTTGGGAAGGGAATGCACTAGGGCATGCCGACTCGCTGGACACGCGTGCGCATCGTCCTGTGCGGGCTGGTGCTGCTCGGACTTGCTTCTTTGGTGGGCCGTCGCGCACTCCAACTCCAGGTTCGCGAAGCCGGACAGCTGCGGGAGTGGGCCGAGAACAACTACCTTCGTGAGGTCGAGATCGCGCCTCGTCGAGGCCGCATCCTGGACCGACGCGGGGCCGAGCTGGCTTCCACGGCTGATCTGGATTCGGTGTTCTGCAACCCGCGCCAGATCGCCTTCGCGGCCGACGCGGTTTCCCGCCTGGCCAAGGCGGTGCACCTGGACCCATCTGAGCTCGACAAGTCGCTTGCGGCCAAGAAAATGCAGTACTTCGCCTGGGTCAAGCGGCGGGTGTCGCCCGAAGAGAGCGCGGCTGCCTTGGCCCTGGGCTTGCCAGGGGTCAGCGTGCGCAAGGAGCCCAGACGCGTGTATCCCAACGGCGAGCTGGCTTCGACCGTGATCGGCCACGCGGGCCTTGAGGGCCACGGCCTGGAGGGCGTCGAGCTGGCTTATGACGAGGCCCTGCACGGCAGCGGGATGGAAGTCACCGGCATGCGCGACCGGCTGGGCCGGGACTTGCTCATGGAGGGCACGGTCGATGCGTCCGCCAGTGCGGGCAAAGATCTGGTGCTGACCCTGGACAAGTACTTGACCTACCTGACCGAACGGGCTCTTGAAGAAGCGGTCAGGAAACACAACGCCAAGGCGGCCACGTCGGTCATGATGGATCCGCACACCGGCGAGATCCTGGCCATGGCCAGCGTGCCCGGCTACAACCCCAACAGTCCCAGTGACGCGGCGGAGCGGGGCGCACGCAACCGGGCCATCGCCGACGCCTACGAGCCCGGGTCCATCATGAAAACGGTGACCTTCTCGGCCGCCTTCGACGCGGGCAAGCTTAGGCCGGAAGATCGCTTCGACTGCCTCATGGGTCAGATGCAGGTGGGCAAGTACCACATCCGCGACGACCACCCCAAAGGGATGCTGACCGCGGCCGAGGTCTTCAAGTACTCAAGCAACATCGGCACCGTGAAGATCGCCCGCCGCATCGGCAGGGAAACCCTGGCTCGCGCCATTGACCGGCTGGGCTTCGGTCGTCCGACCGGGGTTGGCCTGCCGGGCGAGCGACGAGGAACCGTGCGACCGGTTTCGCACTGGGGTGAGATCGAGCTGGCCACTCACGCATTCGGCCAGGGTCTGACCGTCACGCCCCTGCAGATGGCGACAGCCTACGCTGCCATCGCATCAGGCGGCGTCTATCACCCGCCCAAGCTGGCGGTTCGCTTCGTCAACGCCGACGGTCGCAGTGAACCCGTGCCCCAGTCCGCGGACGCGCGGCCCGAAGCTCGCGTGCTTTCCGAAAGCACGGCGCGCACCATGCTGACCATCATGCAGGGCGTGACCGAGGACGGGACCGCCAAGCTGGCGGCGATCCCGGGCTATCCCGTGGCAGGCAAGACCGGCACTGCCCAGAAGGTCAGCAACGGCCGCTATGATCCCAGCAAGTACCTGGCTGCCTTCGTGGGGATCGTGCCGGCCGACAACCCGCGCGTGGTCATCGCCGTCATGGTCGATGAGCCGCACGGCGTGCACTACGGCGGCGTGGTCGCCGCTCCGGTGTTCAAGGAGATTGCCGAGGCAACCCTGCGTTACCTGGGCGTTCCGCCGTCGACCTCGGTGGTCGCAAGCGCCGTTCGGTCGAGAAGGAAGAGCGACACGAAGATCGGGGCGGCTCGGCAGGACGAACCCGACACCAACGAGGTGGAAGGTCTGGGTGTCGACCAACCCGTGGCGTCGGTGGGCGAAACGCAGGATGACGAGGGGCCCGATCTCGCCTCAAGCGAGGAGCAGGACGACCCTGTGATCGACGGGCCGCCCACAGCCGAGCGCCAGCTCGACGCCACCATTCCAGATTTCGTTGGCATGACCTTGGGCCAGGCTGTCCGAGCCGCGCGACGGGCGGGGATCGAGCTTGTGCCCGCGGGCAGTGGAATAGCTGCCACGCAGACTCCGGCTCCCGGCCTCGGCGTGCGGGGCATGCCTTGTCGGGTTTCGTTCCGAAGCGGAGGATGAGCCTTGCTGCAGCTATCGGATCTGTTGCAGGGAGTATCAGACGCGCGCTTCGCGTCGGGTGACGGAAAAGTTCTGGTCCGCGAAGTGCGCGACGACTCTCGCCTGGTGCAGCCAGGGGATCTCTTCGTCGCGGTCCCGGGAACCAAGCTCGATGGCCGGCGCTTCATTGACGACGCGAAAGCCAGGGGAGCGGCAGCCATTCTCACCGACGAGAGCGGCGCTGCGCTGCAGGACGCGATCGCGCTGGTCGTCGTGCGCAACGTTCGGCTGGCACTCAGCATGGTGGCCGCCAATCGCTACCAGGCGGCGCAGGCTCTGACCCTCAGCGCCGTGACCGGCACCAACGGCAAGACCACGACCACGTACTTGCTGGAGGCGATTCTGGCCGCAGCCGGCCGCCAGCCCGGCGTGATCGGGACGGTTGGCTACCGTTCTGGCCGCAGGACACAGGAGGCGCCGCTCACCACGCCCGGCGCACTGCAACTGCATTCGCTCTTTTCCCAGATGAAGAACGATGGCTGCTCGGACGTGGTGCTGGAGGCGTCGTCCATCGCCCTCGACCAGGGGCGGCTGCATGGTTGCGGCTTCCGCGTGGCGGGTCTGTCCAACATCACCCAGGACCACCTCGACTACCACGGCACCATGGAACGCTACCGGGCGGCCAAGGCGATTCTCTTCCGCGAGTTGCTCTCGGCTGAAAACGGCGTCGCCGTGCTTTTCGCCGACGACGACGCGGGCCTTGCCATGCGCCCAGAAGTGCGCGGCCCGGCGCTGACCCTGACCCGGCAGCCGCGCGGTGCTGACGTGGCCGTGGTCGACCGCCGGCTGGGAATCGACGGGACCAGCTTGAAGCTGGCCACGCCATCGGGGCCGCTGGAGATCACCTCACCCCTCGTGGGCGATTTCAACCTGTCCAACCTCCTCTTGGCCATCGGTATGGCGCTGGCCCACGGCATTGACCGCAATGCCATCGCCACTGGTTTGGCCCGGGTGCAGGGGGTTCCGGGCCGCCTGCAGCGGGTGGCCAATGCAGCGGGAGTACTGTGCCTGGTCGACTATGCGCACACGCCGGACGCCCTGGAACGGGCGCTCGATGTACTGCGACCGCTCGGCACGGGCCGCATCCTGGTCGTGTTCGGGTGTGGCGGCGACCGCGACCAGGGCAAGCGGCCGCGCATGGGCCAAGCCGCTGCCGAGCGTGCCGATGTGGTGGTGGTGACCTCGGACAACCCGCGCACCGAAGCCCCGGCCGTCATCATCGACATGATTGTTGCGGGCGTGGAGAAGACCGGCATCGTTCGTCGGACAGCCTCTGAACTGCGCCAGGGACTGTCCGGGTACCACGTGGAGGCCGACCGCCGGGTGGCCATCGAGCTCGGCGTAGCTCTCGCGCGGCCGGGTGACATGCTGCTGATTGCGGGTAAGGGCCACGAGGATTACCAGATCCTGGGCTCGCGGAAGATCCACTTCGATGACCGCGAGGTTGCGGCGGCTGCGTTCGCGGCCCGCGGCGGTCGCGTGTCGCCCGGAGGTGCCGCGTGAGCAAACCGGCGAAGCGGACCCTGGCGTTCGCCTGCAAAGCCATGGGCGGAATCGCTGTCGGCGAGCCGGCCGCGCTGAGCAGGGCCTCCTTCATCGGGGCTGCCAGCGACAGTCGCGAGGTGAAGCCCGGTCGTCTCTTCTTCGCGCTTCCCGGTGAGCGGGTCGATGGCTTCGACTTCTGCGCTGCCGCAGTGGAGGCCGGGGCCGCCGCGGTTGTGGTGGCCGCGGGGCGCGGCGTGCCGCCCGGTTGCGGCGAGATTCCGGTGATCGGCGTGGCTGATCCGCGCAGGGCGCTGGGAGACTTGGCGGCAGCCGTGCGCAAGCAGTACCGGGGCCGCGTCGTGGGCGTCACCGGCTCCAACGGAAAGACCACGACCAAGGAGTTCATTGCAGCGGCGCTCTGCCCTGCGGGTCGGGTGCTGCGCACCCAGGGCAACCTGAACACCGACGTGGGACTGCCTCTCACCGTACTGGAAGCAACCGGCAAGGAAGACTTCTGGGTGCTGGAAATGGCCATGAGAGCGCCGGGCGAGATCGCGTACCTGGCTCGCATCGCCGAGCCCCAGGTCGCGGTGGTAACCAACGTGGCTGCGGCGCATTTGGGGCGGTTGGGCTCGATCGAGGCGGTGGCGCGAGCCAAGGGCGAGATCTTTGCCGGCCTTGCTCCTGACGGAATTGCCGTACTACCCGTCGACGAACCCCGCCTCGAACCCGAGGCAGCCATGTTGCCCGAGGCGCGCAAGCGACGCTTCGGTTTCGCCGGCGTCTCTGCTTCAGCCTTTGTGAGGATCATGGATTTCATCCCCGCCGGCGCGGCAGGCTCGCTGGTTCGCCTGTCAGTCGGGCATGAACCGGTGGTGGTGCGCCTGCCCCTGGCAGGCGAGCACAATGCACGCAACGCTGCGGCGGCACTGGCCGTGTCACACGCGCTTGGGGTTCCGCTCTTGCCGGCGGCGACCGCCCTGGAGCACGCGACCCTTCCGCCGCACAGGTCGCATGTGCTCTCGCTGGGTGGGCGCACCGTGCTGGACGATTGCTACAACGCCAACCCGACCTCGATGTCTGCCGCCTTGCGCACGCTGGTGGGATCAGCAGGCCGGTTCGGTCGAGCCTTCGCCGTCCTGGGCGACATGCTGGAACTGGGCGAGACAGCCGCGGCCTTGCACCAGGCCATCGGCAAAGAGGCGGCCGAGATCGGCCTGCACGGCTTGGCGGTCGTGGGCTCGCTCGGCGCAAGGATTGCGGAAGGCGCGACCGCAGCCGGCATGCTGGCCAGCCGTGCGATGGCCTTCGACGATCCGGAAACAGCCGCGCAAGCGGTGTCGACCTGGTCTGCGCCGGGCGACTGGATCTTGGTGAAGGCTTCACGTGGCATGCGTCTCGAACGCGCGGTAGAGGCCTTGCGAAAGAAGCTCTAGCTCATGCTGTTTCATCTCTTTGTACAACTGCGCGGCGACTTCGGGTTCCTCAACCTATTTCGCTACGTCTCGACGCGGACCATGTTGGCGACCATGACTTCGCTGCTCATCACGTTCGCTCTCGCGCCCTGGTTCATTCGCCGCGCCCGCGAGCGACAGTTGGGCGAGATCATCCGCGACGACGGCCCCGCCACCCATGCGGTCAAACAGGGCACGCCGACCATGGGCGGTGCCCTCATCATAATGGCTTTGGTCACCGGGACAGTACTGTGGTGCGACCTTACAAGTCCGCTGGTGTGGCCGGCGCTGTTCGTGACCGTGGGCTACGGCGCGCTGGGTTTCGTTGACGACTACTTGAAGATCACAAGAAGGAACAAGCGCGGGGTGCCCGGCAAGATCAAGCTGCTGGTCCAATTCCTGGTGGGGGCCGTGGCGGTGGGATGGCTGTTCTATGGCGATGCCCTGGATCCGTCGGTGCGACTTCATCTGGCGGTCCCGCTGCTCAACTTCGAGCGCCATTCCCCGATCATTCCTGGGCTGGCCTATGCCCTGTTCGGCCTGGTCGTGGTGGTGATGGGCACATCCAACGCGGTCAATCTGACTGATGGGCTCGACGGATTGGCCATTGGCCCGGTGATCGCCTGCACCTTCACCTACATGTTGTTGAGCTATGCCGCCGGCCAGACCTTGGCGGGTTTCAACATTGCCCACTACCTGGGCATGGCGCATGTGCGCGGCGCCGGGGAGCTGACGGTCTTCTGCGGGGCCATCGTCGGCGCCAGCATCGGATTCCTTTGGTACAACACCCATCCGGCCCAGGTCTTCATGGGCGACGTGGGCGCGCTGGCTCTGGGCGGGGCGATTGGCTTTGTCGCGCTGGCCACCAAGACCGAGCTGTCGCTGCCCGTTATCGCCGGTGTCTTCGTGGTGGAGCTGTTCTCCGACGTCATCCAGGTTGGCTATTTCAAGGCCACGGGGAAGCGCATCTTCTTGATGGCACCCATCCACCACCATTTCGAAAAAATGGGTTGGCCCGAGTCGCGCATCGTGGTGCGCTTTTGGATCGTCTCCTTTTCCTGCGCCGTACTGGGACTCCTCCTGACCCTGAAGGTTCGTTGATGCAGCTTTACCAGCGCGCCCTGCTTGGCAAGAAAGTGCTCGTGGTGGGACTGGGACGCTCGGGGACCGCCGCAGCCCGTTTGTGTGCGGCCCGCGGTGCCCAGGTCACCGTCACCGACAAGCAGCCGGCCGAGGCGCTCGGCGCAGCCCTGGCACAGTTGCCGCCCATGACCAACCAGGAATTGGGCGGGCATCGGGCCGAGACCTTCCTCGCCGCCGATCTCATCGTGTTGTCGCCCGGCGTGCCCCCCTTGCCCGAAGTGGAGGCCGCGCGCCAGCGAGGCACCACGATCACCGGCGAGCTGGAGCTGGCGTCATGGTTCGTGGACGCACCCGTGGTCGCCATCACCGGGACCAACGGCAAGTCCACCACCACGAGTTTGTGCGGGGCCATCCTTGCTGCCAATGGACGCCCCACCTTCGTGGGTGGCAATCTGGGCGTTCCTTTCGCCGAAGCCGTGGGCACACCCGCCGCCGAGCAGGGCGGCGCGTGTGTGCTCGAGGTGTCGAGTTTCCAGCTCGAAACCGTCGAGTCGTTCCGCCCGCAGGTGGCGGTCCTGCTCAACATCACGCCTGACCACCTGGATCGCCACCCGAGCCTCGATGCCTATGTGGCGACCAAGGCGCGCCTCTTTGCCGCGCAAGCCCCGGCGGACTTTGCTGTCCTCAACATGGATGATCCGTTGGTCGAGGCGGCGGCCAAGGGAATTCGCAGTCACTGCGTGCTCATCTCGACCCGGCGGGCGCTGGTCATGGGCGGTTGGATCGAAGGCGATGATCTGTGCGTACGCCTCGCGGGTGGACCCATCGAATACTATCCCGCTCACCTGCCGGGATTGGTCGGCCGGCA
>PMCR01000302.1 GCA_003155465.1 Myxococcales bacterium | reverse complement strand
ACGCTGGCCGACCTGCGCTGGCCCGGTAGGCCCGCCGCCCGTCCATAGTCCGAAGTCCGAGTAGCGAGTGAGTTGAGCCAGTCGGCAGTGCTAGCGACGGCGGCGACGCACAGCGAGCGCCAGGCCCACGCCCACCAAGAGGAATCCCAGCGGAATGGTCGCCCGGCCAGACGGGACCAAGCTGCACCCACCAGCGCTTCCGCTGTGGGCAGCGGTGTCGTCACTTGCCGACCCGCTGTTTCCGGCCTGACCGCCCGTGTCCTCTCCCCGTTTCCCACCAGTCGCCGGATTCCCACCAGTCGCCTGACCTCCACCAGTCGGCGTCACCACGCTCCCGCCAGTCGGCGTCTCCGGGGTTCCACCAGTCGGCGTGGCTGCGCTCCCGCCAGTCGGCGTCACTACGCTCCCGCCAGTCGGCGTCACTACGCTCCCGCCAGTCGGCGTCACTGCGCTACCGCCAGTCGGCGTCTCCGCGCTACCGCCAGTAGCCGCCAACGTACCGCCACCGCTGGCAGTCCCAGTTTTCCCGCCCGTGGCCACGCTACCGCCCACACGCGTGCCCCCGCCACCGCTCGTGGTCCCACCTGCGCCCACGCTCCCAGCAGCGCCCGTGGTCCCGCCAGCGCCGGTGCTTCCACCAGTGCTGGGGGTTCCGCCCGTCGGGGTCGGGGTACCGCCCTCGTAGAAAGTGACCGCCCCCGTGTCTCCAGCGTTTGCGGCCCAGCCACGGCGAGACCAGGCCGTGAGTGCCAACATATGCGCTGGATAGAGTCCCGCACCATTGTCGGTGTCGGGCTCCGACCACTTCAACAATGGCACCAAGGTTGATGTCACGGTCGCATCGTCGAGTTTCGCGATGCCAAGCGCAGCGGCGCAAGACGCAGCCACAAACCCGCCCTTGCTCAGCCCAGCCTTGACGTCGGCCTCGTACTTGGTCACGTCGGCTGCGCTCATTAGCATCAGCGCAGCCTTGGCGATGGTACCGATGTCATCGGTGCCGACCTTCCCCTCAAGGAAAGAGCGCGCCCCGGCGTCTTCGCCCAGGTAGCCGAGTACCATGAGGGCGACGCCTGCGAAACCGACATTCTTGTCAGCCGCCCCACACTGGAGCCGCGTCCGCAAGGCGGCGAGACGGGTGCCCAGTGCGCTCTTGCGCGCGGCCAGTTCCACCGCAGCCCACAGCTTTGTGTAGTCGTACTTGGTGCCGGAGCCCGTGCCAGCAGTTGATCGCGTGGCCTTGGTGCAGTCGGTGGCGGTGCCCGAACAGGCAGTCGTGATCACCGTGGCATCGTTGGCGCCCCACGATCCACGACCGGCGCAGTAGAAGCCCATCAATTTGTCCAGGCCGGTATCTACGTTACTGAAGTCAGCCAGGGCGGCGTACTGAAGCTGCCGCGCCTGGTCAACTCCACTGCCGACGCCGGGTGGGGGAGCAGTAGGCACGAGCGTACCGCTTGACTGCCGAATCATCACGGCCTTGCCGCCGCCCGCGGGGTACAGGCCGCTCTGGCCGGAGTTGCCGAAACTGACCGAGAAGGAGATGCCCCCGACCGCCACATCGCCGCCACCCGACTTGGTGATGGCAAGCGTGTACGTGGCCTTCTCGCCTGGCAGAAGGATGTTGGCCACCTTCTGCGTCTTCCTGGTCGCGGTTATCGTACCGGAGGCCATCGTGGCAGTCAGCTTGAACGACGTGAGCTGATAGCCCATGTTGTTCTGCACAAATATGTCCAAACTGCCAGACCCGCTTGCCGGCACCGTGACGGTGTCGCTCGCTGGGCGGACCACGATGTTGTACGCGGATGACCACAGGTCGTTGCACCAGTGTGCTTGGGCCGTCAGAGGCAGAAGGTATATCGTCAACAATGTCCCGATGAGGAACTTCGTACGCATGGTCATGCCCATTACTCCGTCAAAAAGGGTGTGGCTCTCTGGTCGTGTTGTTTGATTCACGTCTCGCCAGGACGGTTCATGTAAGCTAGACTCGATATTAATAGTAGTGCGAGCACGCGCAAAAGTCGGGTCATTTTTCTTGCTGGCCGCGCTTCCCTTCCTTCCTGAAGTAATGTCAGGCCGCGCGTCGGTGGCGGGCGATGCGGCAGCCGATTCCCCAGCCTTGGCGCAAGCTGCGGCTACTGGGCAGACCGAAGTCGTGCGATCCCTGCTGGCGGGAGGGGCGCCGGTCGATG
Source organism: Myxococcales bacterium (assembly GCA_003155465.1). Next base: position 2,603 of record PMCR01000302.1, on the reverse strand, counting down.
GCAAGGACGCATCAGACTGGACAGCCCTGCATTTTGCGGCTGCCCACGGGTGGACAGACGTTGCGGCCCTGTTGCTCGACCGCGGCGCCGACCCTAACGCCCGCGCGCGTTTCGACATGACACCGCTCCACTGGGCAGCCATGTCTGGCCGCGCCGAGGTAGCGGGCCTGCTCACCCGCCGCGGAGCTCGCGCCGACGCGCGCAACGCCTATGGAATGACCCCCTTGCACCTGGCCGCCGACGACAAAGTCGTCGCCGTGCTGGTAACGGCCGGCGCAGAAGTCAACGTCCTCGACGACCGCGGCAGGACGCCGCTGCATACGGCCCGGCAGGGCATCGTGGCCAAGGCGCTGATCGATCGCCGCGGGGATCTCCGCATCCGCACGCCCCAGGGACGCACGGCCATGGAAATCGCAGCCGTGGACACAACCGAGAGCGCTGGAGTCTCGGTTCACGGCCCGATGCTGGCGCGCCTGCGCGGGCTGATCAGTCAGGCCACGGTCACCCTGATGAACGTCTCCACCCGACCCATGGACGCCTTCGTCCTCTCCGGGCACAGCCCGGCCTGCAGCGTCGACGTCACGCCCGCGCGGCTGCCCAGCCTGCAGCCTGGCCAACTGGAGGACTTCACCCTGACCTTCGTTCGCTCACCCGAGGCGCGCGAGGGAGAGCATCCCATCTTTCTGTCCGTCTCGGTCGCCGGCACGCATCGCGTGGACTTCGACTTGAGAATCAATACCGAAATGCGTGAGATCCCCGAAGACAGCGGCATGATCCGGCTGGCCAAGGGAAGCCTGCGGCCGGCGCCCTCGCGCCTGCACTACCTGGCGTACCTTGCTGTTCCCCTGCTCGTATTCGTGGCGTGGTTTTTCTTCCGCCGCGGCCGCAAGTAGCAGCCGGCGCGGCGCGTGCGGCGGGCCTTGGCGCACCGCCGTTTTTCGTTCCCTATTTGAGGCGCCAGTGACCATTCCAGTCACCGCGACATCTCCGGGCTGGAAGAGCGCGGCCGCCAGAAAGCGCGGATTGCCACCACTTGGACCATCCTTGCCCGCGGTCAGGCCCACGGCCCAAGGCTTGCATCCTTCCAGTGAGAGTCCGTGATGCCTGCCGTGATCTCACCCAGCAGCAGGAAACGCAACGGCTTTACGCTAGTGGAGCTGATGATCGTTGTGGCCATCATCGGCATATTGGCTGCGCTAGCTGTTCCCGCCTTCAGCCGCTATGTCAAGAAGGCCCGCACCGCCGAAGCCGCGGGGCATCTGAACAAGCAGTGGGCAGGCTCATTGACCTACTTTGAAACCGATCACATGGCCAACCTAGGAGCGGTTCTGCCCAAGCAGTTTCCGGGGCCGAGCGGGACTTGGGCCAGCAGCACAGAATGTGCGTGTCAGACGGGACAACGCTGTGTGGGTGCAAACTCCATATGGGAAAGCGATCGGGTGTGGCTGGCCTTGAGCTTCTCCCTGCCCGACGCCCACCACTACATGCCGGGATATAGCGGGACAGGGGCCGGCACCAGCTCTCAGTTTACGGCGTACTCCAAGGGCGACCTGGACTGCGACGGTACGCTGGCCCAGTTCATCCGCCCGGGGGCAGTCGACTCACTCGGAAACCCGACGGGCCACTACCAGCCGATCATCGTCAACGAGCTGGAGTAGGCCGGGCGCGCTGTCGGCGTCGTTCGCGACCGGTGAGCCCGAGGGCGAGCGCCAGGAACGGAATCAACACCAAAGGGAAGGACAGCCAGAACCAGCGGTTGGAACGGAGGGCAGGCGCCGCCCGGTCGGCCTCCCCAAGCGGCAGGGCACGCAGGGTGCCGTCGTAGCTGCCCACAAAGGCCATCCAGCGGTCGCCAATGCGTCCAGCAACGGGCGACGACCAGTTGCTGTCGTCCATCCCAGCGACATTCCACAGCGGCCGGCCGGTGAACGCGGAGAATAGCGGCTCACCGTTCTTCTCCGCGATGGCGTGCAACATATGGTCCCAGCCCAGGACGAGTACCATCGGCTGCCTGCCCGAGGCCACCAAGGCAGGTGACGAATAGAGGCCGCCACGGGCAGCGAAGCGCCAAATCGGCGAGCCATCCGCGGCGTCCAGCGCGTGCAGAGAGCGATCGTAGGAACCGACGAATGCACGCGCCCCATCCCGCCCGGCCAGGATCACCGGTGAGCCGGTGATGCGATCGCCGGTTCGGTAGTTCCAGCGCTCAGCCCCGCTGGCTGCGTCGAGTCCGCGAACCGTGCCGTACTTGGAGCCGGTGACCACAAGCGGGCCGGATGATGAGACGAAGAACGCGGGCGGGCTTCGAACCGCATCCAACTCGGTCTTTCTCCACTGTACGGCGCCGGTCGCGGCGTCCAGCGCGTAAAGATTGCCGTTGGCCGAACCGAGGAAGAGACGCCCGTGGCCGGCCATGCGTACGAAGATGGGTGCACTCAGCTCGTTGTCTCCCAGCTCTTGACGCCACAGCGGCTTGCCGTCGGCCAGAGCCAGGGCCAGCACGCCGCTCTTCTGCAGGCTGTTGGCCAGGGAGCGATCCCAAACCCAGTAGGCAACGAAAACCGCGTTGTCGCTGTCCCCGGTTCCGCCCACGCAGGGCGCGG
>PMCR01000001.1 GCA_003155465.1 Myxococcales bacterium | reverse complement strand
CCTACCGACCAATACTTCCCCTACTATATCATCGAGCACCAGCTTGCCCACGCTGTCCGCGATCCCAATGGACGCGCCTACAACCGCACGGCGTTTCTGCCCGAGCGTCGCAAGATGATGCAGCAATGGGCGGACTACCTGGACAAGCTGAAGGCAGACGTGAAAGTGCTGCCGTTCAAGCAGGCAGAAGAGGCGTGATGAAGCAATCGAGCGCCCGCGAGCGCCCTGCCCCGTGGCGCGTGCATTTCTTCCAACGTCACGTCGGCGACGATCCCACACGCACCGTGCCCGCTCTTGAGTTCCTGCGGGCGTGCCCCACGAAGGTCGAGGCCATGATCGTGGCCGTGGTCAAGGCGGTGGCCGATGCGCCGCCGCCCGCCTTCAGCGGTGGCGGCAAGTGGGAGGCCATGCATGGCGAGATGTCCGGCTTCTACGAGGTCCGCGTCGATGGCCCCAAACGCCGACACTATCGTCTGTTCTGCATCCTGGAGCGTGACGGCGCGACCGCTGGGCTTGGTGGCCCCAGCATCGTGTTGCTCACAGGCAGGGAGAAGCCATTTATGACGGTGCTTTCCGCGAAGGAATACGCCGAGGTGAAGGCTCTGGGGGCCGAATACCGAAAACGCATCCCGAGAAGTATCATGCAGTAGCAGCGGCGGCAGAGGTCTTCCGTGCCCGACCTGGCTTGGCGTGGGGCCGATTTGGCACCAAGGCCAGAGCCAACCCAAGGGACTTCAGGATCCCCATCACCGTGGCCAACGTCGGGTTCGGCGCGTCGGTTGTGAGCAAGCGCCGCATGGCGGCCGGTTGCGTGCCCGTGAGCTGCGCCAGCTTCGCCTTCGACACCCCGGCCGTGGCCCGCGCCTCGTCAAGCGAACGCATGAAGGCATCAACCGAGTCGATCCCGGCACGGGCTTCGTTGTAGGCTGCGGCGAATTCGCGGTCCTTCATCCTATCGGTGAAGTGGCGGTCAAACCCGGTCTTGGCGGCCTTGCTCTTCATGCAGATAAGCGTAACATATGCGTTACAGCGATTCAAGGCGACTTGGGTACCAGGGTCAACTCGTGGCGAAGACCCACTCGACGAGGCCTAATCTCCATGCGCAAGTCGGAACACGTCGACCGGAAGATGTTATCTTGGCGCGATGGAACCGAAGGGGCCGATCTGGATCATTCGCGCGGGCGAGCGCGCCGCCTTTGTTGACGACTTTCTCGAAAAGGGCATCGTCGCCATTGGCTGGGCAGAAGTTGGGCCAGTCGCGGCCGACACCCCCGACGAAGAACTGAAGCGGCGATTTCTTGAGAGCTATCCCGCGGAGAAGGAAGGGTGGCGGTTCGTGGGGGCAGCCATGGTCCGCCGCTTTGCCCGCGAAATCCACCTTGGCGACTCCATCGCGACGTGGGACAGGAACCGGCGCGTATATCCCTTGGGCACGGTCACGGGCGGCTTGGAGTGGCAAAACCATGAACTGCCCCGTGTCCGCAAGGTCCAATGGACGCATGAGGTTGACCGCGACCAACTTTCCGTTGGGGCACGCAACAGCCTCGGCGCCATTGCGACGATGTTTCGGCTTCCACCCGAGGTCGCTTTGGAGATGTGGACAAGGGCCAGGCCGCTTGGTTCAAGCGCGCCTGTCCCGGCGTCAATCCCGCCGAGAACTGAGGAGGACGACGAAAGCGAGGAACTCGTTCTTCGCGACGTGGAAGCGAAGTCTCAACAATTTGTTGAGGATCGTCTTGCTCGATTGAGCTGGCGGGAAATGCAAGAGCTGGTGGCCGGTATTCTGCGGGCCATGGGCTATCGCACCCGCGTATCACCCGAAGGTTCGGATCGTGGCGTGGACATCTTCGCATCACCTGACGGCTTGGGCTTGCAGGAGCCCCGCGTGTTCGTCGAGGTCAAGCACAGACGAAACGATCCGATCGGCGCTCCGGCAATTCGGGCCTTTCTTGGCGGCAGGAAACCCAGCGATCGTTGCCTGTTCGTCAGCACTAGCGGCTTCTCCAAGGAAGCGCGCTACGAGGCGGACCGCTCGGCCGTTCCCCTCACCCTGCTGAACCTCGCAGACCTTCGCGATCTGCTCATCGAACAGTATGACCGCGTCGACGCCGCGACTCGGGCGCTGGTGCCACTACGGCAGCTCTACCTGCCAGTCGATTGACATCCGCTCGACCGGCACGGCCCTTCCAGACAGGAAGCTTCGCGACTGGAAGGGAATCCCGCTAGGCATCGTGCGTCCTCAGGTCTGCTTCCGAGGTCTTGCCATCCGCTTCAACGCCTCGCTTGGGCTCATCCCGATTTCGGCGAATGCCGCAATAGTCACGGATTTGATGTCGGCGATGGCTTGCAGCAGCGTCAGGTTGTTCTTCTGCATCTTGACGATGTGGGCTCCCAGTTCCTCCGGCCTGGCGCGCGCCATGACGGAGGGATGAACGACCACGCGCTCGGCATTCGTTCCCACTGACATGTTGCACACGAACTCCCCGCCGCCAAGGGAAAGGATCCCTCGGAGGCGTTCACTATCGAAATCCTTCGGCACTGACACGATCCCGAGTCGTTCTGTCAGCGGGATCGCCATGGCGCCACAATGCAGGGGTGGATCGTCAAGGAGTGGAATCAAGAAATAGCCTTTTGACGGGTAGAAGAGCGGAAACGCGGCGGGAGGGCGGAAGGTCCCGACGGCGTAGAGCTCGTTCATGCCCCACGCGTACTGGTCGACCTTGGAATCTGGCCAAGAACACATCGCGGCCAACTCGCGCGCCACGGAGATCTTCTGCGCCACTCGCGGTACTTGAAACATGAACACCAAGGCAAGCGCCCGAAACACGGGCCAGTCATCGATGGGAATGACCCGATTCCCCAGACAGTGTCTGGAAAATTTTCGCGAACCTATCGTTCCCTGGCCCCCGCGCACGGTGCAACAATTGCGCAGACGGCGTCCGCACAATCGACATTGCCCCCGACCGACCCGGCCCGGACGGCCGACCACCGGCATGACACACCCTTGCGCTAGC
>PMCR01000190.1 GCA_003155465.1 Myxococcales bacterium | reverse complement strand
CAGCTCAGCGGTCGAATCGCCAGCGAACCGATGATGCCGTCAGGCAGGCCCACGTCAGCCATCACGCCCAAGATGGGCAAGCGCTTGCGCGAAGCAGGCGCAACCGGCGCGGTGACCACCGGCGCGCTCTCGCTTTGTGCGGCCGCTTGGGAGTTGTCGCCTGCGCCCATCGTCTGGCCGGCCGCGAATCGCGGGAACCCGAAAAGCAGTGCGACGGTTGCGAGCGCAGTGGAGAGGTTTCGTCGAATGGCGGGTTTCATTTCGCGGCCCGGCCCCTCCCTTTGCAGGTCTCGTGCCGCGCGCCTGGCGACGTTGTTCGTGGGCAAGTCCGGCGGAATTCCGCCAGTAACCCAGAGTTGGCGCCCAGGCCAGCCCACGTGGTTTGCACTTGAAGTGCAACTGCCGATCCGGTCGCGTGCACTTGAAGTGCAACGCAGGATCAGCAGGTCAGCTCGGCGATGGCCGCAGCGCTGTGCGCGGCCAGGCAGCTCGGTGCCTCCGGGAATCGGAGAGCCGAGAAGCAAGGAACTGCTAGACTGACGCCATGGCTCTTCCTTTGACGAAGTCCCGGCCGGCTAGCTACGAGGACATCCTCAGCCTGCCGGAGAATGTTGTGGGCGAGATCATCGACGGCGAGCTGATCGTCTCGCCACGTCCGGCACCGCGGCATGCGCTGGCCAGCTCCTTTCTTGGAATCGGAATCGGCGGCCCGTTTGGCCAGGGTCGCGGCGGTCCCGGCGGCTGGACCATCCTCGACGAACCCGAACTTCACTTGGGTGCGCAGATCCTGGTGCCGGATTTGGCAGGCTGGCGCCGCGAACGCATGCCCGCGCTCCCCGACACGGCCTGGTTCGCCCTGGCCCCTGACTGGGCGTGCGAGGTGCTCTCGCCCGCGACCGCCATCGTGGACCGCACGCGCAAGCAAGACATTTATCGCGAGCACGGCGTGCCCTGGCTTTGGTTCGTCGACCCCACGGCGCGCACCATCGAGGTGCTGACCCGCGCCGAGCATGGCTGGATGGTGGCAGGCACCTTCGGCGGCATTGGCGAGGCTCATATTCCCCCCTTCGATGCAGTGGCCATCGACATCGGCGTCCTCTGGGATATCAGTCCGCCCCCAGCGCCGTGAAGGGTCGCACGGCCGCACCGCCCATCTTGCGATGGGTGGGCACGCGGCCGCTCAGCGTCGGGTCACTGGAGTTCGCGGACCTCGACGTCGTCGATGTACCAGCCGTCAGCCGTTGTGGGATCGCTGCTGGAATCCAGCATGAACCGAAGTTTGACCGCTGGCTGGCCGGCGTAGTTCGACAAGTCGATGGTCTCCTGAGCCCAATTGGTCAGGGTCCAAGCGCGTCGTCTCCAGAGGTATGTGCTCCAAGTCAGACCTTTGTTGGTCGACACGTAGATACTGGCCCAGGTGTTGTCCCCGCTGCTATGGTAGTTTCCAGTGTTCCAGAACGTCAAGACCGGCGCCTTTGCGTTCGTTAGATCCAGTGATCCAGCCAAGTCAACATTTGTCACCGCGTTGGCAGCGTAGTTTCCACCAGGGCTGTCAGTCAGAGAATGCGTGGGGCTGTATGCCTTCTCAGTTGTCAAACCCCAGTCGTAGCCGCTGACAGTCCACTTGTCGATCCCTGACTCGAAGTCATCGCAGAAGTAACGTGTCGTCGTCGCTGGCACGCCGCACCCGGTGACCGCCTTGCACGATCCGTTGGCGCAGATCTGGCCGGGCGCACAAGCAATCTCGCAGGTGCCGCAATGGGCTGCCATGGTCAAGGTGTCTACGCAGGTGCTGCCGCAAAGGGTGGTTCCAGTCGGACACCCTCCCACGTCTAGCGCATTCACATCAGGACCAGTGCTGGCCAGCTTGTCAGCCGCCAGGTCGGCGGCGGGCAGGTCCGGAAGGACGACCAGATCAGCGCCAGCTTCAGGCTTGCCTGTGGCGAGGTCCGCAGAGACGTCCGGCCCCGGACCAGCCGCGTCCGCGCCGCCGTTCTTGGTACCCGCGTCCGCAGGCGCGACCAGCAAATCTACGCCGCTGTCCTTGCTGGCCGCGTCCGGCGACCGGTTCGTGCCGGCGTCTGCGGCCGGGCCGGGGCCCCTCTGCGGGAGCTGGCCGTTTACGTCGAGATCGACCGGGTCAGCGCATACCCCGCTCACGCAGACTTGCCCGTGGGCGCAGTCCACGGCGAACTGACAGCCGTATCGGCAGCGGAGGTCGGACGCGCACACCAGCGCGCCGCCACAGGATGTTGCCGAGCAGTCAGCCTCGGCAGGCAACTGGCAGATCGACTCGCTGTCCGTCCTCACGCAACTCTGTCCGGAAGGGCAGTCCACCGTCGCGTGGCAGGTGTCGTGGCACTTGCCCATGGTGCATACCAGGGGCTGCTGGCAGTCGCTGTTGAGGATGCACGTGCCGCCCACTGCCACCTCCACGCCGCTGTCCGGGGCTAGCTGCGGAAGCTGACCGCTGGCGTTCAGTTCCGCCGGGTCAGCACAGATTCCGCTCACGCACAGTTGCTGCTCGGCGCAGTCCACGGCAGACAGACAGCCGGCTCGGCAGCGCAGATCGGATGCGCACACGAGGCTGCCACCGCAGGTAGTTTGCGAGCAGCTAACCTCGCCAGGCAACTGGCAGACGGTTCCTCTGTCCGTCTTTACGCAACTCTCGTTCGGGGGGCAGTCCGCGGTTCCGTGGCAGGCGTCGTGGCACTTGTTCATGCTGCACACCAGGGGGTTGTTGCAGTCGGTGTTGAGGAGGCAAGTGGCGCCCGGCTCGATCTTCTTTGCTGAACTACAGCCCACCACGAGACACGACGAAACCATCATCAAACCAAGAACGCGCAATGCTGACATTTCAATCCTCCATCGTGAAGAGCCAGCACCGTGACGGTATCACAGCGCAATCAGAAAGTCCCAAGCAGCCCGGCCACACAGCCCCGACTGACTCGCGCGTCCGCGCCGTCTGCGGTCGCGATCGGCGCAAGCCAAGGGCGAACCGAACCCAGCGTGCTCGCGCTCGGCCTGGGCGGCTCGTAGCGGATCCCTCGCCCCAAGACGTCGCCGATCATCGCCGCAAGGCCCCCACCCAGAAATGCGATCACACCGCCCCCGGCGGCCTTCTTGGCCGACCCAGAAGCAAGGCCGCTCGCTGCCAGAGCGACGCCACCAGCAGTCACTGTGCCCCCAATCACGATCCAGGTCCATGGAGCAACCATTGTGCGGCTCGGCTGATAGCCGGTCCGCAGGTACGCGTCCTGTCGTTTGTCGTATCCGAGTACGCGCAAGGCCAAACCACCCGTCAAGACGGCCGCGCCGCCTGCGCCAACCATGAACAGCGTGCGGACGCCCTTGGTATTCGACTCCGGACTCCTTAGTCCAGCCCCCATCCCCACGGAGACCGTCAGCAGCCCCAGATAGGCCGCGACGGTCCCCAGCCCAATCCAGCCGCTCCCCTCAGACGCCGGATCTTCCGGCGCTGCGGGCGCTGCGGGGATCGGCAATGGAGACTGCCCTGAGGTTGCAGCCGGCGATGAGTTTCCGACCAGAGCTTGCGCCAACGTGTTTCGCGGCACGGCCAGCAATATCACCAGCCCCAGAGCGAGCACGACGTGTTGGGTGCGTTTCGGTGGATGCCACGTGGCGTTCTGGGCCAAGCAGGTAGTAGTTTCACGTGATGCTGTCATGGAGATTCCTTTCTCTTGCAGTCGCAGACTGCGGTGGCCCTGTCCCGTCAGCGGCCGCCCGCACGCATCAGCAAAGCTCGTGCCGACGCAGCTCGCGCCAAGAAACCGGCGATTTCCGTCGAAATACCCCTGTCCGCTTCCCTGGAATTGCACTTCAAGTGCAACGGCTCGAAAGCGAATGCACATGAAGTGCAACAACGCCAATGCAAGCAATCGGCTGGCGATTTGTTACGGCAGCAGGCGCAAAGAGCGGTCAGCGCCCACCACACGGGTGGAACCAGCCGGCGGCGCCGAGATCGATCTGCTGCTGGTGTGGCACCACCACCCGGATGAGAAGTGAGGCAGGTCAAATCGAGGCTACCAACCGAACAGGGTTCCGCCGACGTCGGCCAGGGGGTAGCGGGCTTGGCCGGGGCCCCAGTCCAAAAATACGCTGGCCCCGTTGGCGGCGAGCACGCCCTGTCCGTCGGAAGTCCACGCCACGTTCCAAGCTTGCCACGCGGGATCGAGCGGCAACAGAGCGGCGGCGGGACCGTCGAAATCCACGACCCACCAGGCGGTCGAGGTGGCGACCAACAGGGCCTCGCGATCCGAGCCGCGAGCCGGCTGGTCGGTCGGATAGCCGATGCCGCTGTGGCCGCGCAGCTTGGGCACGGTCGCGGTGGGCACCTGGGGAGAGACTGTGGCTGAGAGGACGCCGTCGAGAGCAAGCCGCTCTGCCGTCGGGGTCAGACGGGTCAAGTCCACGTGCCACAGACCTTCGCCACGGCCGCCATTTTCCAGCGCAGTGAAGTACAGGTGGCGGCCCTTTGCCAGCACGTCGATGCCGGTGAGGTCGCCGGAGACCTGGTCGTACACCACGCGGTCCTCGCCCTGCAGGTTGAGCACGAGCTGAAAACGCTCGCTCCCGCCATCCAGCTGCAGCGAGCGGCTGAAGTAGTAGTCGGTCGCGTTGATGAAACCGAAGCGCTGCTGTCTGTCGCAGACGCTGGCGCCCGCCTCCCGCCGTGGCGGAATGGACGATGACTGGTTCAGCCCGTCCTCGACCACCAGGGTTCCCTGGCGGGCGGGGACCACGCTGCCATCGCCGGTCGGGCGCGCGGGCGTGGTCTGCCGAAAGCAGGCGCCATAGGCGACGGTCGACCCGCTGGGCGCGCCGGCGGGAAATTCCGCCGAGGTCCAGGTCACCCAGTGCATGTTTACCCCCGAATTGCCGTCGTACTCCGATTGCTGAGCCAGCCGACTGGGTTCCAGCACAAGGCCGAGCCGCGGAGCTGCGCCCGGCACGACCGCGAGGGCGGGCGCGGCGTCGCACGACTCGGTGGGCGGGTAACCTCGGTAGAGCGAGGCGGGCAAGCCCCACCAGAGGGCGCTTTCGCCGTCCGCCGACCAAGTGAGATCGAACTGACAAGGGCTGCCGTACCGGGGCAGCGCCGGTCCGAGGTACGTCAGCGAGTCCTGACCCCGGACCAGCCACAGCTCGCCCGCGCTGGGAGAGCCGAGGGTAACCAGCGCCCCGAAGCGGGACGCGAGAAAGCTGGCATTGTTGTCCGCCTCGCCCCGATTGTCTCCGGTCCCCGTGTAGCTGCCCAGCCGCTCTTGCGTCAGCTCAGGGGCATGGACCCGCACGAAGTCGACCTGGCCGCCGGGCCCGCCCGCGCTCAGCGCTGCGACCACCAGGATCTCGTCGCCGATCCAGCGCGGGTCGATCGCGTCGGCGCCAGCGACGATCAGCTCGCGAGGCACGAAGCCGTCCGCCGCACTGGCAACCCAGTGCCTGTCAGCGGTCTTCGTCCTGGTGGCGAATCCGAGGTGGCTGCCATCCAGCGACCAACGGATGCGGTCCACCACGACCTCGGCATCGTCGCGGGTCTGGGCTTCCAGGACCAGGGCGGGCGCAACGGAAGGCTGCCCGCGCCCCGCATAGGCGACCCACGCGAGTATGGTGGTGACAGGCCTGCTCGGGTTGTCGAAGCGGACGACGGACAGATCGGTTTGCGAGCCGACCGCAACCCAGCGCGGGCGCAGCGACAAGGTGGGGCCGACCTCGGCAGGGATCTCGGCGGGGACCTCGGCGGGGACCTCGCGCCCCGATGCCGATGCTCCGTCAAGCGGCCCTCCATCCCCCGTGGGCGGCCGCGCCGCCTTGCCTGCGTGATGGCAGCCGGTCGCTACCAGCGAGACCAGCAAGACCAGGCCAGCAGTCAGGCATCCCCTGCGCCCGCGGGATCGGCAGCTCCAGCTCGCCTCGACTGGGCTGTCCAGACACTCGGAGACCTGCTCAGGTCGCATGCACTGCCTCGAAGGACAGCCTACCGCCGATCCCCGACCGAGCATAGGGTCGACGACAGGGTTGCAATGCAGCCCCTGCGAAACATCGGCCAGGCGGAACCACAGCAGGCGCGCCGACGGGCGCAATTCCTCGTCGTAGATCGGGGCGTGGCCGCTTCCTCGCCCCAGCAGTGCCTGGGGCCAGGCCGACTAGCACGGCCGGCACGGGTGGCATCGCGGGACTGGACGGGGGCGGGGTGGGCGATGGTCCAAATACGACTGGCAGCGGCGGCAACACAACCGCGACATGCGCGTCGCGGAACGAGTCCTGTGCCAACTTGTATTCGGCTGCAGCTTCCCGCTGCCCTAGTCTTCATGCAGGCAGCGCTCGGAGATCTCGGCAGATCAGCCAAGACCAGGTGGGCCAGATCTCGGACGCAAAGGCCACTTTCCCGCCCAGGACCAGTTGCCCGACAGCGGCCTGACGACAGGGTGGCGAGGCACTGGGCTGACCGCAGCCAGGGATCTAGAACACCAGGGGAACCTGTTCGCGTTCGGGCAAGTTCGTGGCCATGGTCCATTCCCGAATCTCGCCGTGGGCCATTCGAAACATGAAAAGCGTCCCATTGGCCGAAGCCGCGACCATGTCCTTGAGCCAGGCGCGTTCTTGCACCAGGCGCGCTTCCAGCGCCGCATCGATCACGCGCTCCACCCTGCCCGTCAGCCGCAGCATGCGGCCATCGCCCGGGCCTTTGCCGGGATTGTAGAAGGCGATCTCCACGCGCGGGTTCTTGGCGATCTGATCGGCCAGGCTCTTGGTCGCCCCGGTGTGAAAGTAGAAACCGCTCGCGTCGGCGAACCACATCAACATGCCGCGCACATGCGGCTGATCATCCTGACTGGTGGCCACCCAGCAAGCCTGGTTCTGGTTGGCGAACGACAGGGCATCCTTCAAATTCAGAGTCGAGACAGCAGGCATGGCAAGAACCTCCAACCGTGATACTGCCATCAACCGCCGCGTCTGTGTTTCCGAAAATCCGCCCCACCCTTGGTGAGGTCTTTCCCATGGTTGTGTGATGCTCTGGCAGTGCAGTATCATCGGTATCATGAAGACACTTGGGGCTGCGAGACTAGCGCTAATTGTGCTGACATCGGCTCTCGGGTGCGGTGGTTCAGGGCTTGGTCCGAAAAGAACGGCCCCTACGACCGATGCAGGATCCGACCGTACCGTCGAGCTCGATTCCCGCGGTGGTGCCGACCCTGGGGAATCCCGTGATGTCGGCTTTTCAGGAGGCCTCGGTGATGTCCCAAGTGCAGTCGGCTCAGGTGGCATCGGCGGCACAGGTGGCACAGGTGGCTCGGCTGGCATCGGCGGCCGGGGCGGCACAGGTGGCTCGGCTGGCATCGGCGGCCGGGGCGGCTCGGCTGGCTCAGGTGGATGTACAAGCATCTGCAATGTCGACTACCCATGTGGGTACTATGGAAATGACATTCCGAAATGCGTCTTGAACAAACCAAATTCCATTCTTGCCGCTCACGACGTCAGCTGCCAAGAGGTTTGTGGAACGCCGTGTTGCTCCGGCGGCGGATGCCGCAGAGTTGTCGAAGATTGCCCGGTCGGGGCAGCATGCGCATACCCGAGCGCAACGGCGACGACTCGTTCCGCCAGTCTCACCGCGAAGTGCGTCCCTGAGTCGCAAACCTGCGGAGGATCTCAGAACAAACCCTGTCCGGTTGGGCAATACTGTGAGCGTTTCGGTGTCCTTTGTCCGGACAGCCTCGGTTGCCCCAGTAACCCATCCTCCTGCGAGTATGCCAACGGCGGGGGATTGGGCACATGCTGGTTACTCCCCACCGCTGCGGAATGCAGCGCACTTACCGAGCCGGTATGCGGTTGTGATGGAGTGACCTACGCCAACGACTGTGTGCGCATGGCGACGAACGTGACATGGTCTCATGCAGGTTCGTGCCTGCAAGGCAGGGTCGACGCTGGGCGGGACGCAACGGGTATCAAGGACGTCCCCCCATCAAGTGACCAGGGGACAGACGCAAGCAGCGACCTCGACGACCTGGCGCCGCCCAAGCAGCTACGAACTCTCGAGAGGCGGCACTAGTGCCCATCGGGGGCCCATGCGACCCAACCCACCAAGTCCGACCATTCTTGCCTTTATGTTGATTTTGGTCGTGACCGTGAGTGCAAGCTGTCGGATAGATCCCCGGCGCCAGCGCTTGGCCACTTCAATTGGCCACCACGGTTGCGTTTGTGAAATCAATGGTTCCACTTCCGCCCATTGCCTCTACGAGGAGCTTGGCCTCAAACATCTTCCCCAGTGTCATGCCTAAACTGGCCCACTCCTTGAAGTGTTCGGAAATGGATATGTGTCCGCACTGGCGAGCAGATTGCCGGACACTGAAAAACTGCTGAAACGTTGCCGTGCCCTGAATGGAAGGTTGATTGGTTTGCGTGTGCGTATAGACGTCGTACGTACCCCCATCAACGGCAAATGTGCCCTTCTTGGTAGCATTTGAGCCTGGGTTCCAGCCTATCCATTCCTCGACGATGTAGAATTCCACGAGAGGGCTAACCGACCACCCATAGATTCCGACATATACATTCGAGTTGCTTATACCGGTCTTGGTGTACGCGTAGTCTGCTGAGACCGTTCCTAGTTGGGCGTATGTCTTGTCCGAGTTCCATGACAGGCCGGCACGGGTTAGCAGATCCCCGCCAGAAGCCATGCTCCATTGTGCCTTAAACGCGGCACCGACATTGTAGAACGTTCCGCAATTGGTCCCAGTGGTTGAATCCGAAAGCCACACTGAATACCCGACGCCGTCACTCAAGGTGCCAGTGGTCGACGAGCAGTACTTCGTCCCGCCAGTCAAGGGGGTACTCACCGCGCAAGCGCCTGTTGTGCCGCCCGTTGCGGCACCGCCGCTACCCGAGCCGCTCCCACCGGTGGCCTTGGTCCCGCCGGTGGCCGTGGTCCCACCGGTCGAAACGCCGGAGTTGCCGCCGCTACCCGAGCCGCTCCCACCGGTGGCCGTGGTCCCACCGGTGGCCGTGGTCCCACCTGTCGAAACGCCGGTGTTGCCGCCGCTACCCGAGCCGCTCCCACCGGCGGCCTTGGTTCCACCGGTCGAAACGCCGGTGTTTCCCCCGCTGCCCGAGCTGCTCCCACCGGTGCCTTTGGTTTCACCGGTGGCCGTGGTCCCACCGGTCGAAACACCGGTGTTGCCGCCGCCACCCGAGCCGCTCCCACCGGTGGCCTTGGTTCCACCTGTTGCGGCGGCGCCGCCATTACCGGTCGTCCCGCCAGTGGTGGTGGTACCGCCAGTGCCGGCAGTGCCGCCGTTGGTGGTCGTGCCGCCGGTGTCAGTGGTCACGCCCTTGGCGGTGGAGCCGCCGGTGTCCGTGTTTCCGCCTGAAGTGGCAGTTCCGCCGGTACCAGTGCTTCCGCCTGAAGTGCTGCCGCCGGCGCCCTCGGAGGCTCCCCCACCAGAGCAGGCAGCTGCGAGCAGGAGCGCCATCGCTGGCGCAAGAACAGAAGTCAACGACGATACCCTGCGGGCAACAGACGACGATGTCATGAGCGCTCCTTTGAACACCAGGTCAACCTTCTTGGATGTGCAACCCGCCAACGCCGCAGCGTCCCGCCGTCAGCATTGCCAAGCCATCACGCCCACATACAGGATACGCGGATCGACATCTAGGGACAGAGCAATCTTGTGCGCCCGAGGATAGTTGGGCCCGCTCAGACATCCCAATCCCTTGCTGTCCGAAGTCTTATCGCCGCTCGCCGAAAATGACGAATTGATTGAGACACTCGTACTTGAAGAAATCGCGGGCGTACAACGTCTCCCAATGCATCCTCATGAACTGCTTCCATGTCTCCTCGAACTCATGCGAGAATCCCGGCGACACATTTCCGGACACCAAGGGAGGAACAGAAGGCAGCAAGACAGCGACACCTGCCTTCGGCAAGCCAACTTGCGTTTGGTATGACTTAATGCAAGGATAGCGACGTGACCAATCGAGCATTCTGGTTGAACGAGCTGGAGACCGCCTTCGCGTCGAGGTCGGTGGTCTGGCTTGGTGGGGTCCGCCGTGTTGGCAAGACGACACTTGCGCGCTCACTGCCCGGGGTTCGCTACTTCGACTGCGAACTCGTCCGGATAAGGCGTGCACTCGAGGATGCCGAGCTCTTCTGGCGCGACCAGCCGGCCGGGTCCATTGTCGTTCTCGACGAAATCCATCGACTGACGAATCCGTACGAAGTCCTGAAGGTCGCCGCCGACCACTTCCCCAAGGTGCGCGTTGTCGCCACTGGACCATCGACCTTGGCGGCAAGACGAAAATTCAAGGACAGCCTCGCCGGGCGCAAGCGTGAGGTGTGGCTGACTCCGATGATTGCGGCCGATTTGCAAGCATTCGGCAGCGCTGATCTCGACCGGCGGATGCTGCATGGCGGGCTGCCGCCGTTCTTTCTCGCCCCGCGCGTCGACGACAAGGACTACGAGGAGTGGATGAGCTCCTACTGGGCGAAGGATCTTTCGGATCTCTTCGTCGTCGACAAGCGCGCGGCTTTCATGAAGTTCGCCGAGTTAATCTTCGCGCAAAGTGGCGGTCTATTCGAGGCGCAGGCGTTCGCGGCTCCGTGCGAGGTGTCGCGAACCACGGTGCAGAGTTATCTCTCGATTCTCGAAACGACACTTCTTGCCACGGTGCTCAGGCCCTACCACGGCGGCGGCGCCGCCGAGATCCGGACCCAGCCCAAGGTCTACGGCTTCGACACCGGCTTCGTGGCCTATCACCGCGGCTGGGACTCTTTGCGCGACGAGGATCGTGGTCAGCTCCTCGAGCACCTTGTGCTCGGCGAGATCGCGGCGCGTTTCGGTGTCTCGCGTCTGCACTACTGGCGCGACAAGCAGCAGCACGAGGTCGACTTCGTCCTCGAGGTTGCTCGGCGTCGTGATGTGGTGGCGATCGAGTGCAAGAGCGCCGCCCGGAAGCTCGACCCTGCGAGCCTGATGGCGTTTCGCAGGAGACATCCCGGGGGACGGAACCTCGTCGTTACGCTGCGGGATACCGACGAGTACAAGCGGTCTTTCGGCGAGATCGATGTCGAGTTCGTGCCCTACCTCAAGCTGCCGCGTCTGCTCGACAAGCTACG
>PMCR01000340.1 GCA_003155465.1 Myxococcales bacterium | reverse complement strand
CACGGTCACGCCCGCGCTGGCCAGCAGCACACCCAGCCCCGGCCAAATCGACGATATGGGAACCCTGGGAGGGTTCCCATTCCCTCCCGCGATGGGGCTTTGCCCGCCAATAGCCTCTTGCCCGGCGATTCGGGTAGCTGCCCGGCAATTCGCATTGATGGCGTATGGCGGCTATTCCACTGCTAGAGGGAGCTATCAACAGCTATCAACAGCTATCAACAGGGCTTGATCGCGGTCGCGCATGTCCTGTGCAAAACGTGGCAAAAACAAGCTGCCCGTAGTTGAATTGCTAGCGTCCTGCGGTGCGCGAGCCGTTTTGATTCCTATAATCAATTTCCCCTTGGCAAGAGACAGGCATGACGCTAGTCTCCCAACATAATGGAATCCACGGAATTGATCGTTGCGATAGACAAGTGGCGCGAAGAGGGAAAGGCCCTGCGTGAGAAGCTCGTTGCAGAACGGGATGTTCTTGCTGAACGAGTAGACGAGATCAACAAGCGACTGGCTATGATTCCGGCCGAAAAGCCAGAGAAAGTCCGCATCGCCCTTCCTCTCGCTCCCGCTCAGACATCGGATGGAATCGATCCAGGTGATAGCGTTTCAGAGATTGTCCGAAAGCTCCTGCGGGCATCAGAGAAGCCGCTGACGGCGGCGGAACTCATCGACAACGTCCACGTTGTTCTGCCCGAAGCCCGCCGCGAAACAGTTCACTCCGTCTTGAACCAATGGAAACGGAAGAAGCTGCTGCAGGCGCACGGTCGCAAGGGTAAATTGCGTTTCGAGTGGAAGGGACCAGCAGGATGAAACGATGAAGAGAAGACACATAGCGCCGCTGTGGCGCGATATGAAGTAACAGCAAGAGCCACCTAGAGGGACTTGTTTGGAGACTTTGCTCCTCTAGGCGGCTCGCCCGGTCGGGTTAAATCCCCGACCGTCTTTCTTTGAAGCTCCCGAAGGATGCTTCCGTCTTTCCCAGACTCAAGAATCCTGCCATGGTGGCCGCTTTTTCGCAATAGTTTGTCGGGACGACCCTTGCGAGAAAGGCAACGGCGATGATCTGTTCAAAAGGTCATTGCGCCTGCGGTCGTCGGATCATCTTCCGAACGATTCGCGGACGTGTAGTTCCGATCCATGTAGGTTAACGTAAGTAGACAAACGAGGGGAGCCGCTCAATGTGGCTCCCCTCCTTCCGTCTTGGACTCCCTGATGGCCACATGGCGAAGCCACGTCGAAAGGCTCATCCCGGCAGCGTCAGCCGCAGCCTGAAATGCCGCCCGCTCTTCCTCGGTGGCCAACACCTTCATGATGGCCTCACGCCTATCCCCGTCGGCCTTCCGCCGTAGGATGGAACGCTCAGCGTCAGGCTTCTGCCTGGCCGGCTTCTTCGCTGCCATGGTCTGACAGTACCATAATAGGAACATAACACAAGGCCATCTTTTGTTCTTGACAACATGGCCATGTTAGGTCCATATTAGGCACATGGACACGCGACAAGAAAAAGGACTGACACTGGCGCGAGACAAGCGAATCCACCACGTAGCGGGACCGACCTGGGTATGCCCATCGCAGACCCAAGGGGACGGCGCCTACATCGTCAACACGCAGGCGGCAACCTGCACCTGTCCCGACCACGAAACCCGCCGCGTTAAGTGCAAGCACCAGTGGGCCGTTGAGCTGTCGCAGACAATCGAGACGGCCCCTGACGGTTCTCAAGTTGTGACCGAGTCGATCAAGGTGACCCGCAAGACCTACAGCCAGGACTGGCCGGCCTACAACGCCGCCCAATGCGAGGAGAAGGAAACCGTTCAGCAGCTTCTGCGCGGGCTCTGCGACGGAATCCAGACGCCTACCCACGCGGGGCGCGGGCCGAAGCCGATTCCCCTGTCAGACGCGGTTTTCGGCATGGCCATGAAAGTCTACTCGACTGCTTCCGGTCGCCGCGCGACCACGGATCTAGAAGCGTGTGCCGATGCCGGACGCATGCGCAAGGCGCCGCGCTACAACACGCTTTTCGATCGCTTCGGTGAGGCCGAACTGACTCCCATCCTGGTGAAACTCATCGAGCAAAGCGCCGCTCCGCTGGCCAGCGTCGAGACTTCCTTCGCGGTGGACTCCACCGGGTTCGGCACCTCGGTCTATCGCCGCTGGTATGACGCTAAGTACGGACGCGAGATGTGCGAGGCCACGTGGCTCAAGGCGCACGCCATGATCGGCACGACCACGAACATCGTCACCGCCGTCAAGGTGACCGACAGCAATGGCGCCGACTCTCCCCAGCTTCCCGGGTTGGTCATCACCACGAAGCAAACCTTCGCCATGGCCGAAGTGTCAGCGGACAAAGCCTACCTAGGTCACGAGAACCTGGCGGCCATTGAAGCCGTCGGCGCCACCCCCTACGTGCCCTTCAAATCCAACAGCAAGGGCGAAGGTTCGGCAGCCTGGCGGAAGATGTGGGCAGTGTTCATGTTCAAACAGGACGAGTTCCTTGCGGCCTACCACAAGCGGAGTAACGTCGAGTCCACCTTCTCAGCCATCAAGCGAAAGTTCGGCGCGGCCGTGCGGTCCAAGCGGTTCACGGCACAGGTCAACGAGATCCTGTGCAAAATTCTTTGCCACAACCTGTCCTGCCTCGTCCATGCGATGCATGAGCTTGGAATCGAGCCGAGCTTCCTCGGGAAGGTGGCGGCATGAATGGACCGAAGCTGACTGCGGAGGAGCAGGCGCACACGCTGGCGGCACTTCGCTACCTCCGTGGTCGCGTCGGCACTTGGAGGCTACTGGCCAAGGCGCTCGGCTTCGAGCTAACCACCTTGCGCAACGTGCGAAAGGGACTCAAGGCAGTATCGATCAGCATGGCCTATCGCGTGTCGAGGCTGGTTGGAGTCCACTTCGACGACGTGACTTCCGGGAGATACCCGGTCAAGGGGATGTGCCCGCACTGCGGGCGAAGCGACCGTGGTGCTACTTAGCCATTGCCGTAGGGTAGGTCGCGCTTATCGCATCGCGAACGGCGGTAAGCGGATCTGAGAAACTCACAGATCCGTTTGGATCACCCAGCAGCTTAATCAACTCATCCATGTTGATCGTTCCGGTCCTTTGGTAGTCCTCGACGATCTTTTCGATCCAAGCTACAGGTTGAACTTCGGCCATTTGTTTGGAGCACTTATCGCTGGCGTTGAAGTCGATCAAGTCCATTTGTGTGTCCCTTTGTCATCCAGAGCAGCGGTGAACGACTTGTGCGTAACCCACCTGAAGGGGCGATCTGTCCTGAGAAGCGCTACCTCGATCGGCCCGCCACAGATGTGGGGCAAGTGCGAAAATTTTAGCGTCTTTATCGTCGCGTCAATCATCGAATATGTAAGCTCAATTGCGTCTCGTATCGGCATGATCCTGGGAAGCTTTAGGTTCTTCTGAGACATAATCTGGAACAGTTCCTGAGGGGTTCCAGACCATTTTCCAGAAGCAAGTACCATTCCAAGTAGGTCCGGGTCAAACCCAAGCGCAATCCGGTTGACCAAGGCCGGCCATCCCCAGAATCTAAGATCCCCCATGCCCATGGGTTCTGGATTTGGCGGTGCAACTTGCGTCGGCATGAAGGTAAGCACAGAGGATGAAGGCGTTCGATCTTTCCCGTAACGACCAGCGATGCAAAAACCGACTGTCAGCCGGTTGATGATTGCATCAAGCGACTTCCGAATATTCTGGTCCACGGGTGGCACCGTAGTGAGTTGCCTTGCTGCCTGTATCCATGGAGCGAAGGCGCTTTGATAGGACTGCCAAAAAAGCTGTCGCCATTGTTCGACAGCGCCTGACATATCGACAACCTTGCCCTCATCAATCAGATCTGAAAACTGTGCGATGATCGTTCGATAGCTGATGTTTCCAAGCCCGCCGCAACCCCATGTCACTAGGGCCAAGGTGCCATTCTCTCCAACCTCGAAAATCTTCTGGCCGTGCTGAAAGTATCGGACGATCGGCGCCTGGGATGGATCGATCCCCATTTCCACAGATGTTGTCGTGCTATCGGATGAAAGGATAGCTCCCTCCGGAAGCAAAAAACACGATGCGATCGTCATGCCGCCCTCCTGGAAACATGATCTCACCGTCTCAAAAACTGTCAACACATCGCTCCGCCCGGACCAATCCGCCTGCCCGCCAATTCCCCGCGCTGCCCGGCATTTCGCGGTGCTCTGGCAAATGGCGGGCATAGCCCCCGCGATGGTGCGCCGCCGGCCTAGCCGGCGGGCTCCCCACGCTAAAATGGGAACCCTGGGAGGGTTCCCATTCCCTCCCGCGATGGTGCGCCGCCGGCCTAGCCGGCGGGCTCCCCACGCGACTACTTACTCCTCACTACTTACTCCTCGACCGACAGCCGATACTCGCGGAAGAAGCAGAAGGGGATGGGCCGGCCGTGGTCGAGATAGGGCCTGAACTTGAAGAGGCGAATCTTCTCGACTATGGCCGGGTCAACCGTCGGATCCGAGGGCCGCATCACCGTCACGTCGCCCACTGAACCATCTTTGCCAACGCACAGCTTGACCAGGGGCGCGAACCTGGCCCCGGGCTTGCGCAAGGGCGCTGGGATCACCGGCTGATAGCGTGCCTCGTTCGGATCGATGGCCAGCTGACCGTTGCCCTCGGCGGGAGGCAGCATCCTGGGCGCGGTGCTTAACCCGGGCCCATGCGCCCTGGGAGCCGCGCCCGCAGCTGCACCCTCGCCGCTGCGGGCTCCCGCGCTTGCCGCCTGGACAACCAGGTCGCCCTGCAGCCCCTCCGACTCCACGGCCGCATGGGACTCGACCGCCGCAGGTGCCACGGCTGTGGGTGCCAGCGCAGCAGGTGCCAGCCATTTGTCTGCGACTGCAGGTGGCGGAGGTGCCGGCCGATTGGCCACCCGATCGAGCCGCGGCCGGCGCCCAGGTGCGGCCGCGGTCGCTGCTGCTGCAACCACTCCTGCAGGCGCAGGCGGCAGCAAGGACGGCGCCGCCTCTGGCAGAACCGTGACCTCAATCGGCACGGTCGCAGCATCATTGCGCCGCGCGCTCATGGCGGTCACCGCGTAGACGACAACAGCGATGTGCAAAGACAACGAAACCGCCAGCGCCGTGTGCCACCGTCCGGTATCTCGGTTTCTCGCAGCGACTGTCTCGCTCGCCATCGGCCACGTCCCAACTTCAGCCAAGACTCCTGCCGGAGAGGGTCACAGCATTCTCAGTCCTTGCAACAAAGCACGCCACCCAGGGACGAGCCGGACTTGGTGACCACGTCGGCCTCGCGCAGGCTGTCATTCGCAGTCCCGCACTGCCACACGCCCGTGGCAGCGCAGTCGGCAAAGCCCATGCGGCGAGTGAGCGGAGGACACCCAGGTGACTCCGACTGTCCGATAGACCCAGAGCCACAGCCGTGGAGATCGTTTGCCGCCGACGGATCGGGGTAGCACACACCCTGGGGCGAGGCGCCCGCCATGACAATGAAGAAGGCCTTTTCGCCGGGCGCGACGATGCTTTCGCAGCCGCGAGTGGGCGAATGGCTCGCCACGTCCGGGCCGTCAAGGCAGGTGTGCCAGGTCGGGGCGCACAGGTCGGAGGCGGAGCAGTCAACTCCCTCGGGATTCGGGCTGTCGTTCCCGGCCACGCGGTCACAGCGGCACGCGCGCGAGGTTTCGGAAAGCAACCCGGCCCACCGCCAGCCGCCCGCGCAACCGGCCAAGTTCGGCCAGTTCTCGATGTCGCGAAAGCCTTCGCGCGTTCCGTCGGAACAGCCCACGATCAAAGGGAAGCCGATCACCGGCTCCAAGTCTGCGGGCTCTCCCGCATCGCCCCCGTGCTCATTCGAATCGCTTGCCGCCCCGTCCAACCCGTCGCTGGGTGTTGGTTTCTCCCCGCCGCCCGAATCCGAATGACCCATACCAACGGAGTCGCCAGCCGCGCCGTCAGTGGCAAGGCCAACAGAGAAGACGCGGCAGCCGAGCAGGCCCGTAGCCAGGGGCAGTAGGAAGATCCCGACGCGGGCTACCGCGCCCTCCAGTTTCCCATGGGCAAGCCCGCTGACGGTCGGAGACTTGGCTGTCGAAACCCGGCTCATGTCCGGGAAGATTACATCTGCCCTGCCGCAGCTACCACATGGACTGTGCTCTGATATGGGAACCCTGAAAGGGTTCCCATGCCCTTAGGCCCCCCACCCGCCACCCCACCGCGCTCGCTTCGCTCGGCCTCGCACGATGGTGCGCCGCCGGCGAGGGCGCGCGCGAAAGCGCGCGCGGTGGGCAGGGTGGGCTGTCCGTCCCGAAGGCCGGCGGGCGCCCCACGCGACTAGAATCGTCCCGGTTCAGCCGCCGCCAGCTCCGTGCTCTTGCCTGGAACCACCGGGCTTGCCGCGGCGCTCTGGTTGCCTTGAAATAGGAACCGTGGAAGGGTTCCCATACCCTTCGGCCCCCCACCCGCCACCCCACCGCGCTCGCTTCGCTCGGCCTCGCGCGATGGTGCGCCGCCGGCGGAGCCAGCGGGCTCCCCACGCGATTCGATCTGCGCGGCCAGCAGCTTCTCGCGTGTAGAGGCGTAGCCGGCGCAGCGACTTGCGCTGGCCTGCCACCGGCCTTGATCTTCGATTTCACTCTGGGTCTCCACCACCGTGCGATCCGCGAGCAGCTCGACCTTGATCCGGTCGCGTACACCCAACGTGCCAGAAGGATTGCTGTAGGCGAGGATGGTGTAGTCCTGTGGATCAGCCGCGACCACGTTCCACTGCTCGCGTTTGGCCACGCTTTCAAGCGCTTGCCAGCGAGTCGCAGCCGCCACCTTGGTCTTCCGTTCAAAGGGGAGGTAGGCCTGCGGCCCGGCGCACCCGGCGGCGTTCAGCCATGCCGTGACGAGAACGAGTGGAAGGGCGGCTAGGCGTACCTTGTTGCCAAGACCTGCCGTCGGAACGCGCTGTGGGCTGCTGTGGGAAAACACCTCGTGTACCTCCACGTGCCATCCTTTGCATCGAAGGTGCCATCCGCTGTCCGAGGAAGATCGGGCAGTTGCACGCGGGGTCGGCAGCGGTTCGACGATCCGGCCACCTTCCGGCTGTCGCCGCGCCGACGGCGGTTCGGAGCAGAGTGCCCGCCCCGGCCCCCTGCTCCGAATCCCAGGGGGCATGCACGAGTTTGACGTCGCTACCTGCGGCCCCCATAGTTGGGGCGCATGCGCCAAGCTACTGTCGAACGAAACACCAAGGAAACCCAGATCCGCGTGGTGCTGAACCTGGACGGCTCGGGGCAGCGCAAGATCGCGACCCCGCTCCCGTTCTTCAACCACATGCTGGATTCGTTCGGCCGGCACAGCCTGGTCGACATCGCCATCGACGCGCGCGGCGACGTCGAAGTCGACGGGCACCACACCGTGGAAGACGTGGGGATCTGTCTGGGCCAGGCTTTTCGCGAGGCTCTAGGCGACAAGCGCGGCATTGCGCGCTTCGGCGAGGCAGCCATCCCGATGGACGAGGCCCTGGCCCGCGCGGCGGTGGACTTCGGTGGCCGCGGCTGCCTGGTCTATAGCGCTGACCATCTCAAGGGCCGGCGCATCGGCGACTTCGATGCCGAGTTGGCGCGCGAGTTTTTTGCCGGGTTCGCCTCCGCGGCGCTGTGCAACCTGCACCTGGAAACGGTGTACGGCGAGAATGCGCATCACGCGATGGAGGCGCTGTGGAAGGCCTTTGCGCGCGCCGTGCGCGCGGCGGTGCAGCCGGATCCGCGCGAGCGCGATGTACCGTCGACCAAGGGGACGCTGACCAGCTAGCCCTGGCTGAAGGCCGGCAGTTATCAATGGGCAAGCCCCGGATCGCCATAGTCGACAGCGGCAGCGGTAACCTGCGCAGCGTGGAAAAGGCGCTGGCGAGCGTTGGCGCCGACGCCTTCATCACCAGCGACGCGGACCAGGTGGCACGCGCCGACAAGATCGTCGTGCCAGGCCAGGGCGCCTTTGGCGGCTGCGTGGCCGGGCTCGACCGCGCGGGTGGGGCCTTGCGCGCCGCCGTCATGGCAGCCATCGGCAAGGGCACCCCCTTCCTTGGCCTCTGCATCGGCCTGCAGGTACTCTTCGAGGGCAGCGACGAAGATCCTTCCTGCAAGGGTCTGGGCGTTTTCCCCGGCCGGGTCGTGCGCTTTGCCATCGCTTTGCCGCTGAAGGTGCCCCACATGGGGTGGAACGCCTGCCGCCGCGGCCCTTCCGCCGAGGGCGCATCCGTGCTGCGCGATACCCCGGACGGGACCTACTTCTACTTCGTACACAGCTATTTCCCGGTACCAGCCCGCGCTGCCGATATTGCGCTGACGGCAGAGCATGGCGTGAGGTTCTGCGCAGCGGTGGCGCGTGACAACCTGTTCGCTTGCCAGTTCCACCCAGAAAAGAGCCAGCGCGCAGGCCTGGCGCTGCTCAGCCGCTTCGTTGGCTTGTAGAAACTCCCAGCATGTTGGTTTTTCCCGCAATCGATCTGATGAACGGCCAGGCGGTCCGCCTGCAACAGGGCCGCCGCGACAGCGCGAAGGTCTATTCCAACAACCCGCCCGCCCTGGCGCGTGCCTTTGCCGCGGCTGGCGCGCCCCGTCTGCATGTGGTGGATCTGGATGCCGCTTTCACCGGCGGCGTGCAGAACAACCACGAAACCATCAAGGCCATCCTGGCCGCGACCACGATGGAGGTGGAGGTCGGCGGCGGCGTGCGTACGGTCGAGGCGTGTGAGCGGATGTTCGCGCTCGGCGCCCGTTATGCGGTCGTGGGCACTGCAGCCATCAAGACGCCAGAACTGGTGGCCGAGGCTTGCCGCCGGTTCCCCCAGCGCATCGTGGTCGCGGTCGACGCTCGCGAGGGCAAGGTCGCCGTCGAGGGATGGACCGTGGACACGAAGAGCGATGCCCTGGAGGTCAGCCTGGCCGTGGCAGAAGCGGGCGCGGCAGCCGTGCTGTACACCGACATCGGCCGTGATGGCATGCGCAGCGGACCCAATCTGGAGGCCACGGCGCGGCTCGCGGCCCGCATAGCTCCCTGTGCGGTGATCGCGTCGGGCGGCATGGCGCGCCTTGAGGACATCGATCAGGTCAAGACCACAGGCGCCCAAGCGGTCGTAATCGGCAAGGCCATCTACGAGGGCGTGTTCACTGTGGCGCAGGCGCTGGCCCGCGCGGCCCAGGAAGAGCTCTGATGCTGGCGCGACGGATCATTCCCTGCCTCGACGTGGACGCGGGCCGCGTGAAGAAGGGCATTCGTTTCAAGCAGCTGCGCGATGCCGGCGATCCAGTTGAAGTCGCCGCGGCCTACGATCAGCAGGGCGCCGACGAGATCTGTTTCCTCGACATCACGGCTTCGTCTGACAACCGCGCCACCATGCTGGAAGTGGTGCGCATCACCGCTGAACAGGTCTTCCTGCCGCTGACTGTGGGCGGCGGGGTACGCAGCGTGGAGGACGTGCGCAAGCTGCTTCTGGCCGGGGCTGACAAGGCCGGCATCAACACCGCCGCGGTGACCGATCCCGCGCTGGTCCGCCGCGCCTCGGACGCCTTTGGCAGCCAGGCCATCGTGGTCGCGGTGGACGCCCGGCACCGTCCTGACCGGCCCGGCAACTGGGAGGTCTTCACCCACGGCGGCCGAAAGCCCACTGACATCGACGCGGTTGCCTGGTGCGCGCGCATGGCCCAGCTGGGCGCAGGGGAAATCCTGCTCACCAGCATGGA
>PMCR01000268.1 GCA_003155465.1 Myxococcales bacterium | reverse complement strand
TGCGTGCTGGTGTGCAGCCAGGGAGCCAAGCGCGTGCTGAGCTCGGTCGAGGATGTAAATGGGCTTCTGCGCAGCGGTGCGCGGGTGGCAGCGTGCGTGGCTCCGAGCTATCCGGCGGAGATTGGCGAGCGTGATGTGCGACAGATGGTGGGATCGCTGCGAAGACTGGGCTTCTCGCTGGTGTGCGAGGTGGCGTTCGGCGCCGACTTGGTGGCCCGCGCCTATCGCGGTCTTCTGGCCCAACGCCCGGGCGACAGTTTCATCGCCACCGCCTGTCCGGCCATTGTCAATTTCGTCGAGCGCTATCACCCCGACCTGATGCCCCATCTGGCCCCGATTGCGTCGCCCATGTTGGCCACGGCGCGGGCCTTGCGCGCACGCTACGGCGCCGAAACCAAGATTGTCTTCATCGGGCCTTGCATCGCCAAGAAGGGCGAGGCGGCCACCCTGACGGGCCAGGACCGTGTCGACGCGGTCCTGACCTTCCGCGAGCTGCGGGACATGTTGGATTCCGAGGGAATCAGGATGAGAGAGGTGTCCCCATCGGACTTCGACCCGCCCCGCGCAGGCCTGGGCGGGGTGTTTCCCCTGCCGCGCGGAAGCCTGCAGACCGCGGGAATTGACGAGGACCTGACCTCCAGCCAGGTGGTGTCGGCCGACGGGCGTTCGGCTTTTCCCGAGGCCCTGCACGAGTATTCCGCGGGCGCGCTCGATGTCCATCTGCTCGAGCTGCTCTGTTGCCGCGGCGGCTGCGTGATGGGCGCGGGGATGAGCGTCCATCTGCCGCCCTTTGTCCGGCGCGCCTTGGTCAGTCGTCAGATGCAACGCCAACTCGCCCAATTCGATCGCGCGGCGTGGTCGGCGGAGATGGACGAGCTACGCGACCTGCGGATGGGCCGCAGTTTCCAGGCGGTCAGCCAGAGCATGCCCACCCCATCCGCGGACGAGATCCACACCATCATGATTGAGATGGGGAAGCTCGGTCCCGACGATGAGTTGAATTGCGGGGCCTGCGGCTACGACACCTGTCGCGCCCACGCGGTGGCCATCTTCCGCGGACTGGCCGAGGACGAGATGTGTCTGCCCTACACAATTGAGCGGCTGAAGAAGACGGTGCAGAAACTGGACTTGTCCAACACGAAACTGGAGAGCACACAGCAGGCTCTGGTGCAGGCGGAGAAACTGGCCAGCATGGGTCAGTTGGCGGCCGGCATTGCGCATGAGGTGAACAACCCGCTCGGGGTTGTGCTGCTCTACGCCCACGTCCTGCTGGAAGCCCTCGACAAGGATTCACCGCAATCGAAGGACTTGGCGATGATCGTCGAGCAGGCCGACCGCTGCAAGAAGATCGTGTCGGGGCTGCTCAACTTCGCCCGTCAGAGCAAGGTCGTCTTGCTGCCAACCAAGATCGCCGACTTGGTGGAGCGCTCGCTGCGCGGGGTACCGACACCTGCCGGCGTCGAGGTCGCGGTGGAACACCAAGATGCCGCCGTCACGGCCGACCTGGATGCGGATCAAATCAGGCAGGTTCTCACCAATCTGCTCACCAACGCGGTGGCCGCCATGCCCGCGGGCGGTCGGCTTACCGTGCGCACCGGCGCCACCCAGGAACAGGTGTGGTTCGCGGTCGAGGACACCGGGGTGGGAATCCCCAAAGAGAACGTCAATCGGGTCTTTGAACCGTTCTTCACCACCAAGCAGATGGGCCGCGGCACCGGGCTGGGCCTGGCGGTGAGCTACGGCGTCGTCAAGATGCATCGGGGCAACATCAGGCTCAAGTCGAACGCCGACGCGGCGGCCGGCCCGACGGGCACGACCTTTACCGTCACGCTGCCACGCTTCGAGCGGCGCGAGGAATCCATGAGCTTCTTGGCGCCGGAGGAAGACGGGCTGAAGGACGCTCGATGACGACCCTCTTTCGAATCCACCCGAAACCCCGCGTCCGGTCTCGGACGCGTTTTCTTGGGGAAGAAGTACGGAGTATCCCCAGCGCATGAAAGCAGCACTGAAGAAGAAGATCATTACCGAGAACCTGGAGGCTGTCCCCATGGACACGTTGCGCGTGTTGGTCATCGACGACGAACTCGGAATGCGGGCTGGGGCGTCGCGTGTGCTCGATGGCTTTCGGGTCGCGTTGCCGGATACCGACGGCCACGTGCGCCTGGAGGTTGCGCAGGCGGAGAGCGGCGAGGAGGGCTTGGAGAAGATCGAGACGGGCAAGTTCGACATTGTCTTGCTCGACCACAAGCTGCCCGGAATGTCCGGCCTCGATGTGCTGGAGCGGCTCAATCAAAGACACGACGACGCGCTGGTCATCATGATCACGGCGTACGCCTCGCTGGATGTCGCGGTCAGTGCCACCAAGCGGGGAGCCTTCGATTTCCTGGCCAAGCCGTTCACCCCGGAAGAGCTGCGGGATGCAGTTCGCAAGGCGGCGCGGCACCATGTCCTGCGCTGGCAGGCACGCAAGTTGGCGCAGGAGAAGCGCCAGGTTCGCTTCCAGTTCTTGTCGGTGCTGGTGCACGAGCTCAAGGCGCCGCTCGTAGCAGTGGAGGGCTACTTGCGACTCCTGCAGGAAGGAGCCGCAACGGATCCGGAGACCGCGAAGCGCGCGGTCGATCGCAGCCTGGTGCGCCTCGATGGCATGCGGAAGCTCATCGTGGACCTGCTCGATCTGACGCGCATCGAGTCGGGCCAAAAGGCGCGCGAATTTGTCCTGGTCGACGTGGCAGAGGTGGCGCGCGCGGCGATCGAGACTGCCCTGCCTGCGGCGCAGGAACGGGCCATCACGATGGAACTGCACGCACTGGCACCCGTGGTGTTGCAGGCGGACAGGGGCGAGATCGAGATCATGCTCAACAACCTCGTGTCCAATGCGGTGAAGTACAACCGCGACGGCGGCCGGGTCGACGTGACGGTGTCAGGCGGGGCCCCTGGCGTGACCATGACGGTGAAAGACACCGGCATTGGCATGACCAAGGAGGAAACCGCCAAGCTGTTTGGCGAATTCGTGCGTATCAAGAACGCCAAGACCCGCAACATCATGGGCAGCGGGTTGGGCCTGTCGATCCTGCGCAAGCTCGCCACCATGTACGGGGGCGATGTGACGGTGGCGAGCCAACCCGACGTGGGCACGACATTCACCGTGCACCTGTCCGAGGCTGTGCCGGGCAATGACGGCGCGTAGATGGAGGTCAAGTGCAGGACACCCTGGGATTCATAGACGAAGACGAGATCGTTCGCGTGCTAGCGGCGCCGGCGAGCAAGGACGCAGGGCAGGTGCGCGCGGTGCTGGCCAAGGCGCGCGGCCTGGCCGGGCTGGGCATGCAGGACGTGGCCACGCTGGCCGCCGTGAGCGATCCCGAACTGCTGGGAGAAGTCTTCCAGGCGGCGCGCGCGGTGAAGGATCAGATCTACGGGCCACGCCTGGTGCTGTTTGCGCCGCTTTACGTGTCCAATCTATGCGCCAACGATTGCACCTACTGCGCCTTTCGCGCGCGCAACAGAGAGGTCAAGCGACGGACGCTGTCGCAGGACGAGATCCGCCGCGAGGTCGAGGTCTTGGTCGACCAGGGCCACAAGCGCGTCCTGCTGGTGGCCGGCGAGTCGTATCCCCACCAGGGCTTCCAGTACGTGCTCGATTCCATTGCGACGATCTACAGTGTCAAACGGGGCAAGGGTGAGATTCGCCGCGTGAATGCGAATGTTGCGCCGTTGACAGTTGATGAATTCCGCGCGCTCAAGGGCGCCGGTATCGGCACCTACCAGTTGTTCCAGGAAACCTACCACCACGCGACCTACCAAAGCGTGCACCTGGCGGGCAAGAAGAAGGACTACGATTGGCGAGTCTCGGCCATGGATCGCGCCATGGAAGCCGGCATCGACGACGTGGGCATCGGCATCTTGTTCGGCCTGGCCGATTGGCGCTTCGAGATCCTGGCCCTCATGCAACACATTCGGCACCTTGAGGCGCGTTTTGGCTTCGGCCCCCACACCATCAGCGTGCCGCGTCTGGAGCCGGCCATCGGATGTGACATCGCAACGAGTCCCCCGCACGCAGTGTCCGACATCGACTTTCGCAAGATCGTCGCGATTCTGCGTCTGGCAGTGCCCTACACCGGGATCATTATGTCCACGCGCGAGACGCCCAACATCAGACGCGAGACGTTTGCCCTGGGGGTATCGCAGATTTCGGCCGGCAGCCGCACCAACCCGGGTGGCTACGCCGAGTCCGAGGCCAATCCGGCGGAATCGAGCCAGTTCCAGCTCGGCGATCATCGCGAGCTGGACGAGGTGGTGCGTGACGTGGCGGCCATGGGCTACGTCCCGTCATTCTGCACCGGCTGCTACCGGTTGGGACGCACCGGCCAGGACTTCATGGATCTGGCCAAACCGGGTGCGATCAAGCTGCACTGTGACCCCAATGCGCTGTCGACGTTCACGGAGTACCTGGAGGACTACGCCAGTCCCGAGACTCGCACGGTGGGTGAAGCCCTGGTGGGCAGCACGCTCGACAACATGGACGCGCGCCAGAGAGAAATCTCCGCGGCGCTGGTGCGCAAGGTGAAGGGCGGCAAGCGCGACGTCTTCGTGTGAGGCGAATTACGCGAGGCCCACCATGAACGAAACGCGCCGTGAACGAGACCTCTTGGGGGAGAGGGATGTTCCCGCGGGAGCGCTCTGGGGCGTGCACACGCTGCGGGCGCTGGAGAACTTCCCGCTGGCCGGGCGGCCGGTGCACCGGGCCTTGGTGCGGGCGTTCGGCGCGGTGAAAGGGGCGTGCGCGATCACCAATCAGCGGCTGGGCGCATGGGCAACGGATGTGGCCAAGGGCGAGGCCATCGTGAGTGCGTGCGCCGAAATGGCCGACGGGCAGCTCGATCCACACGTGGTGGTGGATGCCCTGCAGGGCGGGGCGGGCACCAGCACCAACATGAACGTCAACGAGGTGCTGGCCAATCGCGCTCTGCAGATCCTGGGCGAGCCGCTGGGGCACTACCAGCGTGTCTCGCCGCTTGACGACATCAATCGGCACCAGTCGACCAACGACACGTTTCCCACCGCGATGCGGGTGGCCGGCCTGTGGCTGCTGGCGACGCTGGAGAGGGAAGTCGTGGCTTTGCAGGAGGCCTTCCAAGAGAAAGAGAAGAGCTTCGCGCATGTGGTGAAGGTCGGCCGCACCGAGATGCAGGATGCCGTCTTGATCACCTTGGGACGCGAGATGGGCGCCTACGCCGAGGTGCTGTCGCGCGACCGATGGCGCATCTACAAGTGCACGGAACGCCTGCGCGTGGTGAATCTGGGGGGCACGGCCGTCGGCACGGGCCTGGGTGCGCCGCGCATGTTCATTTTTCAGGTAGTGGACGCGCTTTCCCAATTGACCGGACTGGCGGTGGCGCGCGCGGAGAACCTGGTCGAGGCAACGCAGAATGCGGACACGTTTGCCGAGGTTTTGGGAATCCTCAAGACCTGCGCGGTGAACCTGTTGAAGATTTCGTCAGACCTGCGTCTGCTCTCGTCGGGCCCGGAGGCGGGACTGGGCGAGATCAGGCTGCCCGCCCGCCAAGCCGGCTCGTCCATCATGCCGGGCAAGGTGAATCCAGTCATCCCCGAGGCTGTCAGCCAGGCGGCCCTGCTGGTCATGGCTCACGACGCCACCATCGCGCAGGCCTGCGCGGCGGGCAGCCTGGAGTTGAACCCGTTCTTGCCGCTCGTCGCCCACTGTCTGCTCGACAGCCTGGATCTGCTGGCCGGGGCCGCCCGGATCCTGTGCCGCTTCTGTGTCGAAGGCATGACTGCCGACGAAGAACGCTGCCGTGCGCATGTCGACGCGTCGACCGCCGTGGTCACGGCGTTGGTGGGGCGCGTGGGCTATAAGGCCGCATGCGCCATCGCGCGCAAGGCGAGCGAACGCGGCTGTTCCATTCGCGACGTCGTCTTGGCCGACGGCATCTTGACTGAGGCAGAGTTTGCCGAATTGACCACACCCGAGGCGGTGTGCCGCCTGGGCTCGCCTGACGGGGGCGGTCGCCCATGAACCATCCACAGTCCAGGAGGGCCGGGCCGCGGCTCGCGGCTCGCGGTTCGCGAGAGCGTGAGCGTGAGCGAGTTCGTGGGCGGTACGCGGGAGGCGAGGAGCGTGCCGTGGGCCGCTCACGCAGGACGCGCACGCAGACCGCGTACCGCAGGCCGCTCACGCACACGCCGGCCGACCTGCACGCCGAATTTTACGACAGACCGTATCTGTCGAGGCCGCCATGCCTAGCGTGAGGCTGTCCACGCCCAAGGGCATGCGGTTGCACGTCGGGATCCTTGGTCGGCGCAATGTGGGCAAGTCCAGCCTGCTCAACGCGATCGTCCGCCAGCACGTGTCGCTGGTGTCGGATGTGGCGGGAACCACGACCGACCCGGTCGAGAAGCCCATGGAGCTTCTGCCGCTCGGCCCGGTGCTGTTCATCGACACCGCCGGCATCGACGACGAAGGCGCTCTGGGCGACCTGCGAGTGAAGCGCACCACCGAGGTTTTCGACCGCATCGACCTCGGCCTCATCGTGGCCGCGGGCGAATGGGGCCGGTTCGAGGACGCGCTGGTGCGCGAGATGCAAGCGCGCCAGGTCCCGCTGGTGGTGGTGTTCAACAAGAGCGATGTGGCGGCCGCCTCGTCAGTCCTGCTTGCGACCCTGCGCGAGCGTGGGCTATGCACGGTCGAGACCAGCGCGGTCACCGGCGCGGGCCTGCTTGACCTGCGACAGGCGTTGCTCGGGCAAACGCCGGCGGATTTTCTCGACAGCCGTCCCATCGTGGCCGACCTGGTCGGCCCGGGCGAAATGGCCGTGCTGGTGGTTCCCATCGACAAGGAAGCGCCCAAGGGACGCTTGATCCTGCCGCAGGTGCAGGTTCTGCGTGATCTGCTGGACCACGACGGGGTGGGCTTGGTGGTGAAAGAGCGCGAGCTGCGCGCCGCCCTCGACGGTTTGCGCGCACCGCCCCGGCTGGTCGTCACCGACTCACAGTCCTTCCTCAAGGTGGCCGCTGACACACCGGCCGCCGTGCCGCTGACCAGCTTCTCGATCCTCTTTGCGCGGCTCAAGGGCGATCTTGTCGCCCAGGTGGAGGGCGCGTTGGCCATCGAGCAACTGCATCCCGGCGATCGCGTGCTGGTCGCCGAAGCGTGCGCGCATCACCCCATCGGGGAAGACATCGGTCGGGTGAAGATTCCGCGCTGGCTCACCCAGTACGTGGGTGGCCGCCTCGACTTTCACACCGTGCAGGGACACGACTTCCCGGCGGATCTGTCGCCCTATCGACTCATCGTCCATTGCGGCTCGTGCATGCTGAACCGGCGTGAGGTCCTCGGCCGCATTCTGCGGGCGCGTGCGGCGGGTGTGCCCTTCACCAACTACGGCCTTTGCATCGCCTACAGCCTAGGGATCTTTGCCCGCGCCCTGGCTCCCTTTCCGGCGGCGCAGGACGTGCTTCTTCGCCATGAACAGACTCGACGAAATACTGGCCAAGGCTAGGCCCGACCCAGACGACCTGGCCGTCGTGCTCGGTGCATGTACGCCGGCAGAGCAGTCACGTCTGCAGGCCGCGTCCTACGCGGTCAAGGTTCGCGTGGTCGGCCCGGTCGTCTATTTTCGCGGGCTCTTCGAGCTGTCGAACCTGTGCAGCAAGGACTGCCTGTACTGTGGAATTCGGCGCAGCAATCAGAAAGTCGAACGCTACACCATCCCGGTCGACGAGATTCTGACCGGCGCCCGCTGGGCCCATGAGCAGGGGTATGGTTCCGTGGTCCTGCAATCCGGCGAGCGCAGCGATCCGGCCTTCGTCGACCTGGTCACGGAACTGGTGACCAAGATCCGCGCGCTCTCCCGCGACCAACTGGCGATTACACTTTCAGTGGGCGAGCAGACTGAGGCGACATACCGCACTTGGTTCCAGGCCGGTGCCGAGCGCTACCTGCTGCGCATCGAAACCAGCGACCCCGCGCTCTACCTTCGGCTTCACCCTGCGGATCACAGTTGGGAGCGCCGCCGCGATTGCCTGCGCTTGCTCCACAGCATCGGCTACCAGCTTGGCTCGGGCGTGATGATTGGGTTGCCCGGCCAGAGTGCCGAGCAGCTAGCCCGCGACATCCTGTTCTTCGAGCAAGAGCAGGTCGTTATGATCGGAATGGGGCCGTTCATTCCCCACGCGGACACGCCCCTACGCGATGCCATTCGCAATTTCGCCTGGAAACGACACGCGCAACTGGCTCTCGCCCTGCGCATGATCGCGGTCACGCGCTTGTACCTTCCAGACGTGAACATCGCGGCCGCGACCGCTCTGCAGACCCTGGCGCCCGATGGGAGGGAACAGGGGCTCATGGCCGGGGCAAACGTCATCATGCCCAATCTGACCGACCCGAAATACCGAAGGTCTTACCAGCTCTATGACGGCAAGCCGTGCCTGGACGAATCGGCCACCGAGTGCCGAGGCTGTCTGCAAGCGCGCATCACCAGCCTGGGAGAAACCATCGGTTTTGGCCAGCGCGGGGATTCCCGGCGCTTTGTTGAACGCAGTGGCGTGGGCGCAACTGGAGGCGTGAGTTCAACTGGTCAGCCGCTCGTCGCCGAGAAAGCAGAGGGGAGGGGGGAGGTCACAGAGACGGGAGCTCATCAATAGCGCGACGAGCGAAGCAGTATAATGCTAGCAATATCAATAAGATCCGTTGCTAGATGTGCAGCTACGGGCTTTGGCTGCCGATGTGGTTTAGGGACGTTGATTTGTATGTTGATCTACGAAAACTACTCTTGACGAAAAACGTTCGAAGATGGTACCTTAATCGTGAAAGATTTCACAGCGTGAGAAGAGTAACAAGAAGGATCTGGTGAAATGACAACAGTCACACAGGACATTCAGCCCATCCTTAAGAAATACCCGAATGCTCGCCGCGACTCCCTGATCACGATCTTGCAGGAAGTCCAGGACGCGCAGGGGTACGTATCCAAGGATTCGGTCATCGCGATTGGCCAGCACCTGAGGCTGCCCGCCAGCAAGGTGTTCGGCGTTGCGACTTTCTACAACCAGTTCCGTTTCCACCCCACGGGCAAATTTCACGTGCAGGTGTGTCGAGGTACGGCGTGTCACGTGAAGGGATCGCTGTCCCTGCTTGATACCGTCAAGAACGAGTTGAAGATCCTGCCTGGGCAGACTTCCCGAGATCGGACGTTCAGCTTGGAGGTCGTGGCTTGTCTGGGGGCCTGTGGCCTGTCCCCGGTGATGTGCGTGAATGGCGAGTTCTTTGCCCGCATGACGCCCACTCGGGCGCGCAAGCTGCTCGACGGCTGTCGCAAAGAGGCGGTGCAGTCATGAGCACGATGCCCAAGTCGCTTTTCGCCCCTCTGGACGTGTCGACCACGCCCGATCCGATTGTCCTCGAGTACCTGAAGGCGGGTGGCGTGGCCAAGAACGGCGAGCAGGAAGGCTATCTGGCCAAGCTTCGTCGCGATGTCGTCAGCAAGCCGGTCATCTATCTCGGCATGGGAACCTGTGGCATGGGCGCCGGCGTCGCCAAGGTCGACAAGGCGGTCCGCCAATACCTTGAAGCCAACCACAAGGACGTCGAGATCGT
>PMCR01000432.1:19966-31395 GCA_003155465.1 Myxococcales bacterium | reverse complement strand
GTGCAGAAGCGCGCCCAGCAGATCCAGCATGCCGGGGTCAGTCATGATGCGCGCGAGCATGGACGCGGTGCGCAGGCAGTTCAGGACAGCCTCAGGACCGCTCTTGCGGCGGCGCTCACCATACGCGCTGCGAAGGTAGCTAAGGGTTTCGAGCAGCGGAGCATGGTTGGGCACCCGCGCAGGCCCGAGAATCACGCGCAGCAATGCGCCCAGATCGATCTTGCGGGCAGAAAGGTGCCAGTTGATGGTGGCGGAAAGAGCCAAGTGGCTTTCCACCGTGATCCTGGTGCGGGCCGCGTCTGCCCCGGAGATCCCGGACATCATCGCTAGGTTCCTCCTGAAACGCGGGTCGAAACGCCAGCACGCCCCCGTAAGTGTAGACAACTGCAGGTCGACCGCGCCATCTGGTGACAGAAGGATACGCGCAGAAAGCCGCGCGAGCCAGCGTGGACGCTAGCCGCCATACGGCACGCGTCCAATCCAGCATCCTTGGCCCCTCGCTCGGCATCTTTGCTATGAATGCTCGCGCTCGCTCGTCCCCAACTGACCATGGGCCATCTTCCGGCATTCCCTGACTTTGTGCCCCTCGATATCTCACATCGAGGCACCATTGACGTCACCCTGGCGGCCGAGCAGCCCGAGGCATCAGAGCTGAATTTCGCCGAGATGTTTGCCTGGCACGGTGTGCGACAGACCCGGATCAGTGATCTTGATGGCGTGCTCTGTCTCTTCATCACCCGGCACGGCAAGCGCTGTTTCTACCCGCCCCTGCGAACGCTGGAGCCTGCAGCGGCCATGCGCCGCATGCTGCTGTGGCTGCGCGAGCAGGGCGAGGAGGGATTCGTGTACGGCCTGACCGGCCGCCAGGCCACCGCCGCGGAGGCAGCCGGCGAGCTTGTTGCCGAAGAAGACCCGGATAATGCGGACTACGTGTACAGAACCCAAGACCTCGTCCATCTGCCCGGTCACAAGTACGACGGCAAACGCAACCACATACGCAACTTCATGCGAAGCTACGACTTCTCCTACGCCGAGATCGATCCCGGGTCGCTTCAGGAAGTCATCGACTTTCAACGCCGCTGGTTCGCGGCGAGCGGCCGCTCCGACCTGCCAGCGCTGGTTGCCGAGGATCAAGCCGTCCACGAGCTTCTGCGCCACTACCTGGATCTGCCCGTGACCGGTGCGACCATCAAGGTCGATGGCCGCATCGAAGCATTTGCTATCGGCTCGCAGCTCAATCAGGACACGGCCCTGGTCATTGCAGAAAAGGCCAATCCCGAGATTCGCGGCCTGTACCAGTCCATGAACCAGATGTTCTGCAAGAACACGCTGTCCGGCTACACCTGGGTGAATCGCGAACAGGACGCAGGCGATGCGGGGTTGCGGCGGGCCAAGCTCTCGTACTGCCCGCATCACATGGTGGCCAAGTACCGCGTGCGTCTGGCGAGATAGTTGCGGCTTGTCTGGGAATTGCCGTCCGCGGGCGTCAGTGTGCCCAGGCGCGCGAAGTCAACCTGGGAAAGCCTGTCGTTCGCTGGTGCCGATCTATGCTACGCTATTGCCTTTCGTGGCGTGTGCGTGGGGGCAGGGTCGCCCAATCGCTCTTGATCCGAGGAAGACTCAAATGATGAATCTCTTATCCGTTTCTTTGCCTGTGCGCTCGCGATGGTTCTGCGCTCCCTTGTGCTTGGCTCTGGCGCTCGCGGGGTGTGGCAAGAAGGCGGAATTTGACGGCGCGAACGCACCCTACGGCCCCAAGACGGCAACCACGCAAGTGCACTCGACGCTCACGGTTTCCCTGAGCAGCCTGTACACGGGCCCCGACATCTCACAGGTCACCGCGGTCGTCGGCCAGAAGAACATCGCTGGAACCAACTACGATCGCCTGGCGACCACGGGGGTCAGCGACCCGAGCAAAGGCGGCGAGTACTGGATCAAGGACAACTCCGACGGAACGGTGGACTTTGCCGGATTCCTTGTCAGCAGCTTGGCTGGCGGCCTCATACCTGCCGCCAGCGTGACCCTCGCCACGCCGATCACGGTCAACCTCGAACCGCCCATTGGCGCGCCGCAAGCGGTGACGGCCAGCGGGACGTTCAGGCTCACCGACACGGGCGCCACCAGCAGTGCCAACGTCACAGGGCAATACACACTGGAGCAAAAGGACGTCACGGTGGCGACGGGCATGGGGCGACTGTCCGGGTGCAATCGCTACACGGGGCAGGCCATGAGCAATAGCGATGGTGTTCCAGCGGCCTTCAGAGGGCAGACGATTGGCGGCGAACTCTGGTATCACCCGAGCTTCGGCGTGGTGGCCTTCAATGCACCTGGCCTTGGTGTTGGAACCACCATGACCGACTCGAGCGATTGCGGTTCAATTGACTCTTCCAACTACCGGACCATTCGCAAAGTTGGGGTGGTGGACTCGTCGTCTTCCTTCAGTCTCGACACCTACGACTGCGACGGCGATCAACTCGCCGCCGACAAGAACACGCACGCCAAGATGCTGCTGGAGCTTCGCTGGGCCGACGAGGCCAAGGCCATGACCGATGAGCAGCCCAGGCCCAACGTGGAATTCGGAACGGCCATCGGGTATTTCCCCAACAGCATAGCGGAGTCACCGGCCAGCATCTTCCATCCGGAAGAGAACGGGAAGGGATTCAAGTACTGGTATTCCTATGTCAGCCAAGCCGCCAAGAACGAACCGGGTGATGACTCGACGAGCTATCACATCAGGGTCGGCGGTGTCCCGGGATCCTCTGCGGTGCGGGTCACGGCCCGTATCTACTACAAGGTATTGCCGGATAGGGTGCGCGCCACGCCTGACGCCGGCCCAGTCTATGGCAGCCGGGACAGCGGCAGCACGACCAGCAACCGGGCTGATGCGGGCACGCCTGATGCGGGCACTGCCACGACGGGCGGCCTGGATGCTGGTGCCAAAGACATGAGCGTGGCTACGGACTCTCGCTCGGATTCCACCGGCCCCACGACAGACGGCGGAACGTCGTGCAATCTCATCGTCAATGGAAACGCCGAAGCAGCGATTGGCTCAGCCGACGGCACCCCCGTGTCGACCCCGGGCTGGACATCGGCCGGTGAGGCCACGGCAGCCCAGTATGGCCTGTATGGATGGCCGGCGGTCACGGATTCCGGGCCGGCTGCTCGCGGAGCGAACCTGTTCTCGGGTGGGCCATCCGACGCGACGTCGTCGCTTACCCAAACCGTCAATGTGAGCCAGTTTGCCAGCTTGATCGACACGAGTCGCGTCACCTACGCGCTGTCTGGTTGGTTGGGCGGCTATCAGGGCCAAGAGGACGGCGCGACACTAACCGTGACTTTCCAGAACGCCTTGGGCACTGCGCTCGACACCGGCGTCATCGGGCCTGTCACGGCAACCGACCGAGCGGGCGCCACGGGACTATTGCAGCGGTCGTCGAGCGGCGCGGTGCCGGCGGGAACTCGCACGGTACTCGTCGTTCTGTCCATGCTTCGCGCCAGCGGCACGGCCAACGACGGCTACGCCGACGAGCTGTCGCTGGTGTTCAGTGGCCCTGGAGTGGCGGCGGGCGCGTGCAATCCAGGCGCTTCCGCGGACGGCGGCACAAGCAGCCAGGCCGATAGCGGTCCGCGTGACGCGGGCATCGCCTACTTCACAGTCAGCACCCCTCCGACGGGAATCGCCGGGCCTGCCGGGGCGAAGATCAGCGCGCTGAAGACAACCACCACTTTTGGCCTCGGCGGCATCTTCTGGAAAGACGGACGCCTGTTTTCCGCCTCGAACCTGGGAGGCCCGATCGTCAGCGTGATGCCGGGCGAGACAGGCACCCTGTGGGCAGACGATCCATCGCTCGCGGGCGGCAACCCCAGCTGGAGGCATGGTGTCCCGCTCGCTGGGGGCAACATCCTGCTCGCCATCGACTTCTACGGGGGACCGACGGGCCTGCACGAGATCACGCCGACAGGCATCGATACGCCCTGGACCCTGGCGCAGGGCCATTCCGGCATTGGTGACATCGTCGCCTTGCCGACCGGCGGCTGGGTGTTTTCCGATTTCGAGAGCTACAACATCTTCAAGCTGTCAGCCAAGAATGCCGCGGAAACGAGCCTCATCCCCGCCGGCTCAGCCTCCTACTCCCCGGCATACCTGGCTCACGATGCGTTGACCGACACTCTCTACTTCGTGAACATGAACAACTCGGGAAGCGAGCCATGGTTCGCGGGGGACGGCGCCATCTACAAGCTGACCAGCGGCGCGCCCGTGCTGCTGGCCAGTCCGACCACCGGCACCAGGTTCAACGGTCTGGCGGTTGGATTGGGCGGGCTATTCCCGGCCGGTCTCTACGCCGCGGATACCGCCAATTCCCGGGTGGTGAGGGTGGAGAGCACCGGTATCCTCACCCCTGTTGTCACCGGCGTTCCCACGCCTGGCGAGATTCGGATCGACCCCGTGTCCAAGGGGATGGCGTTGCTCAGCGCCGACCAGGTGCTCTTCTTCTTGCCGTAGGATGCGACCAGGCCGAGCCAGGCCTACAGCTTCTTCTTGAACAGATCGCCCAGCGTGCCCAGTTTTGCCGGCGCGCGTGCGGCGTCCAGATCCTCTTGCGACACCACATCCGTGCGCTCGCCCACGCCCAACGAAATCCGACGTCGTTCTCGATCCAGCGCCAGCACGGTGACCTCCAGCGTGGCTCCCACCTTGGTCAACTCGCGCGCGTTGCGCACCGGCTTGCCCCCCGACAACTCGCCGATATGCACCAAACCCTCGATCCCCGGCGCAAGCTCGACGAAGGCGCCGAAGACCTCGATCCGCGTGACCCGGCCCGAGACGCGAGTTCCCGAGGCGAAGCGCGTGGCCACGTCCTCCCAGGGATCCCGTTCCATGGACTTGAGCGACAGCGAGATGCGCTCGGGTCGCCTTGGATCGTCGGTCTTTTCTATGCGCAGGATCTGGACCTCCAGGT
Organism: Myxococcales bacterium; assembly: GCA_003155465.1. Next base: position 26,434 of record PMCR01000432.1, on the reverse strand, counting down.
TCTGGCCCAGCGACAGTCGGTCAGCGGGCCGCACGCCGCGGGAGAATCCCAACTCGGACGCCGGCAGCATGCCCTCGACCCCGCCCAGGTCGATGAACGCGCCGAAGTCCTTGAGCGCGACCACCACGCCGGGCAGGACGGCGCCCGGCACCAGCTTGCTGCGAATCTTGTCGGCCCGCGCTCGCGCCTCGGCCTCCAGCAACGCGCGCCGCGAGACCACCAGGTTGTCACCGCGCCGGTCCACATCGTAGCGCGTGATACGGAACTCCAGCTTGCGACCCACGTACGCGCCGGCATCTTCCACGTGACGCATTTCCAGCTGCGAGATGGGGCAGAAACCGCGCACGCCCGCCACCAACACCTCGAGACCTCCTTTGTTCACGCCGGTGACCGTCCCTTCCACGGCCAGGCCCAGTTGCGCCGCCTGCTGCAGCTCGGCCTTGGCCTCAGGGCCACGCGCCACCGCCGTACGACGCAGAACCACGCAACCAGACTTGCCCATGCTCTCAACCACCCGTGCTTCGATCTCGTCGCCAACCTTCACCGTCAGGTTGCCGTCCTGGTCGCGCAGCTGCTGCAGGTCAATCATGGCCTCGCTCTTGCTGCCCGATAACTCCACGAAGGCGGCCTCGTGGCCCAGCGAAACAACACGGCCTCGCACCGAATCGCCCACGCGGGCGGCGCGACTGGCCCGTTGCGCATCGTTGCTCTCGAACTCCTTGAGAAGTGCCGCGAAATCTTCTTCCTGGGGTGACGCCATGGCTTCCTTTCATACCACCCCACAAGCCTACATGCTGCGACGACGAGCGCCTGCGCGGCTCTCCACGGCAAGGCAAGCCCCTTACCGAGGGACGGCCATGTGATCTATGCTATCGGCGTGCCTAGCCCGAGCCAAACGCAGCGAACGGATCCCATGGTTGTTGCCCCGCGTTCCCGCGGCTGGCAGGAGTGCCGCTGATGAAAGCCACGGGGCGGACGAAGACGCGTCCAGTGACGCGCAGGACCAACGGCGTGCCCGTGCACGTGCACGAAGTCGATCGAACCCGCGAGATCCCGGTTGTCACTCGCCAGAGCGCGAAGCCGCCTAGCGCAGCCCCCCAGCAGGTGATTTCCATCGAAGAGACCGTCCCCTTCCAGTCCTGCATCGAGCGTACGCTTCTGCAAGAAGTTCTGCGTCGGCAGTCGGCGGAAAAGGATGAAGAGCACAAGGGCGGCAAGGGTCGCTGATGTTGCTTCGACCGCACCATCCTCAGGGATGGGCAACCAAGATGCAGAACTGAACCTCGGCCCTTTTGGCAGGAAGCGCTACTGCCCGCGGTTGCTCCGGGCAGCAAGACTTTCCAGCGTGCGCTGCCAAAGATAGTAGACGAGCGCCTCGGCGCCAGCGTCCGCGCCGGCAAGGCGCACGGCCTGCATGTGCAGCAAGGCGGGCAGCTTCCGCTGCAAGATCACGCGCAAATCGACGTCTAACAGCGCCGACGCTGACGCCGCTGTGTCCTGCAGAGACATCAACGCCGGTGTGATGACGTCATCTTCCTTGCCGACGAGCCAGCCGAAAAGTCGCCGGGAGCGCTGTCGATATTCTTGCCGTGCGTGCTCCTCGTCGAGGAGGCCCGCGCGCGCGCAGGCCGCGCGACACCGCCGCGCCAATCCGTCCCGCTCCTTGGGGGCCAGCCCCAGCCCGCTCGCCAAGGCGTCAGCCGCGCGAACCGCGAAGGCCACCCGATCGGCCTGCGCAGTGCCCTGGTCCTCGGCTTCCAAGACAGCCAGGACCAGCTCGCTGCCGGCCTGAAAGAGCTGCTCCACCACGGGCATGACCGCCGCCCCTCCGTAACGCGCAGCCTCGCGGAAGTATCCACTTGTCTCCACCCTGACCACTTCGCCACGCACGCACAGGGGCGCAAGGGTGCGGCACACACGGCGGGAAAAGGCCTCGGCCTGGCGAGCCGACCGGGCATGCGCGCGCAGGCGCAGGTGATGGCATCGGCCCGGCTCGTCGACGTAGGGCAGGAAGAACCACGCGTCGATCTCGCCGGCGTGAAGGGCGGACTTGACCGCCGGACCCACGACTTCGAAAAGCACGGTGTCCTGGCGCTCGACCGCACCGTACAGGCGAAAGCTGACCCAGTCCGCGGCCGGCGGTGACTGGGCGGGGGTTGGCACGCGCCCGGCAGCGCGGGTCGCCTCCAAGGCGGCCCGCAAAGCCTCGACCTCGTTTCCCTCGGGAACATGGGCCACTGCCACGACTGCTTCGACCCGACGACCACCACGATCCGGCAATTCATCGATCGGGGGCCAGATCTCGAAGACTCGGCCGCCGGCAAGACGCGCCAGTTCTGCCCTTGCGCCGGCCGCGCGCAGATCCAGATAAAGCAGCTCATCGCCCTCGCCTGCCTGCACGGCAGCGGGAACGCGGTTCCGCCGACGCCAGCGCGCGAGCGCACCCGGACGAGCAACCTCTGCCGCGGAGGGAACGCGCCAGCTGGCGGGCGCCACCACGAAGCCGTCGAGAAGCACCCGCGGCAGAAAGTTCAGCCCGGTGAGCGCGCCCCAGGAGAACGCCCAGGGCGCGTGTTGGCGTGCGAATGACCAGCCGGCCAGCAGGCGATAAATCCCGGACGGCGCGGTTGCCGAGCGCACACGATGAAGCGGGCTCGGTGCGATTGGCTGCGACGTCGAGTCCCGCAAGGCCAAAGACTCTGCGGCGGCCGGGTCCGCCACCAACCCGAGTTGGGCGGGAGTCACCGCCGCACCTTCGGGCCAGCCAACCAGCGCCAGCGCGGCCTCGCGCACAGGCGGATGGGCGCACAGATCCGCCAGTGCTGGCGATGGCGCGTACACCACGTCCAGCGCTCTCTCGCCGGGACGCGCCCACGTCTCCGCAGCGGCCAGCTCTGCCAGCGCCTCGCGCATCGGCGCACCCAGCACGCCGGCAAAGCGTCCCCAACTGGCGCCGCCGGGCGCATGCAGGCCGAGCAACCAGCCAGTACCCGGGCTCGCGCGCGGCGGCTCACGGGCCGGCGACAGGAACAGCTCGAAGGTCGGCGGCATGCCCGCGGCAGGCAAGATCGCATCAAGCGCCTCGGAATCCAGACTGATCTCGAACTCGCCCGCCGCTGCGGCCTGCGCCACTGCATCGGCCAGGCGCGCGAGTACCTCCAGCCCGCCGTCGGCCCTCGCCGGCTCCTGGTCGGTCTGGGCGAGCGCACTGCCATAGCCGCCTGTGGCCAGTGCCGCCAGGTCCAGCGCGCCCGCGCCGAAAACCTCGACCATGGAATCAATCTGCTCGGCCAGGCCTGCGTCGCACGCGCGCTCCGCCACCGGACCAGCCAGCGCCTCTTGCAAGCGCAGCAAGAGTGGCGCGCAAGCCACCGCCCGCTCGACCGCCCGGCGCGAAAGCATCGGCTCACCACGCGGCCGGTGGCAAAGCGTGCCCGTCACGTCGGTCGCCGACTCGCTGGCCCCTGGAAGTCCGGCCAGCACGGCGCGAGTCTCAGCCAAATCGGTCAGGGGAATCCCGATGAGTCGCTTGCGGATCGTCGCCACCATCGTATCGACTTCGGCCGGCAGGTCTGCCAGACGTTGGGCAAGCCAGGGTCCAGGCGACCTTCCCAGCAGTGGCGGCGCGAGATCGTGACAAAGCACGCCGCGGTCGATGAGCACGAGCAAGAGCTCGTCCACGTCGCCGGCTTCGCCGCTGGTCGCGGTCTTCACCGTGCCACTGACCGCGGGCCACGGTGTCCATTGCTGCGCGCACTCGATCGCGGCGCCCAGCACGGCGTCGACGTCGCTCGATCGCACCTCGAGTCCGTCGCTGCCAAAACCTAGCCAAACGGCCTGCCCGCCCGCGGCCATCAGCGAGGGCGCAATTCGCAGCCTCACGCAGAGCCGCAACTCAGGCTGGTCGAGCAGCGCACGCCCCAGAGCGGCGACGCGCTCCCATGTCGGCGCCAGGACTGTCTCGACCTGGTCGGTGTGAAGGCGCGTGCGCGAGCCCAGCCTGCCCATGGCCACGCCCGCCAGCAGACCCGCGGGCGTGGGCCGGAAGGCAGCGCGGCGGGCGTAGCGGGACAACGCGGCTGCTGCAGCCGGCCCGGGATCTCGCAGCAGGGCTTCTGCCAGATCCGGACTGGCAAGCTCCACCGCCATCGCGCCCAAGGGATGCCGCCGCAAAGCCGCTCGGGCATTGCGCACGCCGCGCACAGGAAGAAGGGGCGCACGCAGCAAGAAGCGCGAGATCACATGAAACGACATGGACAGCGAAGCTACACCACGACGATGCTTTCTCACCACAGAGGACCGAGAGCCGGACCGGAAAGGGAGCGGTTGCATCACTGCGTCTTCTCCGACTCTGTGGCCTCCCCTCTCACCTCTGCGTTCTCAGCGACGCGTGGCTAGCGAGGTGAACCACGTCACACCCTTTGGCCGCAACCATCAGGCTGCCAGCAGTTGTTCCAACACCAGGCACAGGCCGGCCAGGCGCACGCCGCCGCGGCCCGCTCCGCATGGCTCGGGCGCCGGGATCTGCATGCGCGGCAGGCAGTCTTCGACGGTACCGGTGCGCTTCTTCAATACCGCGCAGGCCAGCGCTCGGGCATCGTAGCGCGGCCGGGGCAGAACCAGACCGCCAGCCGCCAGGGTGTCCACGGGGAAGTGGCCCCACGACACTATGACATCGCTGGGCCGCAAAAACGCCTGCCAGCGCGCCGCGAACGAACCCCATTCTTCACCGGCCAGCAGCGCGCCGCTGCCCAGTCGGACATGGAATGGCGTGGTCGGCGCCAGGCTGTGGCGCGGGGCGATCACCGCTTCAAAAGTTTCGCCGGTGCTCGGCCGGCGCGCCAGCCAATGCACGATCTCGGCTGGGTGGCGCGTCGGCGCGTGGCGTGGCCAGGTGTTGGCCTCGCCGTGCACGCACAGAATGTCGGCCCTGCGCTCGCGCAGCAGCGGCGGGATTGGGCAGCGCGGCGGCCGGCTGTTGCGTCGCGAATGAAAGCGATGGCGGCCGCCCGAGCTGGCCTGCACGTAGCGGATCTGCATGTCCACCATGGCGTAGAAGGGGCGCAGCAGCGTCTTGAAGCGCTCGCGGTCGCCCTCCAGGTGGCCGAGCACATGGGCCAAGGCCTCGATGGTGGCCATGCAATGAAAGGCGGGCTCGCGCCGGATTGGGTTGTAGGCGCTGGCCTGGGGCGGGGTGAAGCGCAGCTGTGGCAGGCGCATGAGCGCAGGGTTGGCCTTCAGCAGCCTCTGCGCCTGGCCCCATGTGCCGTCGACCAGGATCAGCGTCATGGGCTGACCAGGCGCCACGGACTCCACGTCGCGCGCCGCCGGCCCTGGATAGATGACATGCGTCTGCACGCTGGCCAGCGCCGCTTGCACCACCGGGTCGTCAGAAAAATCGATGCCCACGCGCAACAGGGCGCCGGGGAGGCACAGACGCGCGATGCGCGCGGTGCCGATGCCCACGTCGCGCTCGCGCGGGTGTTGCAGGACGATCACGCGCGTGCGGGTTTCCAAAGATGTAATGTGCGCGCAGTAGCAGACACTGGTCGGCCGGCGGCAGCGCTCGCACAGGGCGCGAGGCGCCGATTGCGGGGGCGTGGTCAAGACGACTCTTGCCAGCCTTGACGAAACCTTGGGAGAAACGGGCTCGGGCACGGGTCAAGCAATAGTACAGGCCACGCGCCCTGACCAGGACCAGTTGCCTGCCGGAGTACATCGAGAAGGACCTGTTTATCCGGCGCGAGCCTTGCTGCGAGCAATATCGTCGCGCCCATCGCCCCAAGCTGGTCGTGGTCATCCAACACGGCCCCGGATCCTGCGCGCTGGTCTTCCCGCGTCGCCACCGAGAATTAGCGCGACCGCGGCCCGACTCTGGCGCACACTGCATGCCGGAATCTGATAAACTGTACGATCTAGCAAGGAGCTTGCTTATGCAGCGATTGGCGCCATCCCTCCTCACGTCGGCGATGTTGGTTTCGTTTCTGGGCTGCGGCCTCAACGGGGCTGGCCTCTCCGGGACAAAGGATGCTGGCACGGTTCCGAAGGGTGACTCCGGCATTCACGCGGATGCATCCGCCTCCGCGAAGGATGGCCGCGGTGGGCAGGGTGGAAACCGAACCTCATCGAGCTCGGTCGGCGGGGGTGGGTCTGGGGGAACGTCGGTGGCCGGTGGTGCTGGCGGCGCGGGCGGTTCCCCGGGAACAGGCGGACTGTCGGGCACTGGCGGCCGAGCCACCGGTGGGACTCCGCAGACCGGGGGCGTCACGGGAACTGGTGGCATTTGGGGGGCGGTCAACTGCGGCAATGGGGTCGTGGAACCCGGCGAGACCTGCGACCCGGGATACCTCTGCCCCACCTCCTGCACCGACGGCGACTCCTGCACCATCGATCAGATGACTGGCAGCAGCGCCAACTGCAACGTGGCCTGCAGCCACATCATCATCACCACCTGTGTCGCGGGCGACG
>PMCR01000432.1:3865-19927 GCA_003155465.1 Myxococcales bacterium | reverse complement strand
TGCTGCCCAGCCGGGTGCAACGCCAAGACCGACCCCGACTGCTCACCGACCTGCGGCAATGGCGTCGTGGAACCTGGCGAGACCTGCGACCCGAAATCCTCCTGCCCCACCTCCTGCAACGAGGGCAATGCCTGCATCATCGATCAGATGACCGGCAGCAGTGCCAACTGCAACGTGGCCTGCAGCCATACCGCCATCACCACCTGTGTCGGGGGCGACGGCTGCTGCCCGGCCGGGTGCAATGCCAACACCGACTCTGACTGCTCACCCACGTGTGACAACGGGGCATTGGAAACCGGCGAAACCTGCGACCCGAAGTCCTCCTGCCCCGCCTCCTGCGACGATGGCAACGCCTGCACCATCGACAAGATGACCGGCAGCAGTGCCAACTGCAACGTGGCCTGCAGCCACTCCGCCATCACCACCTGTGTCGGGGGCGACGGCTGCTGCCCGGCCGGGTGCAACGCAAAAAGCGACTCCGACTGCTCACCGACCTGCGGCAATGGAGTCAAGGAACCCGGCGAGACCTGCGACCCGAAATCCTCCTGCCCCACCTCCTGCAACGACGGCAAGGCCTGCACCATCGATCGCATGACTGGGAGCAGCGCCAACTGCAACGTCGCATGTACCCACACCAACATCACCAACTGTGTTTCGGCCGACGGCTGCTGCCCAGCCGGGTGCAACGCCAACACCGACTCTGACTGCTCACCGAAGTGCGGTAACGGCGTGGTGGAAAGAGGTGAAACCTGCGACCCGAAATCCTCCTGCCCCGCCTCCTGCAACGACGGCAAGGCCTGCACCATCGACAAGATGACCGGCAGCAGGGACACCTGCAACGTCGCATGTACCCATACCAACATCACCAACTGTGTCGCGGGCGACGGCTGCTGCCCAGCCGCGTGCAATGCCAACACCGACTCTGACTGCTCACCCACTTGCGGCAACGGCGCCGTGGAAAAGGGCGAAACCTGCGACCCGCCATCCTCCTGCCCTACCTCCTGCGACGACCACGACCCCTGCACCATCGATCAGATGACCGGCAGCCCCGCCAAGTGCAACGTCGCGTGTACCCACACCATCAGGGCCTGCAGCGTGGGCCCGAAGGACAACTGCTGCCCAGCCGCGTGCAATGCCAACACCGACTCTGACTGCTCACCCACTTGCGGGAATGGCGCCGTGGAAGCCGGCGAGACCTGCGATCCGCCATCTTCCTGCCCCGCCTCCTGCGACGACGGCAAGGCCTGCACCATCGACCAGATGACTGGAAGCAGTGCCACCTGCGACGTCGCGTGCAGCCACACCAAGAAGGAATGTGTCTCTTCTGGCAAGAAGGACGGCTGCTGCCCAGACAACTGCGATGCGAACACCGACCCCGACTGCTCATCGGTCTGTGGCAATGGCGTCGTGGAACCCGGCGAGACCTGCGACCCGCCCTCCACCTGTCCGACCTCATGTGACGATGGCAGGGACTGCACCATCGACCAGATGACCGGCAGCAGTGACGAGTGCACCCTGGCCTGCAGCCACACCGACATCAAGATCTGCAGCGGGGAGTCTGCGGACGGCTGCTGCCCAGCCGGGTGCGATCCGGACAGTGATATCGACTGCGTTTCCACCGGTCAGATGTCTCGCCCGACCCACTAGAGCGCCGAAGAGCCCTGTCGGCCGGCTCTCGCCGGCGGGTCTGACTATTTTCGCGGCGGCAGGCGCAGCACGGCAGCGAAAAAGCCGTCGCTGCCGTGGCTGTGCGGGTACACCTTCAAGTATGTCCCATCGCCCAAGCGCAGGGCCCTCTCTTTGCCCCAGATTTCCTTGACTGGCATGAGCACGAAGTCCGGCCTTTCGGCCAGGAATCGCTCGACCACCGATTCGTTCTCCCGCCGAAGAACCGTGCATGTGGCGTAGACCAGGCGGCCGCCGGGCGCCACCAGGGGCGCGTAGGTCACCATGAGTGAAAGCTGCTGCGCCGGAAACCCGTCCACGGTCTTCGGGGTGAGCCGCCAGCGCGCCTCGGGATTGCGGCGCAACGTCCCCAGGCCCGAGCAGGGGGCATCCACCAGGACGCGATCCCATGCGCCCACCTTCGCCTCCGCCGGCATCTGGACCCCGCCCACCTCACGCGCGGTCACGTTGGACAGTCCCGCGCGCCGGGCGCGCCGGCGCAGTTCCTCCAGCTTCTTGCCGTTGGAATCGAGCGCCAGGATGCGACCCTGTCCATCGAGCAGGGCCGCCAGAGCCAGTGTCTTGCCGCCCGCACCGGCACAGGCGTCGACCACGCGACCGCGTGGCGGCGGCGCCACGGCTTCGGCCACCAGTTGACTGCCCTCGTCCATCACCTCGAAGAAGCCGTCGCGAAATGCCGACAGTCCGAAGGCATTGACCCGCGTCTCGAAAAACAGGCCCGTGGGCGACAGATCGGTCGGCCGCGCCACCACGCCCTCCTCGGCCAAACGCGCGACCAACTCCTCGCGCGAGGCCTTCACCCCGTTGCTGCGTACAGTGAGGGGAGCCCGGTCGTTCATGGCCGCGGCCAGCGCGAGGGCATCAGCCTGGCCCAGATCCGTCACCATGCGGTCCATCATCCAAGTCGGATAGGACAGCCGCAGAGCCTGGCGTTCCAGACCGGCGCTTCGGCCCAATCCCGCATCGTCCGCAGCCGCCATCGCAAGATCAACATCCCGACGCAGAATCCGCCGCGCATCGGCCTTGGCCGCGTCGACCGGCAAGCCGCTGCGCAGCTCATAGACAATGAGCTTCAATTCCTGCCGGCCGGCTGACGAGAGCGGCTCCGGCATGCCGCGCCCCTGTGCCACTGCCAGCAACTCGTCGACCACCGCCTCCAACCGCCGTTCCCATCGTACCAGCCCATACACCGTCTCGGAGATCAGCCTTCGATCGCCGCTGCCCAACTGCCGGTTGGCGCGAAACGCCGCCGCCATGATGTCGGTAAGAAAGCCCCACTCCGCACGCGCTTCGGCCGCGATCTCCAGGGCCAGGGCACGCGCGTGCCCGCCCAGCCGGCGCATCGCGCCCCCTGCGCCCGCGAATTCAGTCTTCGGATTCATTTCGTAGAGTCTCAATAACTCAACCCGAAACCGTAGGGGAAAAGGGGCGCATAGGTCGCGTCGCCCTGGTTGACAGGGATCTGCGACGACGAGCGCGGCCATGAGTGCGATAGCTTGCCGGTAGGCTTGAATGCACCGAACAGCACGTCGGCCACGCCATCGCCCTCGCTGCCGGGCAGCCAGACCACCAGCACGGCCTGCACGCCGGCGATGACCGGCTCGATGGGCAGCGGCCGGCCGGTGACCAGTACAACCACCACCCTCTTGCCCGAAGCCTTCGCTGCCGTGACCAGGCTCATGTCATCCCTGGAAAGGCCAAGCTCCTTGCTGTCGCCCTTGCCCTCGGCGTAGGGCTCTTCCCCGACCACCACCACGATCGCATCGGCCGTGCCTGCTCCCCTGACGCCCGGCGAGAAATCCACCTTGCCCCCCAAGGCAGCCTTCTGGATAGCCCGCAAGATCGTGGTGCCGGGCGTGACGTTGCCACGCCTTCCCGACCAACCCACTGTCCAGCCGCCGCACTGGATGCCCATGTCATCCGCCTTGCTGCCCACCACCAGAATGTGGCTGTTCTTGGGCAGCGGAAGTACGGCGTCTTGATTCTTGAGCAGGACCGCACTCTGCCGAACCGCCTCGCGCGCCAGCGCCCGGTGCTCGGACGAGCCCAACTGGCCGGCAAACACCGGATCCGGGTAAGGATGCTCCCACAACTTGAGGCGCGCCTTCTGCTTCAAGATGCGACGAACGGCATCATCGATGCGCGCCATGGGCACGCGGCCCTTCTGGACCAGGTGGCGCAGACCAGGGACGAACCATTGGTAGCTGAGCGGCACCATGGCCATGTCGATGCCGGCGTTGATGGCTGCCTCAATCGTGCGCTCGTTCGAGCCCGGGAGGGTGGCAATGGCTTCCCAGTCACTTATCACGAAGCCTTCAAAACCAAGCTCGCCCTTGAGCACGTCGGTGATGAGGTACTTGTTGGCGTGCATGGGAGCGCCGTTCCAGCGGGAAAACGACACCATGATCGAACCGACACCAGCCTTGACCGCCGCGGTGTAGCCGGGCAGGTGGATGGCGCGCAGCTCTTGTTCGGAACAGATGGTGTCGCCCTGGTCCTTGCCCCCGGCTGTGCCGCCGTCGCCCAGGAAGTGCTTGGCGCAGGCGAGCACCGCACCTGGCTGGCCGGTCTCGGCCTGCAGGCCCTTGACCATCGCCGCAGCCATCATTCCGGCCAGCTCTGGCGTCTCGCCGAAACCCTCGTAGGTACGGCCCCAACGCTCGTCGCGAGGCACGGCGATGCAGGGGGCGAAAGTCCAAGGAATGCCGGTGGCCAGTAACTCCAAGGCCGTGGCCCGTGCGACTTTTTCGGCCAGCTCGGGGTTGCGCGTACAGCCCATGCCGATGTTGTGCGGGAATATGGTGGCGCCCCTTACCAAGCCGCTGCCGTGGACCGCGTCCGTGCCCCAGAGCATCGGGATGCCCAGACGGGTGCCCAGGGCTCGGGTCTGGATCGAGGTGACCAGTCTCACCCAGGTCTCGGGCGTGTTGGGCTCAGGCAGCGAGGACGCGCCGTTGAGCACCGATCCAACGCACAGCTTGCGCACGTCGTCGGTGTTCTTGGCCAGCTTCCAGTCGATCTGGGTCATCTGCCCGATCTTCTCGTCGAGCGTCATCTTGCCGAGCAGCTCGTCGATGTCGGGCGTCGGGACGCTGGCTCGGCTCGCCGCAAGCTGGGATGTGGATGGCCCTGACCGCATGCCGACACACCCTAGCACCGCGAAGGCCACGGAAAGGAGGGCGCACGAAGCGCCGGGGGCAAGGACGGCTGGTGAACGAGGGAATCTCATCGCGAGAGACAGTACACCGCTACGGTCGCCAGCGGGAAGCTCGCCCCGCGGTTCGCGCTTGCCGCCGAGCGTCTTGCTGGGTCCACATCCACTGCCAGCGCCCAAGTCCTGCGCGAGGATCGGGACCGATGAGCCTCTGCGTGGGGGCCAGAGCACCGAACGGTTTGCCTCCCGTCGTGGAATTGCGGATTTGCGTCGCATCCCTTCGTTGCTCGTCGGTCAAATACGTCGAGTATNNCACTCGGTCCGTCAAACCGTTCGGTGCTCCAGGGAGCCAGGTAGCCCGTAAGGTTTGGTGATATTCTCGCTCGGTGGCGTGTCCGCATTGCGGCCGATCTCATTCCCCGGGGAAGCGGGTGGCGTGCCGCCTTTGCTCTCGCCGCAAGCGGGACCCGGGGCTACGCGGACATCGTTCGCAATCCACGCGCCGCGGGCGACGGCGGAGCGGATCGGTTCGCACCCCTGCCCGACCATGCCGTCGTGCCAGTCCTGGCCGACGATCGCGGTCGCACTCTCGTGACCCACACGCCTGCCGCCGAGCCAACCATCGATCGGGTCGCGCGTTCGCGGCCAAGACCCGGGGCCGCCAGCGAAGTGATGGCGCGTGATCGCATCCTGTCACCGCGCAACCGCTCGCGCCTCGTGAAAGCACTGGGCTTGCTCGCGCTGCTCATTGTTGCTCGCTTCACCTACAGCCACTTTCGCAAGACCCAGGGAGAAGACGCGGCGGCCGGGCATCGGGCGCAGTGCAAGGTTGCTCTTGTGGTCGAGCCCAGCGAAGCCGGCGTGCAGGTCGACCACCTTCCCGTGATGAGAGACGAGTTGCTTCTCGACGAAGGCGCGTCCCACGTGCTCCACGTCGCGGCGCCGGGACGAATCACGCGTAGGTTCTCCTTCCTGGCCAAGTCTGGCCTCGAACTTTCGGTTCATCTCGGCCGCACTCTCCCACTTCCTTCATCCACGGATCCCGAGCCATCGCGCGCTGAATTGACGATAAGCTATCCCACCGATCCGGCTTCGTGTGAGGAGATCAGTCGTGCCTTCGCCAAGCTCGATCGCTATGCTCGGTGTCTGGCTCTTATTCATGAAGGCCGCGCAGAACGTCGTCACTCTCGCGCATGGCCAAACTGGCAAGAGGCAAAACGCCGCCGCGACGCTAGCTGCTTGTCGCCAGCTCCTGGCCGCCTTCAACGCGCTCCAGGTCGAGTAATGTCGGAGTGCGCTCCGCACTTCGCGTAGGGACCTACCTGCGACGCGCAATCTCGATGTCGGGCCGCAGGCCCAAAGCCGCGCCGTAGCGGAACAGCCCATCCATCTCGGCTGTGCCTGGGTCCACCGACGCCCGCAACGGCGAGCGAAGAAGCGCGTGCTCAAGCAGGCGCTCGGGCCCGTGAACGTCGCGCCGCCACCGACTGGCGCCGCCATCGAACACAGGCGAGACAACCGCCAGCGCGGCCAGCACGATCGCCGTGGCGATGCGCGCGCGACCCAGGCGGGATGCCACCGCGGCCGCGCCTGCGCTCATGGGGACCGCGGCGGCCATCAGGACCGCAGGCAGGCCCGCGCGGGCGGGCTCGAAGGCAAGCCCACTTTGCGCAAACGAATGCCCGAGCAGGAGCGCCGTGACCAAGGTGAACCCGAACCAGAACGCAACGAACGGAGCCCGTCTGAGCAGGGCCAACGTCCCCACCCCGGCCAGCAGCAGGCCCACCACACCAAACTCGTCGCACAGTTCGGCCGCAGTCCCGAGCGCCGCGACGTGATCGTGCGTCCCAGTCGGCCAGAGGCTGGCGACGAGGTGCCCGAGATTCACAGGGTCATCCGAGGCTGCCACACGGGCCAGCAGCGAGCTGCCGAGTGCCGCGACGAAGAGCAAGGGAGCCCAGAGCGGCCAGCGGCTCCCTCGGCGCAACTCCCACAGCCACAGCCCAAAGGTCAGCGGCCATAGCAGCGGAGCGGCCACCGGATCCACCCCTGCCGCCAGGCCCGCCAGGCCCGCCAGTGCGAATCCGCGCCCTGCTCCTCCCTTCCCCCGCAAGATAGGCAGCGCGGCCAACCAAGCCCCCGCCAAGAGCGCGAGCGTAGCCGAAGCCGCGCCCGCCGAAGTCGCCGTGTGAAACGCGGCCAGCGACAAGCCGCCGGCCAGCGCGGCCCCCGCGGCCAGCCACGGCTCATAGAGAAAATCACGCGCGCCCTGACGAGCGTGGGGGGGCGGGCGCAAGGCGACCAGGAGATCCACACACGCCCGGCCCAACAGCGTAGTCGCGAGCGCGGCCAACAACGCTGCCGCCAGATTGGCACGGGCCGCAGCATCGCCCAGGGGCAAGTAGCCGACGAGGCGCAGGGCCAAGAGAGCCAGCGGCGCACACGGTTCCTGTGACGAGGCAGCGAGCCCGGCAGCAACTGTGGGCGCTGCCGCCACCCGATCCAACCCCAACGGCGTGCCCGCGACGTAGACCACCAGCGACCCAACCAGGAGGGTTGGATCGAGGTCCGGCCAGGTTCGTCTAGGCATGGGTAGATCCAACGCGAAAGTGGGCGCGCTGTCGAGAATCGTTTCAGGTGGGTCATGGCTTGACGTAAGCGGTTTGGCCGTCTATGCCCGAGAGCGTGCACGTCATTCGAGGCCGCCAGCGCGTTACGCCCGAGCTAGGGCGTCCTCTGCGTGCGCCCGCGATCGCCGTGGGAAACTTCGACGGCGTGCACCTCGGCCACCAGGCCTTGGTGGCCACCGCCCAACGCCTCGCCCACGCGCAAGGCGGTGAGGCCGTGGTCCTGACTTTCGACCCCCATCCGGCGCGGTTCTTTGCCCCCGCACTGGCGCCGCCCATGTTGCTTACGCTGGAGCGTCGGCTGGAACTGCTTGCCGAGGCTGGCGCTGATGCGGTCGTGGTCGAGCCCTTCACGACCGACTTTGCGGCACTGCCCGCCGATCGCTTCATCGCCGAGGTGCTGCGCGGGAATCTTGGCGCCCGTCACGTGGTGGTGGGCTGGGACTTCACTTTCGGGGCCGGCCGGCAAGGCAACCCGACCATGCTCGCCAGCGAAGGCGCGCGCCTGCACATGGGGGTCAGCATCGTGCCGCCGGTCATGGTCGCGGGGCTGGTCTGCTCGTCGACCAAGATCCGCGAATTCGTGCTTGAGGGCCGTGTGGAAGGAGCGGCCATGCTTCTCGGTCGCCCCTTCGAGCTTGGCGGCCGCGTGGTCCACGGCGTCGAGCGCGGCCGCACCCTGGGCATCCCCACCGCCAACCTGGACCCAGAGGCCGACCTTCTGCCCAAGCCAGGTGTCTACGCCGCCTGGGCGTGTCGACTGGACGGCTCGCTTCTGCGCCTGCGCGCCGCTGTCAGCATCGGCAGCAATCCCACCTTCGCCGCCGATCGCCGCGGCACCTCGCCGGCCGTAACTGTCGAAGCCCACCTACTGGACTTCGACGGCGATCTCTACGGCGCGCGCCTGCGCCTGGAGTTTGCCGGTCGCTTGCGGGACCAGCGGGCGTTCGCTTCAGCAGATGAGTTGGTGGCCGAGATCAGGCGTGACATCCTCCGAACCAGGGAGCTCCTTCCATGAGCATGGAACACCTGTACGAAACTGAGACCATGGCCGAGTTGTGCGCGCGCCAGGGCCGACTGAGCGAGTCCATCGCAATCTTCCGCGAGCTTGCCGAAAGCGCGGCCGACCCCGACACCCGGGCACGCGCCCGGGCCCGGCTCACCACCTTGGAGGCGAGTTGGCAGCCCCTTCGTATCGCCGAAGTCCCTCCCGCGGATCTGGCCCTCCCACCCATTCCCGGGGTTTCCCTGCTGGTGGGCGACGACCAGGTGACGGTGGCCTGGGCCCTGCCGCCCGAGACCAGCTCGCCGGCTCTCGACGTTCTGGTTCTGCAGCGCACGCCGAGCGGCATCGATCCACAGAAGAAGCTGTTGCCCCTGACCCAAACCTCGGGCCGCATCGGTCTGCTTCTGCCCGGGGTGCATTCGGCCCTGGCCGCCGCGGGCACGGTGCGCGAGGGCCGCTTCGTGTCCATCGTCCGCTCCGCTTCCAGCGGCCGGATATTCTGACCTGCCCGGAGTGTTTCGTGGGATGGTTGTCGTCGCCGAGCATCCAGCAGCGATCACGTCCATACGCAACTGAGATCAGGGGGAACAAGATGGCAGATTCCCAGGCGAAACCCGCGAAGAAGGAGGAGGTGCACCTCTATCCCGGCGAGAAGCTGCTCCTCTATCTGGTGAACGACAAGGTCATCCTGCGTGCCGATGCCTGGGGCGGCCCGTCCAAGCGACAGCCCAAAGGAAAGGGCGACAAGATGGCACGCGAGCCGACCTGGCCGGGGACTTTCATCATCGACGGCATGGAGACGTACACCACCACCACCTGGCCAAAGTCTAGAATTCCGTGGGGAACGCGCATCCGGAAGAGCCAGAGCCGACCCGACGAGGTGGAATACGAGAAATCGCCGGGCAAGTGGCGATCGCTCACGCGGGATTTCAAGTCGCGGGTTGATCCGTGGAACGTATTGACCATCGGGGACATGTACGAGGACCTCTACGGCCTCAGGGAGTTTCCCAGCCGGTGGATATTCAACGACTTTGGCCCTATCGCCATCAGGTACTACCGCGATCGAAACGCGAACCGCAGACGCGACGCCAACGAGTCCCTAGAAGGCGAGATGCTCCACACGACGCCAGACAACGAGGCCGAATCGGACAAATACGGCGCGGGTTCCAAGGAGGTCGAACTATTTGAGTCGCACGGCTGCATCCATATCAAGCCGATCGACCTCGGCGCTTTTCGTGATGCGGGCGCGTTTCGCCAGGGCATGACCCTTGTCATTCATCGCTACCCAGAACGCTACGGCGCAATGGACACGGAAACGCCGTGAAATACACGAGCGCAATACTGCCGCTGACGCTAGCACTGGCCGCGGCATCGAGTCCGAGCCGGGCGGCAGACAAGCCGGCCTTCTGGCCGGAGGATTGGGATCGAGGACGGCTGATTCCGCTGCACGATGGCAGCATCGCGCTGCTTGGGGGCGATCCGCGACTGCAGATTCGGTCCCCTGCCGGGGAGTGGTCGCCGGTGGTCCCGCTTGCACTGGAGTACGTTGCCAACTACGAAGCCGACGATCAGGGTCTTCTCGTCGTGGGAGAAGAGGTCGGGACAAGCAAACTCCGTGGGACCGTCGTGTTGCTGCTTGGCGCGGATGGCAAGAAGATCGATCGCTGGGAATTCCCGAACGCCGGCGTGCGCTCGGTGGCAAGCCACGCTGGCCGGCGCTGGGCGACGCTGATGAACAGGATGGTCGAACTGCTGCCGGGTGGGAGGACTGAGCCTGTCTTCGAACCGCTGCCGGCCCCCCCGGATGTGGGTAGCGAACACGGGGAAAAAGTGCAAACGCGAACAAGCGCGCGTTTGCGGCTGGGCCCATCGGGCGAGAGGATCTTCTGCGTTCCCGAGGAGAGCCACCACGATGGTCCTTGCCACTACGGATTCTGCTTTCGGAACGATCAGGTGATCTGGAACGAGTCAGGAACCTGGACCTGGCTTCCACTGGTCTGCGGCGACTATCTGGTCGAGCCCGAAAGGCGCTGGGACCGCGGAACCTATCCCCTGCACCATCATCATCGGATCGTCGTTCGCCGCATTTCCGACGGGGTCAAAGTCGCGGCCGCGCCCGTGCAGCCGAGTACCGTGGTGGAGTGTGGTGTTCCGGGCGCGGTTTTACTTGCCGACACCTCAGTCAGAGCCGTGCAACTATCGACCGGGCGTCGGCTGTGGTCCGCGCCGGTGCGTTCCGGCCACGCAGTGGCCATTGCCCAGGTCGGCGACTGCACGACGGTCTTAACCAATCACGGGACGATGACGAACATCTGTCGCGGCGGACACGCGGACAGCCGGCAAATCGGCAAGGCCCGGGCAAAGCCATGATCGACATTCTTGATCCCTGGACGCCAAGACGCGGTTCCTGCTGGCCTCGTCTGCTGTGCCCCGTGCGATCGCTTCCAGCGGCCGGATATTCCGACCTGCCCGGAGTGTTTCGTGGGATGGTTGTCGTCGCCGAGCATCCCGCAGCGGTCACGTCCATACGCAACTGAGATCAGGGGGAACAAGATGGCAGATCCCCAAGCGAAGCCCGCAAAGAAGGAGGAGGTGCACCTCTATCCCGGCGAGAAGCTGCTCCTCTATCTCGTGAACGACAAGGTCATCCTGCGTGCCGAGGCCTGGGGCGGCCCGTCCAAGCGACAGCCCAAAGAAAGAGGCGAAAGAATTGCAGCCGTACCAACCACTCCGGGAACCTTCATCATCGACGGCACGGAGGCATACAAGACCACGACCTGGGATTGGTCGAGGGTTCGCTGGGGAACCCGTATCCGGAGGAGTCGGAGCCTTCCCGCCCGGGTGGCGGAATACGAGAAATCGCCGGGCAAGTGGCGCTCGCTCACTCGGGATTTCGGGTGGACCGTTAGCGACATCGGAGATGCCTACAAGAATCTCTACGGTCTCTGGGAATTTCCTGACCGATGGATATTCAACGACTTTGGCCCGATCGCCATCAGGTATTACCGCGATCGGAACGCAAACCGCCGACGTGACGCCAACGAGCCCCTAGAAGGCGAGATGATCCACACGACGCCAGGCAACGAGGCCGAATCGGACAAATACGGCGCGGGTTCCAAGGAGGTCGATCTGTTTGAGTCGCACGGCTGCATCCATATCAAGCCGATCGACCGCGACGCCTTGCTTGATGCGGGCGCGTTTCGATGGGGCATGACCCTCATCATCCATCGCTACCCAGAGCGCTACGGCGCCATGGACACGGAAACGCCATGAGCTGGGCGCGGGCAATCCTGCCACTCACGGCGGGACTGGTCGCGGCATTGAGCGTGGTCCTTGCGGCTGACGTTTGGCCACAGGGCTGGGATGACGAGCGGCTGATTCCATTGCACGATGGAGGCCTCGCACGACTCCGGCTTGACAAGAACAGCTTGCAGATCCGGTCCCCCGCTGGGAAGTGGTCGCCGGTGATGACGCTTCCACTGGACTACGTTTCCGAGAACGAAGCAGACGACGCGGGGCTTCTCGTCGTGGGCGAGAAGCTAGAGGCAAGGAAGCCTCACGTCGATGCCGTGTTGTTGCTAGGCCCTGACGGCAAGGAGATAGATCGCTGGGAATTCCCGAACGACGGCGTGCGCTCGGTGGCAAGCCACGCTGGCCGGCGCTGGGTGACGCTGATGAACAGGATGGTCGAACTGCTGCCGGGCGGGAAGACGGAGCTTGTGTCCCAACCGCTGCCAGCCCCGCCGGATGTGGGCAGCGAACACGGGAAAAGAATGCAGACGCGAACAAGCGCGCGTCTGCGGCTGGGCCCATCGGGCGAGAGGATCTTCTGCGTTTCCGAGGAGAGCCACCACGACGGTCCTTGCCACTACGGATTCTGCTTTCGGAACGATCAGGTGATCTGGAACCAGTCAGGAACCTGGACCGAACCGCCGCTGGTCTGTGGTGACTATCTGGTCGAGCCCGAGCGGCGCTGGCACCGTGGCACCGAACCTTTGCACTATCGTCATCAGATTGTCATGCGCCGCATTTCCGACGGAGTCAAAGTCGCGGCCGTGCCCGTGCAGCCGAGCACCGTGGTGGAGTGCGGCGCTCCGGGCGCGGTTCTGCTTGCCGACACCTCAGTCAGAGCCGTGCAACTATCGACCGGGCGTCGGCTGTGGTCCGCGCCGGTGCGTTCGGGCCACGCAGTGGCCATATGCCAGGTCGGCGGCTGCACGACGCTCTTGACCAATCGCGGAATGATGACCAACATCTGCCGCGACGAGGATGCGCCAGGGCGAGAACATAGCAAGGCAGGAGAAAATCCATGATCGACATTCTTGATCCTCTGATCACCGTGACCGGTTCCTCGGGACTGGAAGCCTACGGCTTCCGGGTGCAGGAGATTTCAGGGTATGAAGAGCTGGGATCCCTTTTCCAGTATCATCTAGACCTGCACAGCAAGCTGCACGATATCGATCTGAAGTCCCTGCTGGGGAAGACGATGACGGTGCATGTCCCGCTGGCGCCGGGGCAGTTTCGCCACATTAGCGGCATGGTCTTCCAATCCACGCGCGGCAGACGGGACGTGAACTATACCGAATACCGAGTGACGCTGCTCCCAGAACAGCACCTGCTGAGCTTCAGCCACGACTGTCGCATTTTTGAGGGCCATCCGGTCATCGACGTGGTGAAGCAAGTCCTGGAGGAACACAAGCTACGTCCATACCAGACGTCCCTGTACGAGAAAGCGTACCGTTCTTGGGACTATCTGACCCAGTACCAGGAATCCGACTGGGACTTCATCCGGCGAATTCTGGCGCTGGAAGGAATCTACTTCTACTTCAACCATCTGACAGACGGCCACGAGATGGTTCTTGCGGATTCGATCAGCTCGCACCACGCCCGCGTCGGCTGGGAGACCGTCCCGCTGCTTCCACCGGGGCGTCGCGGCGCCATCCCGGATTGTCTGAGGCAATGGGGTGCGACCTGCGAAGTGAGAACCAACGATGTCGCCCTGCGGGACTTCGAGTTTCGTGCTCGCGGCGACGCTGCCATTCTGGCCGGGCACAAGGGTACGAAGCCCACGAAGGACGAGCCAACTCTGGAACGGTACGAATATCCTGGCGGATTTGTCCTGGCCGAGAACAAAGACGACGCGGACGTGAAGGCCAGCAACGCCGAGGGGGAGCGGCTGGCGAGGGTGAGGCTAGAGGAAAAGCAGAGCAGCGTGGAGGTCTTTGCGGGTGAGGGCACGGCGCGAGGGTTGGAAGTTGGCGCTTTGTTCGGAGTCTCCGAGCTGCCCGGCCTGGCCGGCCGGAAGTTCATGATCACGTCGACTGACGTGGTGTTTCGCAATCCAGCCCCGGATTCCAGCCAAGTGATGGGCGACAAGAGCCACGTCCGACTGACGGCGATCGATAGCGCGACGCCTTTCCGGATGCCCCGCATCGAGAAGCCAATCGTGCGGGGTCCGCAGACGGCGCGCGTGGTGGGCGGCAGCAAGGAAGAGATCTGGACCGACAAGCACGGACGGATCCGGGTACAGTTTCACTGGGATCGCGACAAAGACAGAAAGCCCGAAGACAAATCGTGCTGGGTGCGTGTGGCGCACCCCTGGGCGGGAAACCGCTGGGGCGCGGTCCACATCCCACGCGTGGGCAACGAGGTCGTGGTGGAGTTTCTGGAGGGCGATCCCGATCGACCGCTGGTCACCGGCAGCGTCTACGACGCGGACAACATGCCGCCCTACGACCTTCCGCAGAACAAGACCCAGACCGGCATCAAAACCCGGAGCACCAAGGGCGGCAATCCGCAGAACTTCAACGAACTCCGCTTCGAGGATCTTAAGGACAGCGAGCAGGTCTATCTGCAGGCAGAGAAGGACTTGAAGATCCTCGTCAAGAACGACGAGACACGCGAGGTCGGGCACGACCGGGTCAAGAAGGTCAAGAACGACGAAACCTCGACCATCACAGGGAATCGAACCGAAGAAGTCGTCAAGGACGAAACCATCACGATCCACGGCAATCGCACCGAAACCGTAGACAAGAACGAAACCATCACCATCACCGGCGCCCGGACCGAATCCGTCGCCAAGGACGAAGGGATCACCATCACCGGCGCCCGGACCGAGACCGTCGGCAAGAACGAAACTATCACCATCACCGGCGCGCGGCAGGTGGACGTGGGCAAGGCCGACACTTTGACCGTCGCAGCCGGCAGGACACAAACCATCACCGGAAACGATCAGGTCACGGTGAGCAAGAAGCTGGTATTCGACGCCGGTGACGAGATTGTCATCAAGACCGGAGACGCAAGCATCACCATGAAGAAGGACGGCACCATAGTCCTCAAGGGGAAGGACGTCTCCATCAACGCTTCCGGAAAGATCAATGCCAAGGCTGACGGCGACGTCATCATCAAGGGGAGCAAGGTCAGCAACAACTGAGTGCACGACTGGAGTCGACAGCGAAAAAAGAACCGCCCCGCGGAACCTGCGCTCCCGGGGCGGTTGCGAGTCACTAGCGCGGGGCCTTTCTAGACCACGCCCTGGTCGATCATCGAATCGGCCACCTTGACGAAGCCGGCGATGTTGGCGCCCATCACGTAGTTGGTGGGCTGGCCAAAGTCCTTCGCGGTCTTGTACGCAGCCGCGTGGATGGCCTGCATGATGCTCTTCAGCTTGGCGTCGACCTCTTCGCGCGTCCACGACAGACGCATCGAGTTCTGGCTCATTTCGAGGCCCGAGGTGGCCACGCCGCCGGCGTTGGCAGCCTTGCCAGGACCGTACAGCACCTTGGCCGCAAGGAACTTCTCCACCGCCTCAGGCGTCGACGGCATGTTGGCGCCTTCGGCGATGACATAGCAGCCGTTCTTCAGCAAGGTCTCGGCGTCCTTGCCGTCAAGCTCGTTCTGCGTGGCCGAGGGGAAGGCCGCGTCGCACTTCACGACCCACGGGCGCTTGCCGGCCACGAACTCGCAGCCGAACTTCTTGGCGTACTCCTGGATGCGGCCGCGCTTCACGTTCTTGAGTTCGAGCACGAAGGCGAGCTTGTCCGGGGTGATGCCCTTGGGATCGTGGATGAAGCCGTCCGAGTCGGACAGGGTGACCGGCAGGGCACCTAGTTGATTCAGCTTCTCGACGGTGTACTGGGCCACGTTGCCCGAACCCGACACGGCGCAGATCTTGCCTTTGAAGGTCTCGTTGCGCGTCTTCAACATCTCTTCCGCGAAGTACACGGCGCCGTAGCCTGTGGCCTCGGGACGAATCAGCGAACCGCCCCAGTTGAGCGCCTTGCCGGTGAGCACGCCCACGAACTCGTTCTTCAGGCGCTTGTACTGGCCGAACATGTAGCCGATCTCGCGACCGCCCACGCCGATGTCACCGGCGGGCACGTCGGTGTCGCCGCCGATGTGGCGGAACAGCTCGGACATGAAGCTCTGCAGAAAGCGCATGACCTCGTTGTCCGACTTGCCCTTGGGGTCGAAGTCGGAGCCGCCCTTGGCGCCGCCCATGGGCAACGTGGTGAGCGAGTTCTTGAACACCTGCTCGAAGCCAAGGAACTTGAGAATAGAAATGTTCACGCTCGGGTGCAGGCGCAGGC
>PMCR01000432.1:0-3847 GCA_003155465.1 Myxococcales bacterium | reverse complement strand
AGGATCTTGTTCTGCTCGTACTTTGGGTTGCGGTCCAGACACGGCTGCAACGACTCGAGCACCTCGGTCACAGCCTGGTGGAACTCCGGCTGCCCGGGGTCCCGCTTGGTCACCAAATCGATCACTCTCTGCGCGTAGGACATGTTGCCTCCTGTTGTACGGACCGCTCTTCGCGAGCGGCAGATCGGAGATGAATGCCACGTATGCTTAGTGTTAATTCCGTGTATCAGGCGGTTAAATCCGAGTAAATTTCATGTAACTGCCATGTTTCCTCAGTAGCGCAGCGAGCTATTTCGCGCAACCAGCTTGAATCACGATGGTTTTCGCAAACCTCAAGCAAACTCAACGGCCAATAACTGAAGCATACGGGCGCCTCTGCAACTTCATCGGCTGCAAGGAGAAGGCGAGTTCTGCCCGAAGAGTAACCGGAGCCATCACTCTGCGGAAGGCGTAGCCTGGCGGCCGCACCCCACCTGAACGAAGGCATCACCAGCTTCAGACACCTATGGGACGATGAGGATGCACTTGTCGCACGTGGTCCCCGGGCCGTTCTTGCTGCCGTCGTCACACTGCTCACCCCACTTGGCGTCCACCTTTCCGTCCCCGCAGTACCCCGGCTTTCGGCACCCAGGGGCGCAGCCGTTCGGCGCGCCATAGGTCGACTGATTGGTCCCATCGTCACATTCTTCGTCGAAATCAGTGTCCACCTTGCCGTCTCCACAGTAGGGGCCGATCGTGCACTGAGTGGTGCATCCTCCATAGGTTGTGTCGGAGTTGTTCGGCCCTTCGTCGCATTGCTCGTAGCCGTTGACAATCCCGTCCCCGCACAGGGCAGTGCACACGGTGTGGGTCCGGTTGAACTGGCCCAGCGTCAACTTGTAGCTGGATTGGTTCATGTTCCGCTCGGCCTGGAAGACCACAATCTCGTAGACCCGACCCGCGGTCAGTCCAGACGCAGCGCCGAGCGTCACGCTGCCTCGCGTGGCCCCATGGATGCCGCCTATGTCGACGGCCAGTCGCCCGTTGACGAACACCCATACGTCGTCGTCGCCAATGAAATTCAACGATTCACCCCCTCGATACTCGAACCAGTAGCGCACCTCACTGGTGAAGGAGAAGTTGTGTTTCTGATTGGCCCCGTCGGTACCGAGGTAGGGAATCTCGGGCCCATCCGGGGGCGTGGCCCAGCCACGGTTGTCGAGCGGGAAGAAGGGTGGTGGGTTTGTGACCTTGGGATCCGTCCCGCCGTGGTTGTAGAGGAAGGTGCCGTCCGGCTGTCTTGCCAGCGTAATGGTGTCGAGCACCATTTTCGTGTATGGGGTGTCATCGTGATACCAGGCCTTGAAGTCGGCTGCGTTGGTGGTGTTCGACTTGGCCTTGTCGATGGCATCGTTGTAGACCGGCTTGCGATCGGGTCCTAGGGTGGACAACACGATCCCTGGGCACAAGCCCCCGGCCACATCGACCTCGAAGTTCGGGTGCGGGGGCGGCGTGAGGTTAGCCGGCGCGGTCGACGAGATCATGTCGCGATAGATGATGGGGACCGTCAGATCGCCGGTGGCCCCCTCCACCTCCTGCGTGCACTTCCAATTCGCCTCAAGCTTGCAGTCGGCCGAGCAGCCATCGCCGGAGCGGGTGTTGCCGTCGTCACACTCTTCGTCGGGCAGCTTGAGACCGTCACCACAGGGGGAGGTGCAGCCATCCGTCCCCACACACACCGGCTCGGACTTGCATTCAGGAGAGCACCCGTCGCCGGGGATCAGGTTGCCGTCGTCACACGACTCGTTCCCCTCGGGCGTGCCGTCGCCGCAAACTGTCTCGTGACAGGGCTCTCCCGGCGCGGAACAGGCCCAGCCGGGCTCGACCTTGCAGGCCACGCTGCAACCGTCGCCAACCGTGGTGTTGCCATCATCGCACTCCTCAGCGCCCACCAGCAGGCCATCACCGCACTTGGGCCGGCAGCGAAGGCCGGCGGCCGTGCATTCCCAGCCCACCTCCACCTTCGAGCAATCGGCTGAACAGCCGTCGTCATCCACGGTGTTGTGGTCATCACAAACCTCATTGCCGGAAATGCGACCGTCACCGCACACCACGGTTGAGTGACAGGGTTGGCCCTCGACGGGGCAGACCGAGTCGCTCTCGAGCCTGCACTCAGCCGAGCACCCGTCCCCCGAAGTCCTGTTGCTGTCGTCGCACTCCTCGCCATCGTCGCGCTTGCCGTTGCCGCAACAAGAACCGGCCGCGGTCTGGATACAGCCGGGCGACGGAGCGTCTCCGCCAATTCCCGAATCAGGCATCTTTATGATGGGACCGAGATCCAGGTTGGCATCCGGGATTCCGTTGCCCCCACCGCCTCCGCCAGAAGCGCTGCCACCCGCGCCGGCCCCCCCAGCGGGAACTCCACCTTCAGGATTGCAGGCGCCCAAGCACAAGCCGAGGCCAAGGACAAGCGCCACGCTCGCCGAGCCAGGAGAGATGTCATTGCGGAACCATAAGGCGCAGGCCATCCGGCCAGTCGCGTGGGGAGCCCGCCGGCACTTCGGGACGGACAGCCCGCCCCGCGCGCTTCGCGTACGCCCTCGCCAGCGCTGCGCGTGGCCCACCATCGCGGGGTATAGGAACCCTTTCAGGGTTCCCATATCAGAAGTGGCATCGTGATCGACGAAACTGGCTCGCATGACTAGCACTCCTTCTGCCCATTCCGGACGCCCGGCGTTCCTCGTGCAACTGGTTCGGAAGCGGTCTTCGCATTGGTAGTGCGCAGTCCGCGTCTTCGTGACACTTGAGAAAATAGTCTACACCAGGATTGACCGAAACGCATCGCGTCGCCGCTGGCATGCACCACGGTTGCAGCATCGCACGCGATCGTCACATGCCATGTGGACGGGATTCAGTCGCGCCTGCCGGTCCATTGGCACGGAGGCGTCAACGCAGGCCTTCCTTGCCTCGGTGGAATGGACTCCGGGACGCCCTGGTCACGAATCGTTGGCCCCCGCAAACCCCGACGCCACGTGTATAATCATGCGGTCCACCAGATGACCCCTGCCGCCACATCGACGACAACTCCCGAAGCCGCCGCGCCCGCCGCAGAAATCGAACGGCTGCGCCTGGTCACGCTTGGGGCTGGGGTTCGACTGCTGGCGGCCCTTGTCTTCCTGGCCCTCGGCCTGCTTGGCTGGGGCCTGTCACGTCACTCTACTTGGCGCGACCAACTGGTGGCGGTGACGGCCTATACGGTCGTGGCTGCGATTCTTTTCGCCATTCGCCACCACAACGTGGTGGCCCGCATCGCCTTGTTTCCAGTTGCGCTGGACCTGGCCGTGGCCTATGTCGCACTGCGTGCGACGATCGCCAGCTATGGAGAGGCCGGCCAGATCGTGGCCGGCCTGGGCCTGGGAGTATTCGTCCTCATCGTGGTGTTCGACGGGCTTTCTCTACGGAGGCGCTTCATCATCGTCGCCACTCTCATCGCAATGGCCGAGGAGACCCTGCTGCTCCAGCAGGCTGGGGTTTGGCCTGGGCACTTGCTGCTCGCCTGCTGCGTGCTCGGCCTGGCGGCCGGAGTCGGCGTCATCGTCTTCGAAAGAACCAACCGACTGATGCACGAGGCGGCCGGCATTGAGGCGGCCCGGCATCAGCTCGCAGACACCCGTGCCCAATACGATGAGCTTGCGCGCCTGCAGCGGGACAAGGACAGCCTGGTCCAACTCATCGTGCATGACATGCGGGGCCCTCTCAGCGCGGCCATCCTGTCGCTCGAGTTCCATTCGCGAGCGCTCAAGCGCCAGCGGGCCACGCAGGAAATGTTGGAGGCCAGCGACGATGCCCTCTCCTCGTCGACCAACGT
>PMCR01000295.1 GCA_003155465.1 Myxococcales bacterium | reverse complement strand
CGAATGCGGAATTCGGCGAAGGCTTCGAAGCGGTCGACGCGCTTGGGATCGAACCGTTCCGCGGCTTCCATGAGCCCGATGACGCCGGATGAAACCAGATCGTCCATCTCAACGTGCGCGGGCAAACGGCGCGCAAGTCGCCGTGCCACTTTTTCGATGTAGGGGAAGAACTTCGCTGCGTATTCCCGGCGTCGTGCTGCCAGAATCTTCGCTGACGGCTTGCGTGCCGTTCGCCCCTTGTTTTTCGTGCGCCTAAGACGTGGCATGTCGGGCGACTAATGCAGCCTCCATGCCACCGATGAGCGAACCCTAACCACCCAGGATTACGAGTATCCAGGGGACGGCGAGTCAGATGATCGTCATGCCAATGACGTTCGGGGAGGCCTCGCACCGTCAATCAGGTGACAGTAGGCGGTCTCCCCACGCGGCTAGGAAGTTGGTGCTTTTCGCGCATTTCCAGCGTCGGGTTCACGGAGGCGCGAATGGAGGCGCCGAGCTGTCTATTCCGGTCCCCGCGGAGCGGGAGAGGGAACCGGGTCGGATGGCGGCCCCGAGCATTCCGTCGTCAGAGCTCGAAAAACACCAACTTCCTAGGCGACTGTTCGTCGGCGGAGTTTCTCCACCAGGGTGGTGCGATTCATCCCCAGCAGCTCGGCTGCACGATTCTTGTTGCCGCCCGTCCTCTGCAGCGCTTGCTCGATCAGCCGTTCCTCAAGTTGGGTGAGCAGCAGGCGCAGGTCAACGCCGTTCGGGGGCAAGTCGACCAAGGAGGGCGAAAGCTCGCCGACGTCAGTGCGCAGGCTGGCAGGCAGGTCATTGGCGGCAACCGGTCGGTCCTTGGCCGTCGCCACCAGACGGTCTATCGTGGTCCCAATTTGGCGCACGTTTCCCGGCCAAGGGCAGGCGCCCAACCGGACCAAGACCTCGGGCGAAAACGGGGGCACGTTGCGGTTTCGGCGTGCGTTGGCGGTGCGACGGAAGTGGTCCGCCAGAATCGGAATGTCCTCGGGCCGGTCGCGCAGGGGTGGAATCTCCATCGGGATCACGTTCAGCCGATAGTAGAGTTCCTCGATGAACTGGCCTTCTCGCCCCGCCTGCTCCATGTTCTGGGTCGTGGCGGCAACGATTCGCAGATTCCGGTCCGACGACAGGCTTCCCCATTCCTTGATGATGCGCAGAAAGCCAATTTGATCCGCGCGTGAGAGTCCAGCGATGTCATCGATGAAAAGCATGCCGCCAAGCGATGCCAGAACGCTGCCCGCCAGGCGCGACGGGCTCTCGGTGGAACCCGACGACGCCGGCTCCGCCGGTGCTTCTTCGTTGGTTTCTGGCCGAACCGTCACGAATGGGCCTGCCCGTCGTGCGCCGGAGGCGTGGATCAGACGGGCGAGGATTTCCTTCCCCGTACCTTCTTCGCCGCGGATAAGCACGCTGGCGCCGGAATCTGCCGCCTGACCGATGCGCTCCAGGACCACCCGCATGGCCGGGTGCTCGCCAAGCAGACACGCCCCGGTGGTGTGTTCGTCCATGCTGTCGCTGGCTCGGTCCTGCAACACGCGCCGAACGATCGCCACAGCCAGGTCATGGTGGAACGGCCGAGGCAGAAACTCGCTGGCTCCTGCGCGAAAGGCCGTGACCACTTCAGCGACCGTGCCTCCGCCAGCCATAGCCACCACCGGCGTCCACGGCTGACACGCTTGCGCGGTGCCTATCACCTGCGCTCCGCCGTCTGGGAGATTCATGTCCACGACACAGAGATCGAAGGGCTCCCCGCGTAGCCTGGAGCGTGCTTCCTCTGCGCTGGCAGCCACAACGCCTTCTCCCTCCAGCGACGTGGCCACGTGCTGGAGGGCTTCTTGTCCGACAGGATCGGCGTCAACCAGAAGGAACCGCTTTGACATGCCTTTTTGCGGATATCGGCGGAAGAGATCTGAGGCTGAAGCCACGGGGCAGCCGCCTAGACTGCCGGCCACGAGAGCACATTCGCTGCTGAGAAAGCAACAGTGTTTCGCATGCCAACCCTGCGCTGCGCGGCGGTGGCACCACGCGAGACAAGCAACGGCGCCTTGACGGATGGCGTTTCACGACGGAGATTTGCGCGGACGCGGACAGGGGAACCAGGCGATCCGATGGCACTTGAGTTTTCCGAAAAGGCGCATCAGCAGATTGAGCGATTGCTCACGCGCTATCCCACCCGGCAAGCCACCTTGCTGGGCGCGCTCTACGTGGCCCAAGACGAATTCGGCTTCTTGTCCGAGGAGGCGCTGGAACTGGTCTCGCGAACCCTGGACATCCCGCTGTCGCATGTCTTTGGCGTGGCCACCTTCTATAGCCTGTTCCTGCGCCAGCCACCTGCCCGCTACCCCCTACATGTGTGCACAAATCTAGGCTGCACCTTGCGCGGCGGCCATGATGTCCTGCATCACTTGGAGAAGAGCCTGGGCATCGAGCCCGGCCAGACTACGCCCGACGGTCTGTTCAGCCTGAGCGAAGAGGATGGGTTGGGTGGTTGCGCGCACGCGCCCACCATGACCTGCGGTTCGCACCACTACGTCAGCCTCACACCAGAGAAGGTGGATCGCATCGTCGCGGACTTGCGGCGACAAGCCAGCGAGACCGAGCCTCACCATCCATCGTCGCCGCTGGCGCCGGCGCAGGGCGCGTCCACGCTGCCGGCCTGCGGTGGGGTGGGCAGCGGGTACCGCGAAATGCCGGGGCTCAAGATCGTCACCAGGAACTTCGGCGTTCCCGACATTCAGAAGCTGGACGTGTATCGCGCGCAAGGCGGGTGGCAGGCGTTCACCAAGGCGCTCGGCATGGGCCGGGAGAAGGTGTTGGAGGAGGTCAGAAAGTCGAACCTGCGAGGCCGCGGGGGCGCGGGATTCCCCGCCGGGGTCAAGTGGGGCTTTCTGCCCAAGGACGTGGAGCGCGTCTATCTGGTGTGCAACGGCGACGAGTCCGAACCGGGCACCTTCAAGGACCGTGTCTTGCTGGGGAGTGATCCGCACCTGCTGATCGAGGGCGTGAGCATTTCGGCTTTCGCCCTCCGGTGCGCTCACGCCTTCATCTACATCCGGGGCGAGTTGCGGCGCGAGGCGGCCATTGTCCAGGCGGCAATCGACGAGGCGTATGCGGCGGGGTGGCTGGGTCAGGAGAGGCAGAGCACGAACGGTTCCTTCAAGCTGGATATCACCGTGCACCTGGGCGCCGGTGCCTACATCTGTGGCGAGGAAACCGCTATGCTGGAGTCCATCGAGGGAAAGCGAGGCTGCCCGCGCAACAAGCCGCCCTTTCCCGCNNATGAACGTTCCCGACATCGTCACCCACGGCGGGGACTGGTTCGCCAAGGCGGGCATGGGAAAGTCGGGCGGCACCCGCATGTTGTGCGTATCGGGACACGTGAAGCGGGCCGGTGTGTATGAGTTGCCCATGGGCATCACGTTTCGAGAGCTGATCTACGACGTGTGTGGCGGCATCTCGCAGGGACGTGCCCTACGCGGGGTGATCCCGGGGGGAAGCTCCATGCCGCCGCTCGATGCCAGTGAGATCGACGTGCCCATCGAGTTCGCCGCCCTGACCACCGACTCGCGCATCAGAGACGTGGAGGCGAAACCAGGCGTGCCCTTTGATTTGGGAGGCGGCCGCCGGCTGAAGACCATGGCCGGCTCGGGCGGCGTGGTGGCGTTCGAC
>PMCR01000184.1 GCA_003155465.1 Myxococcales bacterium | reverse complement strand
AACCGCTCGGTCATATAGTGCTCGACGAATTCCTTGATCAAGTGACGCAGATGTCGCTCGCCGAAGATGACGAAGTGATTGAGACACTCGTACTTGATGGTTCTTACAAAGCGCTCCGCGTATGGATTGCAATTTGGACTTTGCGCCGGAATCTTCACGCTCTTCACGCCTCCCGCTTCCAGAATCGCGACGAACCCCTCCGTGAACAACGGGTCCCGATCATGGATCAGGTACTTCGCGCCACGAAGAAACCCATCAACCGGATCTGTCAAATTTCGAGCCACCTGGTTCATCCACGCTTCGCCGGGGTCAACGGCAATCCCGGCGATGTCGACGGCGCGACTCTTGAGCTCGATGACGAAGAACACCATGTACCGAACCGTGCCGAATGGACCCAAGGCTTCCACGCTGAAAAAAAATCGCAGGCGTAGAGCGTGTCCCAATGGCTCTTCATGAATTGCTTCCAGGTCCGCTTCTTCTCGCGCTCCGGTGCCGGCTCGATCGCTTCTTCCAGCAGGATGCTGGCCACCGTCGTTCGTCCGATCTCGATCTTCAATCCGGTCCGAAGGGCGTCGCGTATTTTCGTATATCCCCAGCCCAGATTCGCCATGGCCATAGCGATCACCAGCTTGCGGATGTCCTTCTTCTTCCGTGGTCGACCGACCTTCTTCTTCGAGCTGTCGTATTTCTGCGCCACCATCTGGCGAAACCACCCCAAGAGCGTCCCAGGCTTCACGATCCGGCAGCACCTTTCCCGCTCTTCCGGGCTCGAAGCTTTGCCTGAGACGGCGAGGCGACGACGTTGGTCGGCTGTGAATACAATCCTATCGCTGCCCGTGGGAGCCTTCAGCACGTCCTTGAGAACCCGGACCTCTTCCTGAGTGTGGTCCAGCTTGCGCTGCATTCTCTCGTTGATCGCGCATGCGATCATCGTGATGAGAAATTGCAGCGTTGCCGGAAGCATTGATGGCCACGCTGCCCGCTCAGACACGCAGATTCAAGCTGCGCATCTCCGCGATTCTGTGCAGGAATTCCAGCGATCTGTTTCTGGACACCAAGGGGGTGGGGCACGGTACTGGATCCACACGCGGCAGCCCAAGCGCATGTTGCGAGGGCGAGCGCGGCAACGATCCTGCTCGGGCGAACTGAGCTTGCCATGCCTACACGATACGTCTCCGCGCAGCCGTGATCCATGGAAAGGCCTGCCATCTGAAATTTGAGGGCTAGTCGCTTTCGGTGGCTTCCTTGAAACCTAGCGCCCGCTGGGTTGTCAGTTGAATTGAAGGCCCCAAGCGCCGGAATCCCTGGCACCCGGGCCGCCCCCGCTCGCCGTGTGTGCGGAAAGGTGACCGCGGCACGCGAGCCCAACGCGAGGAGTTTTCCATGGCAACCATCGCGACAGGGACTGATGTGTATCGAGACAAGCTCACGTTCCACGGTTTGGGGTCCGAGGCGCGTGGGGAGCCCGCCGGCCTTCGGGACGGACAGCCCACCCTGCCCGCCCCGCGCGCCCTCGCCGGCGGCGCGCGTGGCGTACCATTGCGCGGGGGTGACACGCTGGAAGTGCAGGCCCATTTTCGTGGTCGACTGATTGCCACCCACCACTTGGACGACAACGCCCGAGAGGGGAGAGGAAAGCGGCCGGCGCAGTATGTGATCGGCGCAACTGCGGAGGCCGACGCGCCGGTCGCGCAGGAGCTGATCGGCGGGGCTTCGCTGCCCCTCATCACCACCTGGGGCCAGGACTATCTGGTGAACGTGACGCCGCAGATGGGCGGCGAGCTGTGGGTGGACGGCCGCGCTGTGCGGTTGCAGGACTACGTGCGCGAGCGCGGTCGCAGCTTCACCCTGCCGCGCCAGAGCCGGGCGCGCGTGGAATGCGGCCAGGTCGTGTTCGTGCTCGGCCGCACGCACAAGGCCGAGCAGGTGCCGCGCCACTGGCTCGCCCTGCGCTGGGCTGAGCACAAATACACCGCGGCCGCTGCGATGGGGTTGGGTCTGTTGCTGCTGGCGATGCTCGCCATTCCGCCGGATGCGCGATCCCTGTCGCTGGAGTCGTTGGCCTGGGACAAAAACTACCTGCCCTCTGTCGCCATCCCGGCGGTCGAGGAGAAAGTGCCGGACTGGCTTACCGCCAGGCGGCCCGATGGGCGCGGCGACGAGGGCAAGGCCCACGTGGGTGATCCCGGCAAGATGGGCAGCAAGACATCAAACGAGGCCAACAAGCGCTACGCGGTCAAGGGGCCGGAGAACAACCGGAATCCGTATATGAGCAAACAAGCGGCAGAGGAGCGCGCGCTGAACTCCGGCATTCTGGGCATGATGAACAAACACAACTCGAAGATGGCGTCGATTTTCGGACGCGAGATGGCGCTGGGAAACGATCCAGAGGACGTGCTGGGCAATCTGATTGGCGCTTTCATCGGCGAGGCAGGCGGCGTGGGCGGGCTCGGTCCCTTGGGCACCGGCGCGGGCGGCGGCGGGACCGGGCAGGGTACGCTCGGGGGCGGCTCCCTGGCCACTTTGGGTTCGGCGGGTCGCGGATCAGGCGGCGAGGGCGGATATGGGCAGCATGTGGGGCTGCTCACCCGGCCACGGCGCACCATCGTTCCCGAAATCGTTCCTGGGGTGGTCACGGTGCGCGGTTCGCTAGACAAGGAGATCATCCGCCGCATCGTTCGCCAGCATATGAACGAGGTGAAGTACTGCTACGACCAGGAACTGGCGAGAAAGCCAGCGCTGGCCGGACGCATCTCCGTGCAATTCGCCATCTCGCCCCTGGGACAGGTGCTGACATCGGTCATGCAGAGCACGAGCATGAACGACGCGCGGGTGGAGAACTGCGTGGTCAATGCGGTCCGGCGCTGGGAGTTTCCCAAGCCGGTGGGCGCGGGCATGGTCATCGTCCTCTATCCGTTCAGCTTCACTTCCCCGACAAGCTAACTCACAGCAATCCACGCGCGCGCAGGCTGGCCACCGCGCGGTCTGCGCTCGCCGCAACTGACTCGGCGTCGGTGTGGATCATCAGGTCGGGGTGTTCGGGGTCCTCATAGGGATCGGAAACGCCGGTGAAGTTGGGAATTTGGCCCGCCTGGGCTTGCTGGTACATCCCCTTGGGGTCACGCTGGGCCAGCACGGCGAGGGGCGCGCTGACGAAGATTTCAAAGAAGGGGATGGCCTGATTTGTGGCCAGCGCGCGAGCCTGCGCCCGCGCAGCCGCGTAGGGCGAGACAGCCGCGACAATCACAGCCACGCCATTGTGGGCCAGCAGGCAGGCCACCTGGGCGATGCGGGCGATGTTGCGGTCGCGATCAGGGCGAGAGAAGCCGAGATCGTCGGACAGCCAATGGCGAACCTGGTCGCCATCCAGAATTTCCACTGGCCAGATGGCTTGCAGGGTCGGGCGCAGCGCCGCCGCCAGGGTGCTCTTGCCGGCGGCCGGGCGACCGGTGAACCAGACGATGGGGCTGCCAGCGCGGTCTGTCATTGGGGCCAATGTGGCAAGTCTTGCCCGCGGAAACAGCGGGTGCACGAAGAAGCGGGTGCCAACGCATTGCGCGCGTGGCAACCGAATTGACGTTGGGTCCCGCCCGGTGCCAACACCTGGTCCATGACGCCCTGGTCACGTGGTTCGCGGATTTTCGATAAGGATAGCCGGCCAGGTGCCAGTTTTCTGAGGGTGAAGCCCACCCAGCCCACGCTTGTCGCAGACCAAGTGCACGGCACGGGCCTTGCTAGCTTGTCTGGCCCGGAGGCTTGCCATGCGTTCATCCTCAAAGTCCCTCGCCGCTGCGTTCCTGTCCGCGGTCTTTGCGGCGTCATGCGCCGGTTCGAGCAGTTCCGGGACCGGCGTGACCCCGGGCCAGACCGATTTCACGACCGAGACACAGGAAAATGGCGGCCCAACCCAAGGCACCGCTTCCTCGGACGGAGCGGGGAAAGGCTCTCCCCCTGCGCCGATGGCCCCAGCCGCGGGCGGAACAACCGGCACCACGGACAATGCCACGGCTCCGGGTGCCCCGGGCGGTCGGGATGCCACGGTCCAGGAAGCGGACATCTACCGCATCGATTCCGACCGGCTCTTCTACTTCAATACCTACCGCGGCCTCATCATCTATGATCTCGTCGATCCCAAGAACCCCAGGCAGCTTTCGCGCCTGCCGGTCTACGGCTATCCGATCGAGATGTTCGTCACCGGCAACACCGTGTACGCCTTGCTGAGCGACGCCCTCTATCTCACCCAAGTCAACGGCAAGTTTCAGTTCGAGCGTCACTACGTCTCGCAGCTGGTGGCCATCGACGTCAGCGACCTGCAGAACCCGCGCGTGATGAGCACGGTGGATATCATCGGCGAGCTGCGCGAGGGCGTCTCCCGCAAGATTGACAACACCATCTACCTGGTTTCGTACATCTCGCTGTACTACTACGGGGGCTGGGGGTACCAGACGTCGAGCAATCCGCAGCCGGAGCAGGCGTGGGTCTACTCGTTCGACGTGTCCGACCCGCAGGCGCTCAAGCAGGTGGGCCAGCTTCAGATCTTCCAGGGCGGCAGCGTCCAGGTCAACGATCCGAATGGCCAGTACTACTACAGCAAGACCTTCAGCGACGTGACCATCTCGGCCACCTCCAATGCGCTCATGGTGGCCGAGAACTGGGGGATCTATGGCTACACCTCCAGCGGCTCGAACAAGAATGGCTACTACGACTGTGGGACCTACTCCAGTCAGGAGCAGACTGTGGTGTCGATCATCGACGTGAGTGATCCCGCTGGGACCATCCGCCGCCACACCCGCTTCGAGGCCGCCGGCGCGATCGGCGACCAATTCAAGATGACCTATGTCTTCGACTCGACCAAAAATACCGGCACTTTCTACGGCATCTTCGCGCGTCAGGGGTGGTCGGGGTCCAATTGCATGGGCACGTCCTACACCCAGAACACACTCGAGTCCTGGGACATCACTGATGGCAGCAACCCGGTCATGCTGGACAGCCTGGACTTCGGGAAGCCGAACGAGACGGTGCGTGGCAGCGCCTTCGATGTTGATCGCAGCGTGGTCTACGCCATCACCGCGCAGAACATGGACCCGCTCTACGCCCTCAGCTTCGCCGACCCGAAGAACCTGACGGTGCTCTCGGCGGTGGACGGCCTGTCAGGCAACATGAACGTGTTCCGATTGATCGGCGACAACAAGTTCCTGCTGGCGGTCGGGCAGGACACCAGCGCGACCTGCACTGGAGCTCAGGACGGGTCAAGCCGCTGGTCGACCAACATGGCGGTCAGTATCATTGACGTTCGCGATCTGACCAAGGTGCGGCTGGTGCAGCGCCAATGCGTGGCGGTGCAGAATGCCGAATGGGTGGGCTCGGACATCAACTGGAACTTGGACCAGGCCCACAAGATGATCGGCATGTACTCCGACAGCCAAGTCAACGTGGTGACTGTGCCTGTATACTACGTGACCAGGAGCGACCCCAGCGACGACTGGTGGTGGTACGAGAACAAGAGCGCTGTGGGGATCATGGCGTGGGATCTCAGTCAATACGACGACACCAAGGCACCGGCCCAACAAACCGTGTTGAAGAACTACGGCACCTTCATCCACCCCAACGGCAACGTCCGCCGGACCATCGTCTTCGCCCACCAAGCCACAGGTCAGCGCATGATGGTCAACCTGTCCGACACCCACGCCTCAATCGCCAGCCTGCAGGATCTGGCCAATCCCCAGTTGCAATCGATCATAGAAATTGCCCCCTACTACAATCAAGTCTTTCAGTTCGGCAAGTACTTGGTGGCCCAGGTTCAGTCGCAGCCAGGCTACTGGGGCAACCCCAATCAAGACCTCTCGCAGTTCCGGGTTCTGGCGGCGGGTGGTGATCTCGACGGCGCAATTCCGGTGGCCAGCTTCTCGGTCGGGCAGGTGCAGCAGGCGATCAAGCACGGCAACCAGTTGCTCCTGTTTCGCTATCTCCCGTATGACAACAGCGGCAGCGGTTACTCGTATCAGCAAACCCAGGTGCTTGTCTACGACATGACCGATCCGACGCATCCCCGTCGGGCAGGCTCGGCGATTGTACAGGGCAACGTGATTCCGTACTACCCGTATCGCTGCGGCTGGGACGGCTACTGGGGCGGCTATTGGTTCAACGGATACGGTGGTTGGACGGAGGTGGAAAGTGGACTGGTGACCATCAACGAGAGCTACAACTACGACAACACGACCAATGTGGGTTGGTACACGGCGTGGCTGGTGTTCCTGAATCTGACAGACGCCGATGCTCCCAGTGTGAGCCAGATTTCCTTGCCCGACGGCAACAGCTCGGACTGGAGCGCCTATACGTTGGTCGGCGATCCGGTAGACCCGAGCGGTTTCTATCTGGGCCAGCGCAAGTGGGTGTCCGATACGCGGGGGAATGACGGCTCGATGCTCACACAATACAAGTACTACGCCCAGCGTTGGAACAGGTCAGGGGACAGCTTCACGTCGGCTGAGAAGATCAATATCCCTGGCCCGCTGGTGCGCACCTGGGGGGCGTCGGCGGGGCATCGGTACTTCATGACCGAAGACCAGACCTACGTCTACATTCCGTCGACAGGAACCGGCACTTACAGCTACTACCGGCCCGACACGCGGCTGCACCTTCTGCACCAGGTGAACGTGGGCGGGACGCCGGCCGCAGAGTTGCTGGATACCAAGCTATTCAGCGACATCTACCTGGGTGGCCTGACGTTCGAGGGCAGCACCATGTACGTGTCGGGCCAGCAGAACTACTACTCCTACTACTACGGGGGCGGGGGTGTGGCGGTCGGCTCAGCCGGGGGGGGCGTCAGCTCGGATGGCTCCGGCTCCAGTGCCCAGAACTGGGAGACCACTTCCGACCGCCTGATGATCTTCGACTTGAGTAATGATTCTTTTGCCACGCGCTACGACCAGCCGACCAAGGCGTATGGCCTGCAGATCATGGGCGCCAACCAGGGCCGCTTGTTCGTCAACCTGTCGGGCGATGGCATCCTGGCAGTCGACGTGTCCAATCCTGCCCAGCCCAGCGGGGCCAGGTTCCTGCGCACGCTCGGATGGGCCACCACCATGGAAGCATTCGGCGATGACCTCTACGTGGCGTCAGGCTATTTCGGCCTGGACCACATGAGTATGACTGCGCCGTCAACCATACCGCTCGATTGATCTCGCGAATTCGGGCCCGGCCCCTGCGCCGTATTCCGGTACGAACGCGAATATTCCCCTCGCTGACGCGTCATCGGTCCCGCCCCGGTCGACGCAGATCCCTCTAAGGTTCTTCGGCCAGGGCGCCGATGTTGACCTCAACGGCCATGGCGACGATCGCTAGTCCCAAGCTGCAGGAGCGCTTTATATCCACAGCCAAGGAGAGGGTTTCCCGTGGCCTCGGGCTGCTTGGTAGGGCGGGCGAGGTTTGGGACCTGGCCAGAGAGCTGCACACCATCGGGGGCGAGGCCGCCATGCTCAGTCTGCCCGAGGTGGCCCGCGTGGCCTGGGAGGGCGAGCGGTCGGCGCATCTCCTGGGCACTGGGGCTGACCAGGAGGCGCGGGTTACCTGCGGCCGCCTGTTGCGCAAGTTGGGCTATCTGCTGCAAGAGATTTCGGCCAAGGGATCCGCCCCGGCGCCCGTCGAGGCAGCGCGCAAGGGAAGTGACCGTCGTCGCGTCCTGGTCGTGGACGACAGTGAAGTGGCGGCACAG
Organism: Myxococcales bacterium; assembly: GCA_003155465.1. The sequence continues at coordinate 6,345 of PMCR01000184.1, read as the reverse complement.
GCGCTGGCCGATGTGTTCGAGGTGCGGGGATTCGAGGTCCGGAGTGCCACATCGCTGGAAAATGCGATGTCGGTGTGCGCTTCGTTCTCCCCGGCGGTGCTGGTGGCGGACGTTCAAATGCCGAACTTGGATGTGGCCGAGCTGTGCCAGCGCTTCCGTGATGTGACGCGTGGGCAGTGTACGGCAGTCCTGCTGATCTCCGGACGTTCTGAGGTCGAATTGCGCGTCCGTTTGGACGCCATTCGACCTGAGGCGTTCGTGTCCAAGTTGGCAGGCGCCGACGTGGTGGTGAGCCGCGTGGCCACGCTTTTCGAGGGGCTCCGGGCATGAGCCACGCCATTGCGCCCTGGCGCGAGCTACCGCCGGAGACGCCTGGTCGCGTGGGGAGCCCGCCGGCCTTCGGGGCGGACCGTCCACCCTGCCCACCCCGTGCGCTTTCGCCAGCGCCGAGCGTGGCGGACCATCGCGCGAGGCCGAGCGAAGCGAGCGGGGAGGGGGTGGGTGTGGGGGGCCGAAGGGTATGGGAACCCTCCCAGGGTTCCCATGAAGACAGTCCCGTGGGCGAAGCTGCGGCGCTCATGCTCGTGCGCATGGGAGGGCGGTGGTTCGCTCTTGCAGCAGGCATGGTCCAGGAGGTGGCGGTCAAGGGGGCGGTCACGCGGGTGCCCACGGCCGCGCGTCACGTGCTGGGGGTGGCCAGCTTGCGCGGAGGTTTGGTGCCGGTCATCAGCCTCGAACAGATGATCGGGGTCGTGGGGCCTGCGGCGCCAACCTTGGCCACCAGTCTGCCCCGCCTGGTGGTGGTGCGCGCCGGTGAATACGAGATCGCTTTAGTGGTTGACGAGATTCGCGGCATCATCGACGACCAGCCGGCGGTGCTGGGGGCGCGGGCCGGCAGCGCGGGCCGGCCCTGCTTCCTGCGCGAGGAGTTTGAGTGGCAGGGCAACCAGGTGAGCGTGCTGGACGTGGCCCAGCTGGTCGCCGCGGCGGCCGGGCTGAGCCAAGGGGGCGACTGATGGCCGGAAGACCCAAGGGCGGCCACCCATGAGCGCACTGGTGTTGCGGGCGAAATTGATCCTGGCGTTCACGCTGGTGATCGCCTCTGTCACGGTCTGCTTCGCCGGGTACTTCCTGCTTCAGCAGGAACGGATGGCGAGTGCAGCCCTGGTCACGCGCGCCACCGGCACGAGTGAGGTGTTGGCCCACTTGGTGGCTCCGGCGGTGGAGCGTGACGACCGAAACGAGGTGAGCAACTCGCTGGCCGCGGTTCGTGACCATGCGGACCTGCGCTACGTGGTGGTGTTGAAAGCCAACGGTGAGGTCTATCAGCGTCAGAGCGTGGGCGCGCTGGGGCAGGGTGAGGAGCTGCACGACAACAGCCGTGAGCAAAGAGTCTTGCAGACGCGCGGAGGCCTGGTCCACGTGCTGGTGCCCCTTGTCAGCAAGGGCAACTACCTGGGCACCCTGGTGGCGGGCTTTTCGCGCCAGTCGATCGACGATGCTATCCGGGCCAGCCAAACCGCGGCTTTGGGCGGGGCATTCGTTATCTTGCTCATCGGCGTGGGCGTGGCCTGGTTTCTTTCGGGCAACATCGCGCGTCCCATTCGCGCGGTGGCCAAACGACTGACTCGACTCTCGCAGGATCTGGTGGACTCGGCGCGCAGCCAAGAGAGTGCGGGCATGCAGCAGGCTTCCGGCATCGAGCAGACCCGGCGTACGATGGAGGCGGTGCTGTCGTCCGCGCAGCAGATCGCCGAGAATTCCAGCGCGGTGCTGGGCAACGCCGAACGGACGGTGACGGGAAACCGCGACGTCGCGCTGCGGGTTAAGGAACTCAACAGCCACGCAGAGAAGGCGACCGAGATCCTGGCCGCCATCATGCAGGTCGCGGATCGCACGGACCTGCTGGCTTTGAATGCCGCGCTGGAGGGCACCAAGGCGGGCGAGGCAGGGCGCGGGTTCACCTTGGTGGCGGCGGAGATGCGCCGACTGGCCGAGAGCGTGATGGAGTCGGTGGCCGGCATTCGGCGGCTGATGAACGAAATGCGGGCCGCCTCCCAGGTCGCGGTTCAGGCCGGGCAGGAGGGCGTGGCACTGTCCGAGGAAACCACGCGTTCGGCCCGTGAAATTGCGCTGGAGACCCAGCAGCAGCGCCGGGCGACCGAGCAGGTGGGACAGAGCATGGACGACATGGCAGCTACGGTCACCGACGCCATGGCGAGGACACGCCAGACCGCGGCCAACGCGGCGGAGTTGGCTGCGGCGGCGTTGCAACTGGGCACCCTGGTGGGCAGTGGTCGCTTGACCGCGCCCGTCCGGGCCATCGATCAAGGGCCGCTGCCGGCGGGCGTAGCGGCCGATGGAACAAACCGGTAGGGTCGTGCCAATCGAAGAGGACGTTCGCCGGCAGAAGCGACTGGAGACGTTCCGCCAGGTCGTGGGCGAACGGGTCGGCCGCCTCAACCTCTCGTGGATCGACTTTGAAACCAAGGGCGTCGATCCGGCTGGGTTTTTGCGCGAGAGTCACACCCTGAAGGGCGAAGCCAGCCTGACCGGCTTTGTCGAGGTTGCGCGCCTGGTGCATCTAGTCGAAGGGTTCGTGAAGCTGGTGCGCGATCGGCACCAGGGCCCCGATCAGGTCGCCGGCGACTTGGTCTTGCGCGGGCTGGATCTGATCACGGCGCTGGTGCAGGCTGAGCCCGGCGCGTGGTCTTCCCAGGCGACAGCCTTTGTGTCCGAGTTGCAGGCGCTGGTCCCCGGTGCAGAGTCCGATGCGAACGCGATCCCCAACGTGTCGGCGCCATCCACACCGTCGGTCGTGCTCACCCGACCGGCTTCGCCGCGGCGGGAAGCGTCGGTTCGTATCGCCTCGGAGAAGATCGATCGGTTGCCCGGCGTGGTCTCGGACATGCTGCTGTCGCATGTGCGCTGTCGTCAGGTCGCGCGTGAGCTGCATCATATTCGTGAGACCGCGGCCGACACCCTGGCAGCGTCCGGGTTGGCCCAGGACGACCAGCGGGCGCGCCAGTGGGCGCTGGTGGTGGCCGGCTTGGCCGGGATCGAGTCCCGATTGCGAGAAGAGAGCCACACTTTGTCGCGGGTGGTGGCGGAACTCGACAGCGCCACACGCGAGCTGCGCATGACGCCGCTGTGGACGCTGCTGGAGCGATTCCCTGTGCCCCTGCGCGCGCTGGCTCGGTCGCTCTCGCGCGAGGTTCGCCTGGACGTCGAGGGCGAGCAGGTCGAGGTGGACAAGACCTTGCTCGAGAGGCTGGAGGAGCCGCTGCTGCACCTTCTGCGCAACGCCGTGGATCACGGCATCGAGGACGCCGAGACGCGTAAGCGGCTCGGCAAACCAGTGGAAGCCACGATCCGGGTTGCCGCAAGTGTAGTTGGTCAGCGCTTGCACTTGCGGGTGTCAGATGATGGGGCTGGGATTGATCACGCGGCGGTTCGGCGGCGCGCGGTCGAGATGAAGCTGCTCCACCCGGCCGAGGCGGACTCGGCACCTGACGCGCAGGTCATCCGCAGTATTTTCGCCGCTGGTTTGTCCACCCGAGGCCACGTGACGGAGCTGTCAGGTCGAGGTATCGGGCTCAACGTGGTGCTCGACGTGGTGGAAGGTCTGGGCGGGACGGTTGACGTGACCACGCAGGTGGGGCAGGGAACCACCTTCGACATCTACGTGCCCATCACCGTGGCCATCTCGCGGGTGGTGCTGTTCCGCGTGGGCATGGGCACCTACGGCCTGCCCGCCTCGTCGGTGCGCGCCCTGGTGGAAGCGCGCTCCGTGCCGGTGGTGGAGAGCCCCGACGGGCCGACCATTCGATACAACGATGCGCTTCTGCCGCTGCTCGACCTGGGCAAGACGCTTGACGAAACCCGCGGCACCGGTGCCAACACCCGCATCATGATCGCGCAAAGTGGGGCAGACCTGGTCGCCTTGCACGGCAGCAGCGACCATCTGGAGCGTGAGGTTGTGCTTCAGCCAATGGTGAAATTCTTCGAGCGCCAATCCCTGGTCACCGCTGCAGTGACCCTGGAAGACGGGACTCTCGCGGTGGTGCTGAAAGCCACCGAACTCGTGTTGTTGGCGCGTAGCCAGCAGGCCAAGGCACGCGCAGTCGCGATGGAACCCCTGGCATCCAGCGGGGCGGGTTGCTTGGCGCTGGTGGTGGACGACTCGCCCCTGGTGCGTGACATCGTCGCCGAGGCGCTCCGTTGCTACGGCCTGCGGGTGCTGGTCGCGGGCGACGGCGAGGAGGCGCTGGCGGTGTTGGCCGCAGAGACCGGCGTGGATATTGTGCTGACCGACATGGACATGCCGCGGCTCGATGGGCTGGGCTTGGTGAGGGCCATTCGCAGCGGCGCCAAGGGCCAGGACGTCCCGGTGGTGGTTATCTCCATGCGTGGCAACGAGAGCGAGAAGCGGGTCGCACTGGAGGCGGGGGTGCAGGCCTATATCGACAAGAGTGACTTCAGCCAGGCCCTGCTGTGGCGAACCGTGAGTCCCTTCGTGGTGCGGCCATGAAGACGCGGGTGCTGGTGGTCGATGATTCCCCGCTTATCCGGGCGGTGCTGTGCGAGACGTTCGCGGCTGCCCCGGATATCGAGGTCGTGGGTGAGGCGGGCGACGGCAGGACCGCGGTTGAGCTGGCAGTACGACTTCGACCTGATGTAATCACCCTGGACGTGCTCATGCCCGTGATGGACGGGCTGGAAGCGGCCGAGCGGATCATGCGGGACTGCCCCACCGCCATCGTAGTGGTGGCGCGCGACGGTGGAGACGTGCGCACGCTGGCGATGGAGGCATTAGCTCGCGGCGCGCTGGAGGTATTCCCCAAGCCGGCCACGGGCTTCGACGCGACGGCGGCAGCCGCACTGACCGCGACTGTGCGCCGCATGGCGCGGGCTTCGCTTCGTGCCCAGGCGGAGGGCAGGCGAGGCGGGGCGAGCACCACGGGCCAGCCCGCGCGCACGCGCATTCTCATTGTCGACGATTCGGCGGTGGTGCGCACGTTGTTGCGCGAAGGGCTCTCCCGCGAGCCCGACATGGAGATTGTCGGTGAGGCCAGCGACGGGGTGCAAGCAGTCAGCATGGCCGCCGAGCTGCGACCGGATCTTGTCACCATGGATCTGCTGATGCCCATCATGGACGGGACAGACGCCACCCTGCGCATCATGCGCGAGTGCCCCTGCCCGATTCTGGTGGTGGCGGGTGCGCCCGGCTCGACCGGCCAACTGGCGCAGGATGCCCTGGCGGGTGGCGCTTTGGAGGTCTTCCACAAACCGCGCGGAGGCCTTGACGACACGAGCCTGGCTCGTCTGGTGGGGACCGTTCGCCGCATGGTGCAGGTGGCGCGCGCGCGCGCCCTGGCCCAGCCGGTGATCCGCCGATCGGTCCCCCTTCGTCCCAGCGAGGTCGCGGTGGTGGGGGTGGTCGGCTCGACCGGAGCGCCACGCGTGCTGCGTGATCTGTTGGCGGGCCTGCCAGCCGACTTTCCCGCGCCAATCGCAGTCGTGCAGCACACCGAGCGGGGATTCGCGGCCGCGCTGGTGTCATGGCTGGCGGCGGCCACCAAACTGACGGTGAAGCTGGCGCGCGACGGAGACGGCGTGGCGCCAGGCGAAGTGGCGGTGGCGAGCGACGACGCGCACATGGAGCTGGCCCTTGATGGACGGGTGCGACTGCGGTCGGGGGATGCGGTCGACGGCTTCCGTCCGTCTGGCACAGTCTTGCTGTCGTCGTTGGCAGTGGGCTTTGGCCGGCGGGCGCTGGGCGTTGTGCTGTCGGGCATGGGCAGCGACGGGGCCGACGGCCTGGGCGCGATCTACGCCGCTGGTGGCACCGCGGTGGTGGAAGACCCCGAAAGCGCAGTGGTGGCCGGCATGCCCGAACGGGCTCTGGCGCGTGCGACCGGTGCCTTTGTCGAGAGGAGCGAGCGACTGGCCTGGCTGGTCAACGAATTGGTGGGCGGCGGGGCCTGACTTGGGAAGGGCTCATGCGCAATGGGCATGAGTGTTCACCCAGGCACAGATCATCGCGTGCTCTGACATTCTGCGCCTGATTTCTGGTCGTTGGCCGTTGGTGGCCGCAGATGTGATCGTGCACACAACAGCATGCAGCACAATGAACGGGTCGGTTGACTGACCGAGGCCAGGGCGGATAATGGGCCTAGCGTTGGGATTGTTGGCGCTCTCTTCGGCGCTGCCTTTCACCGGTGCAGGTATGACATGACTCGTTCTCCTACTTGGTTGGCGGTCTTGCTTTCCTGTCTGGCCCTCGGGGCGTGCAAAGGGGCGGCCCTCGGTGGGGGGCGTGATGCTGGGCCAGATGCGACGGCA
>PMCR01000002.1 GCA_003155465.1 Myxococcales bacterium | reverse complement strand
CAGGGCAGGCCATAGGTCAACCAGAGGACCGTCTTGCGCCCATCCTGGCGCTGCTCCGGATCTACTTCGTCTCTGGCCATTCCCATTCCCAGCTCTGCCCGAGAGCCCTTTCAGCGTGGCGAGCTTCGCTTCTATGACCAACGCCGGGGCGCAGGTCAGGCCCAAAGACCGCTGCGCTGACGGCGCACCCGCCGGCAGTAGGCGTGCAGCATGCGTTGGTGCAAAGATGCCATGGCCGTAAAACGCACGCCCATGCCATAGAAGTAGTCGTCCAGGGTGTCCCGGCAGGTTTCGCCTGCGGCCCAAATGGTCTCAGGCATGCCGGGCAGCTTGAACTCCAGTCCTACCGGCGTGCGCGGCGGATTCGGATCCTGGACCAAGGTGTTGACGAACAACCCGCGCTCGCTGATGTCGACGGCAAGGCCGCGCTGGGGCCGATCCATGACGTAGGCGCAAAGCAGTGTCTCCAGGGGCAGACGATCATCGAAGCGGCGGTCCATGTTCATTGCGACCTCTCCTTTCATGACGGTAGGCAAGGTGTTTTCATGTAGGATAAAAACCCACAAAGTGCGCTTCGTCAAGTTTCGGGGATTGCCTACCTGACGCATGCTGCGGAAGGATAACGCGATGATGCATTTGTATTTACAATGTGCAGGCGTCGGTGGTAGCGTTGGAGAACATGACCATCCCGGATACGGCAACCGCTGCCATCAACTTCCTTCCTTCGTTCATGGAAATCGGCCTGGGAGGCTTAATCGTGTGGGCCGTTAAGAAGTGGGGGATACGGGAATCCTACGTGATGATGGCCATAGGTGCTCTTGGGGTGTTCGTCTGTGTCGTCATGATCTGGATCTCTGGCAAGATCATCACCCTATCGACACTTATTCAGGTGGTACTAGGAACTGCAACTCTTTGTGCATGGTCACTCATTATCTTAAAGGCGCGCAAGGAAACGCAGGGGAGAGTGTTGGCTTCGCCTTCACAGGAAGACGCCTCAAGACTCCTCAATCCGAAGGAACATGAGGACGAGATTACAAGGGCGGTTCACGGAAGACTGCAAAAATCAGAGTACTTTTCCTTCGCTCGCAGCGCCATTGGGAGTGCCGGATTCTTCTTGGAATACTCTCAACATGATCCTTCGGTTACTTATCTTTCGGACACTTTCGCAATCCGAGAGGTCTCCGATCCAATTGTGACACCGGAGATTGGTCGCCACATAAGATCCGTAAGTAGGCTCGTTGCGGGAAAGGAAATGATATTCCGTAACGTCATAGTTGTCCTGCTCGTATATAGAAGCTTGAGTCTTCCCGAGAGGGCTTCTCTAACTCAACAGTTTGAGGAACTCAGAAAATCTGCTGGGATATCGGAGAAGATCCATTTTGAATCCTGGGACAAGAACGACCTTGATAGGTACGGCTCGATGTAGCGCGGTTATTGTCCATCCCGATCCTTGGGCGTCATTTGACCAACAAGTAGGCCAACGGCTTCTGTGAATTTTAGCGGGTGAAGCGATAGAGGCGGATCGTCCCGAATCACTTTCTTCGGCGGCGGTCGCTGTTTCGTTTTTCGCTTCTTCACGTCCACACTTTACCGCGATTCGCGCGTGTCCTGCAAAGAGGGGATGTGCTTCGCGATCTTGTAGAGCGTGAGACGGCGGTTCTCAAGACGGCGAATCGTCTGGGCCGTCCGCTCGCCGTCAGTGATCTTGCGCGTGTTGTACTTGAACTCGAACTCGTTTGAGTAGCGGGGAAGGTGCCCGCAGCTGACGTGGTGGTGCGTTCCGTCGACTTGTCGGCGGAAGTTGCCGAAGTACCCTTCGACTGCGTTGGTCGATGCCATTCGCCCTGTTCTGCGGTCACGTCGCACGTACTCCTCTTCCTGGTGGTTGACGGTGTCGTGCGAAGCAAATCCCCGTCCCGGCCAGGTGTGGATCGAAGATTCGTCAGTGTTCAGAATGGCGTCCGACGAAACGTGCTCTTCCAACATGTCCGCGACGGTCGAGCTAGTGACCTTGGCTTCCGGCATGACGTGCGCGTGAGCCCGACCGCCACGCTCGACAATGGCGACGATAGCCGTCTTGTTGCCACGATAACCACGGCCCTTCCCGCGTCGAAGCCCGCCGATGTAAACTTCATCAGCCTCGACGGTCCCGGACATGATCTCTGGTGCGGCCTCAGTCATCGCGGCGCGGATTCGGTGGGAGAGGTGCCAAGCTGAACGGTAGGCAATCCCAAGCATGCGGTGGAGCTGCAGGCTGCTGATTCCCTTCTTGCTCGCGCACATGAGGTGGATGGCCAGCAACCACTTGTGCAGCGGGATCTTGCTGTCTTCCATGACCGTCCCGGTGGTGACGCTGAACTGCTTCTTGCAGCCGGCGCAGTAGAAAATCGGACGTGCGCGCTTGGAAGCTACAGGCGAGGCATCGGCGCAGCCGCAGCGGGAGCAGACGGGGCCAGTGGGCCAGCGCATGGCTTCTAGGAAACTCATCGCTGAAGCTTCGTTCGGGAAGCGGGTCACCATCTCGACGAAGGTGAGGCTGTTCAGGCCGGCCATCATGTTCGTTGTCATGTATATGTGTATACAACGTCATGGCAGGCATTGCAAGAGAAATGTATTGACAATCGCATGACGCAGTATACACTTTGAACATGGCAGTAAAACCAGGCAAGAAGGAAAAGGCGCGACGCGAAACGCCTCTCCAGATTCGGCTGACCGAGGAAGAGAAGACGATGTTCTCCGAAGCCGCGGAGAGGGATCACCTAACCCTGTCGGCCTGGCTGCGGCTGGCGGGGCTCCACGCTATCCAGAATCAGCACAAGCTGGCGGGGTAGCCCCTACGCGGCGAATAATCGAGACGCGCGGCGAAATGCAAAATTTGCGGCTGGCGCAACGCGTGGCTTAATTGGAATACCATTTCGGCCGAAACCGTTATAGGAGACGACTCCATCGCTCGCGGCGCTTGATACGCGCGAGCGGTGAGAGCATCCTAGAAATTGGGGATCTGCGTTTGGGAGCAACACCATGAACACTCGCGAATACAACTTCTGGTTCGTTTTTAAGCGCGCCGGGGATGTTCCGGGCGAATGGGTGGGCCATTGTCTTGATCTTGACGTCGTGACTCAGGGAACCTCCCTGCAACACGCGATGCAGATGTTGTCCGAAGCCTGCTCTATGACGGTATGCGATGACATTCGGTCTAGTATGGATCCGCTAGATCGCCGTGCCCCACAGGCATGTTGGGACAGCATGTTCAACATTGCTAATCATGGCGTGGCCGTCGATTTCGGCACCTTAGACGAAACCAAAGTTAGCTACGTGGCCTGCAATGTGGTCTTCAAGTGCAAATTTGCACAAGTCACCGCCAACGCTGTCCAGCCCGTCCAGGAGGCTCCCTATCTCGCTGTGCCCTTGGCACTAATGGAGTCTTCTCCCTCTGCCATACAGTCCTGCCGCTGCTAGCTTATGCCAGCGCGCCTGTCAGCATTGATGCGGGCGCTTGAAACCATGGGAGTGGAAGTCGTTCGTCCTAACGGCGGCTCACATTGGAAGGCCAAGAAGGACGGCAAGACGTATCCCATCCCGGCTCACAACGGCGAAAAAAGCCAGATCGGTGATGACTATCTGAAAGGTCTTTGCAGGTGCTTTCACGTGGATCTGGACGTCCTCAAAAGCCATCTGTAGCAAGATTTTCGTCGTTCCGAGCGTTTTGCCGTGCCCTTCCGCAGCATGCGTCAGGTAGGCAATCCCCCAAGTTTCGGCCTGTCTTCGGGTGTACTCTCCGTGTCATGACCTCCAGGGAGAGAGCCATGAGAACTCAGACCCTCGTGTTGTTGGCCCTTGTTGCCGTGGGGAGCACCGCCTGCGGGAGGACGGGGATCGACAACGCCGTGCCCGAATCCACCGCTTGCGGCGACAAGGTGCTCGATGGCTACCTGGTCGAGGGATACTTGTGCGCCAACCAGGCCAATCCCCGCCTTCCTGCCTATCAATCGAAACAAGGACTCGCCTGCTTCCTTGATGTCTACCTGTCCAAACAGGTTCCGGTGAGTTTCCCCCCGGAAGCGTGCAGCGGGGAACCAGTCACGAGCGGGTGCTTCCTGGAAGCCACTGGGTTCATCGAGAGCGTCAGCAGTGACATCGCTGGATATCCCCGGGTGTCGCTCGTGGGCTCAATGAAGACGGTGGAGGTCTGCACGCTTTGCACAGCGAAAGACGCGTGCACAGAATGCCGGCAGCAGGCGGTCTTCGTGCCCTGTCAAGTGACCGGTCCATGAAAGCCGTGCTGGTGACCGGGGCGTCGGGTTTCCTCGGCGGCAACTTGGTGGCGGCCCTTTGCGAGCGGGGGCTCAGGGTGCGTGCCTTGGTCCGGCACACCAGCGACTTGCGCCGCTTGTCGGGGCTGGGCGCGGAGATCGTGCGCGGCGATGTCTGCGACCTCGCATCTATGCGCGAGGCTGCCCGCGGCCAGCAGGTGGTGTTTCACGCCGCAGCCAAGGTGCCGGACTGGGGCCCGCGCCGCGAGTTCTTTCGGGTCAACGCGGATGGTACGCGCAAGGTGGTGGCGGCCTGCCAGGACGCCGGCGTCGAGCGCCTGGTCCACGTCAGCTCGCTGACTGTGCTGGGTCTGCCACGCCGGGGCGCGGCCGTGGACGAGCAGAGTCCGTTTGATCTTTCCCCACAGGATCCGTACACGGCCAGCAAGATCGAGGCGGAGAAGATCGTGCGCGAGGCCCACGGCCAGCGCGGTTTGCAAACCGTCGCGGTTCGGCCCGGGGCGATCTGGGGCACCGGCGATCCCAGCATCACCCCGCGCATAGCGGCCCTGCTGCGCCGGGGCCGCGCGGTCTACATCGGCCGTGCGTCCAACCGCCTTGCGCTTTCCCATGTCGACAACCTCACCCTCGGGCTGCGGCTTGCCGCCGAGGCGCCAGCGGCGGCCGGCCAGGTGTATCACCTGACTGACGGTGAGACTGTGACCGCCCGCGAGGTCATCGATGGTCTGGCCGCGCTTCTGGGCAAGGCGCGACCACGACGGTCCGTTCCGTTCTTCGTCCTGTACCTGGCCGCCGCCACCATGGAAGGGGTGGCGCGCCTTCTGCGGTGGCGCTCGCCGCCGCCCTTTACCCGCTACGGCGTGCGCCTCATGGCCAGCGACTGTCGCTACGACAA
>PMCR01000445.1 GCA_003155465.1 Myxococcales bacterium | reverse complement strand
CTCATCACCCACGCCGAGGCCAATCGTGGCGCCGCTCTGAGGGAGATGTGGCGGCTCGCCGGCTTCTGGCGGGACCTGCTGCGATACTAAGATCAGTCCCGCAGGTAGTGGCAGGTGTAGCCGTCGGGGTGCTTCTGCAGATAGTCCTGGTGGTCGCTCTCGGCGGGATAGAATGCCCCGGCGGGCACGATCTGCGTGACCACCTTGGCCGGCCACTTGCCCGACTTGTCCACCTCGGCCTTCACACGCTCGGCGACCCGCCGTTGTTCCTCGTCGTGGAAGAAGATGGCGGAGCGGTACTGCGTGCCCACGTCGTTCCCTTGGCGATTGAGCGTGGTCGGATCGTGCAGGCGGAAGAAGGTGCGCAGAATGCTCTCATAGGAGATCTGCCGCGGATCGAAGACAATTTGCACCGCCTCCGCGTGTCCGGTCCGTCCGATGTGAACGTCCTCGTAGCGAGGGTTGGCCAGTGTCCCGCCGGTGTAGCCCACCGTGCTTTCGATGACTCCAGGGAGCTTGCGAATCAGCTCCTGCACACCCCAGAAGCAGCCGCCCGCAAGGGTGGCCACTTCCGTCTTGGCCTGAGCCGCCGGCAGCGGCTTGTCATCCGTCGCGGCCGTCTGGCTCGGTTTGCGCCCAAACCGGGGCAGGTACTTGCCGTACCCCTGCTCCTCCAGACGATCCACTGGGATGAAGCGCATGGCCGCCGAGTTCATGCAGTACCGCTGGCCCGTGGGTGCGGGCCCATCGTCGAAGACATGCCCAAGATGCGCGTCAGCGTGGCGCGAGCGGACTTCCACCCGCGACATGCCCAGAGAGTCGTCGGTCTTGCTCACCACGTTCTTTGGTTCAAGCGGCCGCGTGAAGCTGGGCCAGCCCGTGCCTGAATCGTACTTGTCGCTCGACGAGAAGAGCGGCTCGCCTGAAACCACATCGACGTAGATGCCGTCGTCGTGGTTGTTCCAATACTGGTTTTCGAACGCAGGCTCGGTCCCACACTCTTGCGTGACGTGAAACTGCATGGGCGAGAGGCTCTTGCGCAGCTCGCTGTTCTTCGCTTTTCCGCTTTCGTCAGCCTTGGCCATTGTGTTTGCCCCGGTCGATGCCGTGAACCAAAGTGCGCCGCCGCCGCCCAGCAGCACCAGCGCCAGACCAATCAGCCGTATCTTTGTGGTTCGCAACATCGTCCTGCTATTGAGATGCCTGCCACCGAGGCTTGGTCGCACTCGACCGGGCTGGCCGAGTTCCCTGTCTCGCGCACGGTTTGCGGGTCACGTGCCGGCCACCAGTCTTCTTCCTGGGTCGTCCCACGGGTTTTCGCGGTAGCATGAGTGCCCATGTACTCTGCCGCTCCTAGCCAACGCCTCCTGGCCCCGGTTGTTCTTCTGCTGCTGGGCAGCTTTCCCCTTGCCGCAAGGGCCGACGCCATTCAGGTCCGCATGGTCACAACGGTCGGACTGGGCCAGAAGCCCAAGCTGGAGATCACGGCCCTGCAGGAGCTTGATCGCGTAGAAGTCATGTTGAACCGGGAAGATGGCAAGAACGTGGGCCAGAACCTGGGCGCCATGGTGGTGGGCGAGATGCGCGAGGTGCTGCTCGACGGGAAACCCGGCAAGCACCACTACAGTGGCCGCGTCACCTGCGTCGTCGATGGCGCGCCCCAGGACAGCCAAGTCTACTTCGATACTCTGGTGGGCGGCCAGTTGACGGTGATCGTCGACAAGACCAAGGTGGACCTGGCCGCGGGCCGCATGCCCATCCAGATCTCCAGCCCGGACGGCAAAGTCGAGCTGCGAATTCTCGGCGCGTCGGGCGGCGATCCCTTGCTCGAGCACGAGCAGGAGTTTGCCGACCACGATCCCGCGGTTCCCCTCTTCGTCACTTGGAAACCCCTGGCCAAGGGCACCGAGGTGGGGCGGGTGGACCTCAAGGTCACGGATGCCAGTGGCGCGTTCAAAAGCTTCGCGCTTTTCCCCTGGTCGGTCTACATCCCGCACGAAGAGGTCAACTTCGCGACCGATTCATCCAGCATTGACCGCGCCGAAGTGCCGAAGCTGCAGGCGAGCCTGGGCAAGATCGCCGACGCGTTGGCCAAACACAAGGATCTCGGCCCGATCAAGCTCTACATTGCCGGCCATACCGACACCGTCGGGGCCGCAGCCTACAACCTGAACCTGTCCCGCAAGCGCGCCCAGGCCATCGCCGGCTGGTTTCGCAAGAACGGCTTGCGCATCCCCATCGCCTATGAAGGCTACGGCGAATTCGCGCTGCTGGTGGCCACGCCCGACAACACCGACGAGCCCCGCAACCGCCGGGTGGACTACATCCTCTCGGTAGAGGATCCGACTCTCAAGGCGACGGAATTCCAGCCGGTCTGGAAACTCATCAAATAGGCGTCGGCCCGCGACGCTACCTAATGCTCACCGTCACGCCCGCGGTCGTGCGGGCCAGATCCGCGATCAGGGCAAAGAGATCGATCCCCTGGCCCCGATCGTCGACCCAGCCGTCACCCTCGGCGCGCAGTCCAAAGTGCCAGGCGCGATCGCGAAACGCAGCCCAGATTTGGCGCGTCGGCGCCTGCGGCGAAAGGATCAGCTCCTGCTTCTCACGAAACACGATGATCAGCGTTCCCTGCGAAAACGTGGACTCTGCCAAGTCGGGATCGACGTTCTCAAACGCGGCATCGATGCGGCGAAAGGTATCGTCGACCAGTTGTCGGTACAGCTTTTCTTCCATGGCCAGCGGCAGTCTACAACCTACGACCGACGGCCTCTTTACTCACTCGGCTTGACGCGACCCTGCCCGATGATGTTGCGCAGAGCCTTGCGATCCTGGGGCGACAGTTTCTCCTGCGGGGGTTGCGCCGGAACCGCTCCGGTTTCGACGTCCGCGCCGTCTCCGCGCATGAGCACCTTGCCAGGGGCATTCCTGGCTACGCCCTTGACCACCTGATCGGTCGCTTCGTCCACCAGACCGCCGACCTTCTGTTTGGTCCCCCGCCGGAGCTGCTGCGACTCCTTGGTCTCCCAGATGGCGCGGACATGCTGAAAGAAGGTTCGCTCACCCAGTTTCACGGTCATGCCATAATAGACCCCTGCGCCAAGGAGGGCCATGAACAAGGCGAACTTCAACAGGCGAAACACTTTGATCTAGTTAACACTGGCCGAGCAATCGCGCCAATTTTGACTATCTTGATGGGAACACAGACCCTTCGTTTGTGCTCTTCGACCAGGGTGAGCAGCGCGACGTGGGACCACGCAAGCGGCGACACCGACAACGCCGCACCACTTGAGGGTATGAAGTTAGTGCTCGAAGTGAAGCCGGATCGCCACGAACTTCACCGGCCCCCGATCGGCGTTGTAGCCTGGATTCAGGACGTATTGGCCGTCGATGGTCAGCCACATTCCGGTAAACGCGCCGAACGAATAGTATGCCTCGAACACCTGCTCGGGCCGGTAGTTGAGCTGCCCGTCGCCGAGAAAATTCCCCAGGCCACCCGCCGTCAGGTAGGCGCGGTGCGAATCCGAGAGGCCGTTCTGCACCGACGCAAAGGCGATGGTGTCACGCGGACGAAACCACAGCCGCCCGCGCATAGCCAGGCCCATGGTCAGCGACTGATCCATCTCGGCGAAAGCATAGGTTTCGGTGCGACCGTCGTTCCAGCTATAGCGGCCGAAGAGGCCTAAGTCGCGGGTGAGGCTCTGGTCAAAGCCAACCCCAACACCGAGCTTTGCTTGAGATCGTCGCACGCTGGCGATATCTGGTTTGCCTGTGAGTGCGCCGCGGGCGAGCGCGTCGGAGAAGCTGCCCATCCTGGCGTAGTTGAGGAAGGTCAGCAGGCGCACGCTCCCGGTGAGTCCCCAAAGGGCGTGTCGGTGCTCGACTTCGAGATTCTCGCCGAAGTGAGCCCATAGGCGGTAATCAAGGGCGAGCCCGTTGGATTGCTTGGGCTGCGCGAAGTGACCGAAGCGAAAGGCCCAGGCGTCGCGATAGTATTCGACCGCGAAACCCACGGTGTAGCCGCGCGCATCAGCGGCGTAGTCCGACGCACCGCCAGCCATCAGTGCCCAGTTCAAGAACTGGATGCGCGGATCGTGCGCCAAGGCGTTGTTGTCGAAGATATCGATGAGCGCCATCTTCCCCACGGTCACGACCAAACGACGGGAAGATACCTGCCCACCAAACTGATTCGCCCCCGCTTCGACGGGCGCCTCGTCCCCGCCCAGGCGGATGGTCTGGCGAAGAAAGGCCCGCGCGCTGTACAGGCGTGCAGTTGGGCCACCGGTTTTCTGATTCTCCCCGTTGCTGAGACCGCCAAGGCCGTGCAGGTCGGACAGAGAAACGCTCTGGATCATCTCCGGGTTGAAGAACAACTCAGCGCCGCGCCAGGGCCGGTAGCCCAGGAACAGCGTTGCGGTGAGCGTATAGCCGGTCTCGCGCTGCGACTTCAAGCTGTGGGCGCCGTCGTATGAGGCCGCGAAGCCCGGGTGCATCTGCCAGACATAGGTTGTCTGGAAGTTAGCGTTCCAGTCTTCGGGGCGTAGCGCCCGCGCCAACCATGCGGGACGCTGGTCAGCCTCGACTGCGGAGGGTGCCTCGGGCTTGACGTCCGGGGCACGCGGCTCGGCCCGGGCTCGCCCTGCCAGACACGCCGCGCCCGCCAGGATGGCAAGCGCGACGTTGGTGGAGCGTGGGACGCGTCTGCGCACGAACACGGCCCCTGCGTCTATCACGACTCAACTGAGAAGCGAGCCCTGCCTTCTTGCCAAAGTCAGGCCGCCCCAATGACCCGCTCTGCTGAGTCGCTGCCCCTTAGTAACTGTGGAGTTGCCCGAACACAGCAAAGACGCCCTTCTCGCCATCGTCGTGGCGGCGGCTAAACGCGGTGTTCCATGAGCGCTGAGCACGTCGCCGCCCTAGCCGACCAGGGCTTGGTGCCGGTGGCTGAGGCTGGACGCAAGGAACTCCTGGGTGCAGATGCCGACGACGCCCTCTTGGCTCGCGCCGCGCTCGCAGGCCAGGTTTGGGCACAGCGCGAGATTTGGTTGCGATTCGCGCCCATGGTGTATCGCCTCTTCTCCCGAGCGCTCGGCCCGCGCCATGACCCCGACGATTTGACCCAAGAGGTCTTCCTGCGGGTTTTTCGCATGCTGCACACCCTGGGAAAAGCATCGGCCATTCGCAGCTTCGTGTATTCCGTTGCGGTTCGCGTGGTGAGTGAGGAGGTCAGCCGGTTCGCCTGTCGCCGCCGGATCATCGAGCAAAAACCAGCTCTCCCGACCCCCTCAACGTCGTCACCGGCTGACTTCGAGGTCCGCGAAACCATGTTGTGCGTGCAGCGAATTCTCGACGGAATGCGCGACAGGCACAGGGTTGTGTTGATTCTCCGATATGTCGAAGACATGAAGTTGAAGGAGATCGCATTGGGCCTTGGCATTTCGCTGGCCACGGTGAAGCGGTACCTGAACCAGGCCTTGGCTTTCATCCAAAAATCCGTTTCCAAGGAGGAAGGTCAAACACCGGCGGGCCTGGGCACACGGAGGCGACCTCGTCTCTGCGCGGGCAGGCAATGATGGACGCGACGGATTCCCTGCTTATCGAGCATTCCAACGTGGGTCGGGCTGGGACGAGCCGGCTGCCGGCCCCCTCGTGCGACTTGCAGCGAGTCTACGTGAGAGCCAACAGAGGATCCATGTTGGGCGCGATGCGGAACCCCACATGCGGGGGTTGATTGTAGCCTGACTGCTCAAAATTCTGGTCTATGCCATGACGGGCTGACCCCTAGTCATTTGAAAGGGTTGTGGGCCTGTTGCGTTTCGAAGAGAATGTCAGGGCGCATGCGCTACAAAGGCAGCCGCTTTGGCAAGCCCGTCAGATGCTGGATCTCGATTAATGCCTTGGCATGATCCTGTTGTGCCTCTATCTGCTCCAGATAGACTTCGTTGAGAGTCCGCTCGGCGTGAAGTTCCTCAAGCAAGCTGACCTCTCCCCGCTGGTAACTGTACAGTTTAGCGTTGCGAACCTTTTCTGCACTCTCCACGATTGGCCCGTTGAACAAGGCAAGGCGTTTGGTGGCGGCGTTGTACTGCTCGACCGCGCGCCGAACCCTGCTGTCCAGTGCGTGCTCAGCCGCCTCGACAAGCCTGCGGGCGTGCAGTTGTTCAGCGAGAGCTTGGTCGACCACCCCTTGGTTGAGCATCGAGAACGGCAATGGAATCGACGTAACCAGCCTGAGCGCGTCCAGAGGCGGCACTTCGAATCCACCCTTCCCGGCTGTGCTATGCAGCCACCCGACGCCAATCGTCAGATTCGGCCACCGGTCAGCGCGGACAAGGTCGACCCGCTTCTCGGTCGAGGCCACTGCCAATCGCGCCGACCTCAGTGCCAGATTGTTGGCTCGCGCGGCGCTCAGCAGTTCGTCGACAGTCGCAGTTTGGGCCTCGATGACCAGACTTCCTTCCAGCACGACACCGTCGGTTTCGCCATCATTCATCCCCGCAAGAGCCAGAAGGCGGAGATCAGCGTCTTTGACGGCTGCCCGCGCTTTGGCGATCTCGCCGCGGAATCGTTCCACCTCAATCCCGGATTGCGCAACCTCGATTTCTCCCACATCTCCCGCGCGCACGCGTTCTTTGTTGATCGCATTGACCCTCTCAAGACTGGCGAGGGCCTGTTCCTTGCGGGCGAGTTGCTGGTGTGCACCCAGCGCCTCAACCCATGCATCGGCCGCTTCCTTTAACAGGTCTGCCGTATATGACCCGCTCTCGGCCACAATCAGCCCATGGTCGGCCTGCGCCGACCCGATGCGCGCACCGCGCTTTCCCCCAAGTTCGATATCCTGTTCAATGCCGATCGAGAGAGAAAGCGGCGCGTCCCGTTGGGCTACCGCCACCGAATCTGCGGCCAACGCCAGGCGCGGGTCTGGCAGCTTCCCGGCTGCCACCACGGCTGCGCGGGGCCCTGGTTCTCGGCTCAATTGGGCGGCACGATCCGGGTTCTTGTTGAGCACCCCTTCGATAAAGCCGCCGAAGTTCAGCTTGACCCCTCGTGCCTGCTCCGCGCCAACGCCGCTGTCCCAGGCAAGAATGCATGCAACGCACGCCGACCACATCAGGGAGTGCTTCATGACGACGCCTGACTCGGCTGAGCGGGAGGCAAGATCCCTTGCGTCTCTTCACGGCTCGTCCTCCGACGCAAGATGCGTCGTTCGTATTCGTAGTAGAGAGCCGGCAACAGATACAGAGTCAGCAAGGTGGAAATACAGATTCCCCCAACCACCACAGTCGCCAGGGGCCGCTGGACATCGCTGCCAATCCCTGTTGCCATGGCTGCCGGCACCAGGCCCAGGGCTGCGACCAGAGCCGCCATGAAGATCGACCTCAATCGGTCGCCGGCCCCGCCTATGACGGCCTCGCGAAGCGAAACAGCTGTCACGCGCAACCGATTGATGTTGGCCACCATGATGACGCCGTTTTGTACTGCGACGCCGAAGAGCGCGATGAACCCGACAGCACTGGACACGTTCAGGGTCATGCCTCGGATGTGGAGAGCCGTCATGCCCCCAAGCAGGGCCAGTGGAACGCTCGATAGAATGAGCGCCGCATGGCGTGTGGAAGCAAAGGCACCGTACAGCAGAATGAAGATCAGGCCGAGGCTGATGGGGATAATCACGGCGAGGCGCACCTGGGCACGGTTCTGGTTCTCGAACTGCCCACCCCAGACGATGGCCTTGCGGTAGGCGACCAGGCGCGCATCATTGGCGACCTTCTTCTGTGCCTCGCCGAGAAACGACGACAGGTCCCGACCTCGGAGGTTGATCTTGACGGTCATGTGGCGGCGGTTGCTCTCGCGGGTGATCACGCTTTCCCCATCCGAAAGCTCGATCTTGGTGACTGCGGAAAGCGGCACTCTCGCGCCGGATGCGGTGCTTACCAGCAAGGCGGCAATCGCCTCGGGGTTGTTGCGCACTGGTTCCATCAAGCGAACCGCGATGTCGTAGCTGCGCTCTCCTATCAGAACCCGATGGATGGCCTTTCCACCGACCGCGGTCTCGACCAGCTCGCTGATTCGCGCCACGTTGATGCCAAAGCGCGCGGCAGCGGCGCGATCGATGTTGATTTGGAGTTGTGGCAAGGGAGGCTCCTGGTCGACGGCCACGTCGGCCGCGCCCGGCACCGCGTGGAGCAATTCAACCAGACGTTCTGCAACCGTTCGCATCTCGCGCAAATCGGTCCCGTACACCTTCACTACCAGCTCGCTGTGCGCGCCGGCGACCTTGTCGTTGACCATGTCGATCATCGGCTGCGAGAAACCGATGGCGAAGCCGGGCAAGTGGGCCAATCGCCTTCGCATTCGTTCGACAAGTTCAGCCTTGGTCAACCCCGATTTCCAGCTCCGGTAGGGATACAGCGAGATGGGCACCTCTATGTGGGATGGGGTCCAAGGGTCCATGCCGTCGTCCACGCGACCCAGCTGGGTGACCACGTCGCGAACCTCAGGAAATTCCTTCACCGCCTTTCGCAGTTCGTCCGCCATGCGAGCCCCTTTGGCAAGCGAGATTCCTGGAGGCAACGTGACTTGAAGCCAGAGCGACCCTTCGTCGAGCTCGGGCAAGAACTCACGCCCAACCGTCACACTGAGAATGATGGCCAGGACGATCGCCCCAGCGCCGGGGGCAAGAACCGTCCAGGGTCGATTGAGAATGACCGTCAGATGGCGCTGGTAGGCGCGATCACACCATTCCATCACCGGGTTGCGAAACACCCTTCGTGGCTTGGAGAAATACAACAACCCGAGCACCGGGGTGAGCGTGAGGGCGACGAGCGTGCCGCCCAGCAGGGCATAGGCGACGGTAAACGCGATCGGCTGGAAGAGCTTGCCTTCGACTCGCTGGAAGGAGAAGAGCGGCAGGTAGGCGATGATGATGATCGCCATCGCAAAGAGCATAGGGCGGGCCACTTCCAGCGTTGCGGAGCGAGCCGCGGACTCGTCCAGCAGGGCGGCTGGATGCCGCTCGCGCCACTGGAGGAGGTTCTCAAAAACAACGATCGTCCCGTTGACAATTATGCCGAAATCAATAGCCCCCAGCGAAAGCAAATTGGCTGGAACGTTGGTGAAGCGCATGAGCACGAATGCAAACAGCAGCGAGAGTGGCACGGTGAGCGCGACGATGAGCGCCGAACGGACGCTGCCGAGAAACAGAAGAAGCACAAGCACGACCAGCCCCATGCCAAACAGCAAGGTATGGGAGACCGTGGCGAGTGTGGCCTGCACCAGGTCAGTGCGGTCCAGGTAGGGCACGATCTGAACGTCGCCGGGCAGCACCCCGTGATTGAGCTCATCCGCCTTGCGGTGAATGTCATCCAGGACTTTCGAGGGATTGCATCCGCGCAGGAGAAGCACCAGGGCTGAGACGCCATCCGGATTGTCATTCTTGCCCAGAATTCCTCGGCGCTCCATGCCGCCCATCTGCGGGGTGCCGAGATGGCGCACCAACACGGGGGTACCTTCCTTTTCGGCAACGACCACGTTTCCAAGATCGTCGAGGGTGCGAATCTGCCCAATGCCACGGATCACGAACCCCTGTTCGCCACGGACCAGGAGGCTGCCTCCTGAGTTGGCATTGTTGGCTTGGATGGCCTCGATGATCTGCTGCAGGGTGAGATTGAAACGCACCAGTTGTGAAGGGTCCAGGATGACTTGGAACTGCAGCGTCTCTCCACCGAAGCTCGAAACATCGGCCACTCCATTGATCTGACGAAGGGCCGGGGCCACGACCCAGGTCTGAAGCTCCTTCAGTTCACGCTGGCTTTGGGTGCGCGACTCCAGGGTATACCGGTAGATTTCGCCAATCGGAGAGCTGAGAGGATCGAGCCCTGGTTCGGCGCTCTCCGGCAGTTTGACGCCCTCGATGCGTTCCCGGATTCGCTGTCGGGCCCAGTAGTCCTCGACACCGTCCCGAAAGACCAGGGTGATAAGAGAGAGGCCGAACGTGCTGCGCGAGCGTATGACGTGCAGGCCAGGGATGCCATTCAAGGCTCGCTCGATCGGGATCGTGACTTGCT
This sequence comes from Myxococcales bacterium, assembly GCA_003155465.1. The sequence continues at coordinate 5,265 of PMCR01000445.1, read as the reverse complement.
GTTCGACTTCTTCGGCGGCATGACCTTGCCACTGGGTGATGACCTGCGCAGAGGTATCTCCGATATCCGGGTAGGCCTCAATTGCGAGCTGCGTCCAGCTATTCCAACCAAAGATCGCTACTGCACAAAACAAGGCCACGATCAGTCCGCGGCGGGCCAGGCAAAGGCTGATGAGCCGTCCAATCATTGAAGAACCACTGCGTCCTGCCCGACGACCTTCTCGCCGGCAGTCAACCCGGTGAGAACGATGGCTTTCCCATCCATGGAGGTATCGAGCTGAACCGTCCGGGCTTCGAAGCGCCAGGGAGCCACCTCGACGAAGACCTGATTGTCGCGTCCCGTGTGCACCACGGCCGTGGTGTCCACCACCAGCGCATTCTCGGGTTCGGATAGAAAGTCGACGGTTCCGAACATGCCGGGCTTGAGGCGCCTGTCCCGGTTCTTGAACACCAGGGTCACGCTGAGTGTCCGTGTGTCCGGACTGAGCAAATCGCCGACCACATGGACGATGCCCTCGAACCGCTGCTCGGGATAGGCGATGAGCGAGACGGACGCCGCCTGACCAACATGCACCCGCCGTGCGTCTATTTCCTGCACATTCGCGGTAACCCAAACCTCCGAGAGGTCGGCGATGGTCATGACGGCGGTGCTCAGATCGTTGAGCATCTCGCCCTGTGCGATCTTGAACTCAACCACCCGGCCCTGGATGGGAGCACGGACGACCATCGGCTTGCCGATGCTGCTGGTGTCGCTGCCTAGCAGGCGCAGCCGCGAATTTGTTCGATGCAACTCACGATCGGCAAGATCGAGTTCAGTCTGAGCTTGCTCGACCTCCCGCTGCGCCGCAATGCCGTGCTCCCGCAGATCCTTCTGGCGAGCCAGAACACGCTCGGCTTGCGAACGAGCGCTCACGGCTTTGAGATAGTCACTTTGCGCCGAGATCAGGTCAGGCGAGTCCAGCGAAAAGAGAGCTTGCCCCTTGTTGACGGTGTCGCCCAGGCTGACGTACACACTCGTCACTCGACCAGACAGCGGCGGGGAAACGTTGGCAAAGCGTGCCGGATCTGCCCGCACGGTGGCAGGGACGTTCAGGTGTCTTTGAACAGGTGTGAAAGACACGGGGAGGACTTTCAGGCGTGCGCGCAGGGGCGATCCCTCGGGAATCACACGCTGTTTCCCCTCAACCAGAAAGGCCAGCGACGCGAGATCCCCGACATCAGATGCTTTCTTCGCATGGCACCCCATGCCGCCCGTGAGGATGAAAAGCGTGCCAAGGACCGGGCAGAAAGCCCGCGCCTCGCTTCTCGCGAGGGTCAGGCGGTGGGATATGTCAAATCGTCTATCGTAATAGCCCATGCGAACACCCATCCAGAACAAGGTGATGACAGATGGCCCATGCCACTTCGCAGGTGACACGCGGCGTTCGTGCGTCCCTAGAACACGAGGCAGGAACTAGGCGCGCTGTTCTGGAGGGGAATGCTTTGGGGCGAAGAGGATGATCTTCTTGGCCTGGACGCCCACCGCCCTGGCCGGCTTGCTTTCTCGTTCGTCAAGCGGGACCGGGGTGGAGCACAACGGTCGCGCAGCCGATGAGAACTGGACGGCGAAATTCGAAAAGAAACACGCCGGCCGTGAACCGAAGCCACTGGGAACGACCTCGGTCGATGCGACTTGAGCCTCGGTGGCAGGCACTGCGCTGGAGGCACGGACATCGTCCTGCTTGAGACCGTCGTCCTCGATCCGACTATGCTCAGGACAGAATACGTGTCGATGGGATGCAGAAGCCTGGTGCAGTTGCGGCATGACGGGCGCAAGCGCAATCCACACGGCGCACTGGAACGCGACGAGAACTGCGCCTGGATGGGAAAGTCTTGCCGTCATGGGGTCTGCTTGGACTTGTCGTGCAAGGCTATCTGATTATCCGACCCGATGCCACGTTTCCGCGCAGCGCGGTTGCGCGGGCCTTACCCAGGGGAGCGAGAACTGGTCCTTGCACAACTGCTTCGGACGGGTTCCTTCGACCGGCACAATCTGGCGTAGACTGCATCGCATGTGCAGTCCGGGTTTGCGCGTTGCGATCGTTTCGCTTGCGACCCTGGTCACGCTTCGGCCTGGGCCTGCGCGTGCGGTCGATCCCTTCGAGATCGAGGTCTACGATGGTACGGCGAACCAGCCCGGCATGCCCGGCATTGAACTGCACGTGAACTCCGTCGCAAGCGGTAGGCGCGAATCGAACGGGCCGGAGCTTCCACCCAATCACCAGACCCACTTCACGTTCGAGCCGTCGCTCGGGCTTCTGGCTTGGTGGGAAATCGGCGGCTACCTTCAGACCACCTTGCGCGGAGATGGAACCTTTGACTACGCGGGCACAAAGCTTCGCTCGAAGTTCGTGACTCCGCCGTCGTTCAGCGATCGCATGCGGCTCGGCGCAAACCTTGAGCTGTCGCTCCTGCCGGAGCAGTACGACCGCAATCGCTGGGGCATGGAGTTGCGGCCGATCGTGGCCTACGAGGACAAGCACTGGCTTCTCGCATTCAACCCTATCGTCGGTCTCGCTCTCGCGGGCCCCGACTGCCACGATGGTCCATCGTTCCAGCCTGCTGCCATGGCGGTCTTCAAGCCTTTCGAGGTCGCTTCCGTCGGCGTCGAATACTACGGGGATCTCGGTCCGTTCTCTGGCTTCAAGTCAGGGCGCGAACAAGAGCACTACGTCTTTGAGGTCTTTAACCTTCTCGCGCTGTCGCACATTGAGCTCAATGCTGGAATCGGGGAAGGACTCACGGCGGGAAGCAACACGCTTAGTGTGAAGATGATCGTCGGGTACTCGTGGGAGAGATCAGAATCGCACCTGCCAAGCGCCAGTGTCGTGGCTACGCCGCATCAATGAAACTGCAGAATTCTTCGCTTTCTCCAACGGCGCGGGACGGCCGCCAACGACGAGACCGGTCGCGAGACTTTGTTCCGCCAAGTAGTTAGATCAGAAGGCGCGACGCGGCGAGCACTGGGTGAACTGAGCAAGGCGACCTCGGCGGGGACGCGATGGGGTAGACTGTGCCGGGTGATGGCGATTCATTCCCTAGCTGACGAAGTTCCCATGAGGAGTCCATTCCGCCGTCATTCGAGCTTCGTGTCGGGTGTTGCCTTGGCCGCTTTCGCGTTCCTTGGGTTGAACTGCCAATCGAGCAGCAGTGGGGCCAGCGGCACCGCCAGCTCCGGCGGAGAGACCGGAAGCGGCGGAGTCACCAACCCCAGCGCGGGGGGCACCACTGGCGGCCGAGGCTCCGATGCAACGGCAACAACCACTGCCGCTCCAGGTGGTGGCGGCGATGCAACTGGCGGCGTGACCGTCACCGGTGGTGTTTCTGCTGCAGGGGGAACGAGCGGAATTGCTGCTTCGGGCGGTGCTGCGGGCGCGCTTTCAGGCGCCGGTGGCGCTTCCGCTGCAGGAGGAGAGGGCGGAATCGCCTCTTCGAGCGGTGCTGCGGGCACGCTTCCCGGCAGCGGTGGCGCCACTTCGACCGGCGGCACCACGAGCCCGGGAGGCAGCAGCGCCACAGGAGGGACGACAGGCAGCGGGGGCATCATGGGCGGCAGGAGCGGGAGTGGGGGAGCCGGGGGCAAGACCACGACCGGCAGCACAGGCGGAACCGCGGGCGCGGCCGGCGCCAGCTCCGGAGGCATCACCGGTGGCTCGGGTGGAAGTCTTGGCTGGGCGGTGCGGATGGCCAATTCGGTTCTTGCGCGTCACCCGAATCCCGACACCATCGCTTCCTCGAACTTCTCTTGGGAGGTCGGATACGCGGTGTGGGTGCTCGAGAAGGTCTGGCGGTCCACCCAAGATCCCAAGTACTTCGCCTACCTCAAGAAGTATGTCGACCAACATGTCGACGCGACCGGAAAGCTTTCGGGCTTCAGCGCGTCAGCATTGGACCATTTCTTGCCCGGCTACGCCATTTTGCTTCTGTATGAGGAAACCCAGGCGCAGCAGTACCTCACAGCCGCCACCACCATACGCAACGCCTTCAAGACCTACCCGCGCAACAGCGATCAAGGCTTCTGGCATAGTACCGGCAACCCGAATCAGATGTGGGTCGACGGCGTGTTCATGGGCCAGATGTTCCTTGTCCGCTACGGCCATGCGACCGGTGAAAGCGCGGCCTTCGACGAGGTGGTCACGCAGATGACCGACATTGTCAACCATTGCATGAAGACCAATGGGCTCTTGTTGCATGCCTATGACGAAAGCAAGAAGGCCTCGTGGGCGAACCCCACCACGGGGCTGGCCCCCGAAGTGTGGAGCGAGGGCCTCGGCTGGTATGCGGTCCTCATCGCAGACGTATTCGACTATCTGCCCGTGGACCACCCCGGACGACCGGGCCTCCTCGATATCCTCGGCAAACTCGCCGCCGGCCTCATGGCAAATCAGGACATGAAGAGCGGCCGTTGGTGTCAGGTAGTGGACAAGTGCACGTTGTCGGACAACTGGAACGAGTCGTCGGGTACCGGGATGTTTCTCTATCTCATCAAGAAATCCATCAATCAGGGCTACCTCGACGCCACCACATACGGCCCCGCGGTCAATAACGCCTACCAAGGTCTGGTGCAGAAGGCGACCGCCAACAGCGACGGTTCCGTCGACATCAATGATTGCAGCAGCATCGGGGTGCAGGGNNTTCATTGCCGGCACGTTGATGGTGGAAAAGCCGAGTCCCCCCACCCTGTAGCGCTGACTGGTCTTTGACGCCAAGGCGCACAACATGAACAGCCACCCAGCCGGCAACGCAGGTCAACCCATCGCCTGCGGCGTCATCGTGAAGCAGGGAGTCTGCCTGAGCCGGTGTCACGGCTTGGGCCACTGCCTGGAATGATCTCTTCTCGGAAGTGAGCTATAAGCTGAAGTCTCAACCTGAACTCCAGACCAAGAGGAGGCGCCGCATGAAGTCCAAGTCTATCGTGGTTGCCGCGATCGCGATCGGAACGGCACTGACTACTGCGCGGGCCGCGAGCGCCCCGCGGTTCATGGAGAAGTTGGACCGCGGTCTGATTGCCGTCAAATCNNAGCGCCGGCGGCAGCGGGACGTATACAGTCAAGGCGGTCACCAACGGCGTTGAAGGAGAGGCTTCCGAGAATGCCCTGGTCATCGATGGCGGCTACGTCAATATCCCCTTGACTCCGCCTCCCTCAGGGAGTTCGCACGGCTCCAGCTATGACGAGACTGCAAACGACGCCAGCGTGGGTGATCTTGACGGTGACGGCCAGTACGA
>PMCR01000306.1 GCA_003155465.1 Myxococcales bacterium | reverse complement strand
CGCTGGACACGCGCATTCACCTGCAAGCGTCGCCGCAGGGTCTCAACGACACCGGCAGCCCGGTGCTCCTGCATGAAGCTCAACACCGCGTTGACCACCAGCAGCGCGCTCACCACCACGAGGTCCGAGTATTTTCCCAGCACGGCTGACAGAACCATGATCAGTTCCAGCATCCACGCCGAGATGCCCCAGAATTTTCGGAGGAACTTGCGGACCGGTTGCCCGCGCTTTTCGGCCACTTCATTGTAGCCGTGCTCCTTCCGCCGGACATCCACGTCCGCGCGCGTGAGCCCTGCCTCGGGGTTCACGTGGAGCACTGCGAGCGTATCGGGAACCGACGCGGACGCGATTTCAGGGGGCTTGGTGGGTGCTGGTTCGGTTTCGGATTTCATGGCCAGCTCGTACGAGTTTGATGCCGACCGCGCCTCCGGGGCCTCACGACTGGCTTGGATCCAGACGGCCATCCTTCATGTGGTACACGTGATCGAAGCCCTCGATCATGCGCATGTCGTGGGTGACGACGATGACAGCGGACTGATTCTCGCGGGCGATCTTTTTGAGCAGCGCCATGACCCGTATGCCTCGCTGAGTATCGAGAGCGGCAGTCGGCTCGTCAGCCAGGATCAGCTTGGCGTTGTTGGCGAGCGCGCGTGCGATCGCCACCCGTTGCTGTTCTCCGCCGGATAGCACGGCCGGCAGGAAGTCGGCCCGATCGGCGATCTCCATGTAGTCCAGCAGCTCCATCGCACGCCGTTCGGATGCCGCGCGTTCTTGGCCGATGAGGCTGAGTGGAAAAAGCACGTTCTGTTTGGCCGTGAGAAAGGGAATCAAGTTGTGCGACTGGAAAACGAACCCGATCTTCTCACGCCGGACGCGACGCATGTCCACGCCTGTCCAACCCTGCTGGTAGATGGGTTGCCCGTCGAAGACGATGGTGCCGGCCGTCGGCTTCAGGATCAGGCTGAGGCACAGGAGCAGGGTCGTCTTGCCCGACCCGCTCGGCCCGAGCAGCGCGACCAACTCGTTGGTGGACACCGTGAGGTCGATGTCTGCGAGCGCCCGGACCTCGAGGTGGCCGGTGCCGAAGGTCTTGGCCAGCCCTTGGATCTGGAGGATCTCCATCACCCACCCCCGAGAGCCATGGCGGGCTCCGTGGTCAAGGCCTGCCAGAGTCCCAGCACGCTGGCCAGCGCGCCGCTCGCAATGGCGATACCGAAGGTCATCAGATGATCAGCGGGAAGCGGGACGATGGTTCGCGGGAAGAAGGTATACGTGTTCTGGATCAGCACGATGCCAAACGCGAAAGCGCTGACAGTGAGCAGCAGTGACTGCTCCATCACCAGCCGGATGATGACTCGATTGGGTGCGCCGATGAGTTTCATCACTGCGATGCTGCGGATCTTCTCCATGGTGAACGTGTAGACGACGAGCGCGAGAATGACGACTGAGATGACGAGGAGCAGGGTGCGGAAGAGCAGGAGCTGTTTGCTCATACTGGCCAAGCGTCCTTTCAGCATGAGGTCGACCTCGTCGTCGGTGCTGAAGGCCGACAGGTACAACCACTTGTCGACATCGCGGGCCACCAGTGCGCGATCGGCGCCGGGCTGCAGCCGCACCAGGATAGCGTTGATCGTGTGGGTGTCAGCCTGCAGGGGATTGAGCAAGCGCTCGGCCTGGGAGCCTGAGACACCCTGGCTGGCCAAGTTGCGCAGAAGCTGGTCCCTTGCGCTGCGGATCTCCTGGTTGTCCCGCTGATAGAGGATCTCTTGTGCATCTGGAAGTGACAGGTAGACGATGGGATCGCCGTCCGGTGAGATCGCCTCCTTGGTCAGGCCCACGACGGTATAGGTGTGCAGCCCCAACGCCACCTGTTCGCCAAGCCGTACTCCCAGCTTGGGATGGGCGACCATCTCGTAGTGGGCGTGGCTGATGCTCCTCCCAGCGAGAATTCTTTGCGGCCCACCCAGCCCATCCTGCGCCTCGTAGCCGACGATGCTGAAATGGCGGCTCTGCCCACCGATCTGTCGCTCCACCGAGTAATAGATGAAGGCATTCGCCTGTGCGACGCCAGGAGTGGCCTCCACACTGTGGCGGTAGTGCTCTGGCAGGGTCGATTGCTCGTTGAAAGGACCACCGCGACCGCGCTCCACGACCCACAAGTCGGGATTGGCGGCCTTGATGAGGGCCAGCCCTTCCTGGATATTGCCGCGATAGAGCCCGTTCATGGCGAGCACAATGGTGAACAACAACCCGACGCCAAAGACCGTGGCGAAGAATCGGCCGCGATGCTGTTTCAGATCATGTACTGCCAGGTCCATCTGAGCCTCAATCGCCTTTCTGTGCCACCTGGGCGTCGAGCTGCGGCCGTACTTTCTTTCCGGGCGCGACCTCTGCCGGGTGCAGGACGATGATCTCGCCCGCTTGCAGGCCCTTCGCGACTGCGGCGTAATTTTCGTCTCGTGTGCCAGTCACGATGGGGCGAAAGCGTGCTCTGCCGCCCGCGATGGTCAGGACTCCCTGCGTGCCGTTCCGCACCAGGATCGCGGACAAGGGAACGGCGAGAGCGACCCGGCGGCCTGTCTCGATCGTGACCTCGGATTCTTCACCGATGACCAAGGGGCTCGGAAGGGTGGAGAACTTCACGTCCACCTCCAGCTCCCTGGTCACGGTGTCCGCCGCGCTGCCCAGGCGCGCGACCTCGCCTTCGAAGGTTCTGCCGGAACGCAAGACGATCGAAGCTTTCTCCCCCACGCGCACGTCGGCGATCATCCGCTCGTCGATCCAGGATGCGGCCCACACCTGGTAGTCCACCATCTGAAAGATGGGTGCTCCAGGCGGAAGGATGGTTCCCACCTCGGCCTTGCGTGCGATGATCAGGCCATCCATGGGCGCGACAATCCGCGTGTAGCCGAGGATGTCCTTGGTAGCGGCGGCCTCGTGCTCGGCCTGCGCCGCCCCTGCCTGGATCGCATCGACCACGGCTTTGCTCGCGGTGACCTCGCTTTCAGCCACGCGCAGCGCGGATTTGCTGGCGTCGAAGGTCGCGGCCGGGAGGTAACCCGGCTTGAAGACCTCCTCGTTGCGCGCATGGTTGCTGCGGGCAAGACCAAGGTTGGCCTCGGCCTTGAGGAGATCGGCCCGTGCCCGCGCGAGATCGCGTTCCGAGCGGCCTCTGGCTGACTGTGCAGCGGCCGTGCGCGACTTCAGCTCGGTCGAGTCCAGCTCCGCAAGGACCTGGCCCGTCTTCACCTCGTCGCCCTGGTCAGCGTGCAGCCGAGTCAGGATGCCAGTGATCTTGCCGCTGATGGTGACCTGTACCTTTGATTGCACCGTGCCTGGCCCACGAACGGTGCCTCGAATTTCCGTCGCGGCGACGACCATGGCAGGCACGCGAACTGGAGTAAGAGCGCGCGCAACGGCCAAAGCGGCAACAACGACAAGGGCCAGAGCCAGCACTATTCGAATCACCACCTTGCGCATTGGCGTCTTCACTTGGCCTGACTCCCGATGAGTGTTGTGGTGCGAAGGCCGCCGTCGGCCCCGTGGATGAGCTGGCGAATTCGCGCTTCCGCCAGCACGTAGGTCACCTGATATCTGACGAGACTGAAGCGCGAGGCGGTCAGCTCTGTCTGGGTCTGAAGCACATCGAGCGCAATGGCCTTGCCGGCGCGGTAGAGCGCCTCTGCACTGGCGTACGCCTCGGTGTTTGTCTCGACGGTCTGCCGGGCGGTGGCCGTGCCCCGACGGGCATTCTCTTGATCGCGCCAGGCAGTAGCCAAATCGGCCTTGATGCTATTGAGACGGGCGCGCTTCTGCTCTTGTAGCTGGATGCGCTGGGACGACGCCTTGGCCACCTGGGCCTGGGTGAGCCCACCCTCGAAGAAGGGAAAGTCCAGGAAAGCTCCGACCAGCCACTCACCCTTGGTGCCAGCGATGTCCTGGTGCCGAAGACCCACGGCGCCCTGGAGGTTGACCTCGGGAAAGTAGCCAGCGCGAGCAGCCTTGATGAGCGCCTGGCACTGCGCGAGACTGAGGTCCAGCTTCTTGATCTCGGGGCTGTCGCGCAGAGTAGCCTGCCACAACGAGCCCAGGTCGGAGACTGGGGGCGGGTCCTGGGGCAGCTCACCCCGGACATCCAAGGTGTCCGCCATCGCTTCATTGCGGAGACCTATCGCCGTGGCCAGGATGACCCGCCCCTGGGTGATGGCATTCCCGGCCTCAACCTCCGCCTGTTCGGCGTCCGCCACCAGGGACCGGGCACGCAGGAAATCGAGCCGCGTGACATTGCCAGCCCGATAGAATGCCTCGGCCACGGCGGCGAAAGCCTGGCGCTGGCCCCGTGATTCCGTCGCGACATGCAGATTCTCCTTGGCCTCAAGCAGTCGGAAGAAAGCTGCGGTTACCGTGTAGACGATCTCATCCGCAGTCCTCGTGCTCTCTTCCCGCTGTGCCTCCGCGCCAAGTGTGGCGGCCTGGGTTCCGTAATATGTCTTTCCGCCCTTGAACAGCGTCTGTCTTGCCGTGACGGTGGTCAATCCCTCCTGGTCGAAAAGCCGCTGTCCTGGCGGGGTGAACCCTCCGGGAGGCATCCGATCCTGGTCGAGTCGCTGATAGTAGGATGTCAAAGCGACGCGCGGGAAGAAGCTGGACCGGGTCGCCTCATAGTCGGCGACCAGCTCGCGAATTCGCTCTTGGGCTTGGCTTGCCACCGGATTGTTCTCTCGCGCGAGAGCCAGGCAGTCCGCGAGGCTGAGCGTCTGCCGATCGCCTTCCCGCGGCGGTTCGGCATAGGCCCGCTCGGCAGCGAGGCAAGAGAGGATCAACGGCAGCGCGTGGCACACAGCCCTCGACAGGATCACCCTCCTTGGATGGATGCGGACGCAACCATAATGACGCCGAGAACGTGGGATCGCCATTTCGCCTACTTCGCTTTCTTCGACGAGAGTGGGGACTGCTTGATGTCCTCCCGGTATGCCTTCAAAACCTCTCTCACAGCAGCATCAAGTGCTTCGAGTGCCGACAGCACCCCTGCGCGGGCATGCGGCGGGATCACCGTCATGACTGCGATGAAAAGCTTCCTGCTGGATTCCTCCACCTGGGCCGCTAGCTGCAGACCCTTCTGGGTCGGCGTGAGGCGGCGCGCACGACCGTCCTCACGACATCGTTCCTGAGTGACGTGCCGTGCCGCCTCCATCCGAGCGCACAGGCGGGCCACGTTGCTCTTGTCAATTCCAAGCGTCTTGCCGAGGTCGTGTTGTGTTGGCTTGTACCCTCGCTGCGAACACTCGAGGAGAATCAGCAATGCGTGGGCATGAGAGATGGATAGCCGCCTACCACAAGGAGTGCGATCGCTCGACAGGAGACCCAGGCCACGCACGAACGCCTGAACTGCCGCGCGTAATTCCTTCCCGTCGTCGTCGGTCGCCGTATGGCGACTTATTGGGTCCCGTTGCCGTGGGAGTTCGGACAGGACGGCGTCAGGAGGCGACGACTTCATGAATCTGATGTTAACGGTATTAGTTGCGGACGCAACCTCATTCGGATGGCTCTTCCTTGAGCCGGCTAGACTCGCGCTCGCTGGAGCGGAGGATGAGGTGCTGCCGAAAGGAGCCGCAAGCCGCGCGCGGCGGTGAAGGGACTACTTGGCCTTCAGAACCGCCGTGATCTCCTCGGTCTTGACCTCACCTTGCAGTAGTTCGACCACGTGCTGCTGCTGGTCCACGAAGTAGATGCCCGGTGGAACCATGAGCGGCTTCGCGCCGGTGTAGGGGGCTGCCTGGGCGGCCTGGGTGTCGATGTGGATACGCTCGATGGGAAGTTTGGGCGGGGTACCCAGGGCTGTCTGGAGCGCCGCCCATGTGTCATCCACGCGCTTGCGCGTGCATTCGCAGGCGTGTTCCTTGTCCATGAAGACCACTCGAGCGACCTTCGACGTGGCCGGGGTGGCAGCCATGGCCGCAGCGGGGACGCCTCTGCCTTTTGCGCAGGCGGGAAGGGGAAGAAGCGACAGAAGTACAATGACAGCAAGCCGCATGGAGAATCCTTTCATTTGAGAGCTTGGAACGCGAAGTACACACCGACCAGCACAATGACGAAGCCGGCTGCGCTGCGGAGGGCTGCCAGCACGCGGGTTGCGTTTCTGTTCTCGATGAGCGTGCGGGCCGCTCCCATGGACGTTCCCGCAATGAGAATGAGCACGCTGTGGCCCAGGCCGTACACCAGCAGCAGGAAGCCNNAGCAGCACGACCAGAATAGGTGCGGCGCATGGAGCGGACACCAGCCCGAACAGGGCTCCCAGTACCAGGGCACCCAGCACCCCGCGCGTGCGTGGCTGCACCCGTCCCGCGAGCGACGGAATGGGCACCTTGAACACGCCCGCCAGATGCAGGCCCATCACCACACAGACCGCAGCCACCACCCAGTTCCAGGCCCCCGAGACGTCGCCGTAAATATGGCCCGCCAGCGCTGCGGTCATCCCGAGTACCGTAAACGTGATCCCGAGGCCCAGAACGAACACCAGCGACAGCCCGAAGGCGCGCAGCACGCCAGGCTTGCCGTCGCGGCGGCCAGCCACGAAGCCCATCATCAGCGGAATCATGGCCAGCACGCACGGGTTCGATGCCGTGAGCATGCCGCCCACGAACACGGCCAAAACGGCCAGCCACGGGCTGCCGTGGAGGTACTGGCCAACGTTGCTGGTTAGCTCGGCGAGCACTACCCAGCCTTCGCCGTCGCCGTGGTCAGCCAAGAGACTATCTCAGCAGCCTGCGGGATGCGGCCCGAGCATTTTACCTCGGCGTCGATGACCAGGGCGGGCGTCATCATCACACCGAACTTCATGATCTCGTCGATCTTCTCCACCTTCTCCAGCGACGCCGCTACGCCCGACTGGGCCAGAGCTTTTTGCGCCTCGGCGTACAGTTGTTTG
>PMCR01000075.1 GCA_003155465.1 Myxococcales bacterium | reverse complement strand
TCCCAGTTCTCATAGGTCACGCCACCAGCTGAAGCTGGCTGAGACCATTTGTCGGTGAACTCATCCATCACCAGCATTCCCTGCTGATCGCAAATATCGTAAAACTCCGGGCTATACGGGTTGTGCGAGGTCCGTATGGAATTGGCTCCGGATGCCTTTATTTCCTTAACGGCGCGCTCCCACATGCTGTCGGCCACGGCAGCGCCTGCCGGGACCAAGGTGTGATGGAGGCAGACACCCTTCATTTTCGTTGGCACGCCATTGATCGTGAGACCCGTCCCTGGCGTATACTTGATCTCCCGAATGCCAAATGGGGTCACGTAGTCATCAGCGAGAGACGCATTGTTGAGGAGCCGAGAGTAGGCGTAGTAACGCACAGGTGTCGACGTCGACCAGAGCTTGCATGATGAAAGCGTCAGGTTCTGCGTGGAGGTACCGGTGGCGTTCGCGCCGACCGTGATCGGCGTGGAAACCTTGGTGAGCTCGCTGCCCGCTTCGTCGTAGATGACGGTTTCTAAGGTGCGCGTCTGGTCGGTCGCCAGTTCATTCACCACATCGGTCTGGATGCTGATCTGCGATTGTTCGATGGCAGCGGTTGGCGTGGTTACGGCGGTTCCCCAGTTCCTGACATACACCTTGTCTGTGGCAATAAGCCACACGTGACGAAAAATGCCTGTTCCCGAATACCAGCGGGAATTCCTGACCGTTAGATTGTCGACGAAGACCGCGAGTACGTTGTCGCCTGTTGCATTGAGGTAGGGCGTTAGATCGCAGTAGAAACTGACGTAGCCGTATTGCTGGCTGCCGACTGGCTTTCCATTCAGGTATACCTTCGAGTCGTGATAGACGCCGTCGAATTGAACGATGACCTTCTTTCCGGCAAAAGCCGCAGGCAGGCTGAAATGCTTCCGGTACCAGCCGCTCGCGCCCGGATCGTTCGACGTCGGCTTGACGAGTGTGATGCTGAAGTCGTGCGGGACATTCGTGGGTGTCCACGATGCATCGTTGTAGGCCGCAGCCTCGGCCCCGGAAACATTTCCTGACTGCACCTTCCAGTCTTCGTCGATCCTCATCTTGATGCGGCTTTTCAGGTATTTCGCTTCAAGACGCTCGGTCATGCTCGCGCGAGCAACGCCAGCAAGAGAGAAGGCGATGAACGCGACCGGCAACACAGAAAGCAGCTTGGAACTTCTCATGCAGGCGTCCTCTTGGGGTACTTGTTCGATGCTTCGGCGGGGAGACTGTCATCCAACCGCAGACAGAGGGTCCCTTCGGTGTCTCTCAGGAACGGGCTTGCGAATGCCAAGGCAGCGCGAGCTTACCACGCGAGATCCCTAGCAGATAGCGAGTCAAGACGGCCGGGAGTTGTCCCCCTGGGGAAAGCTGCCATTCCCGTGATGGCCACGGGTGGCCCAATTCCCCGTCGTCGACCTTGTGCTGTGGGGGAAAGACAGGTCGCCGACCAGCGGTCTGGTGGGCGATTAACACTACTGATTGAGATTCGGACCGAGCCGGCGCGTCGCGAGGAGCCCTGGCCGCGACGAGCGACGAGGGAAGATACTCGACGTATCTGACTGAGGAGCGAGAAAGCGGACAGGGCCCGCAGCAGCGACGACGACGGGAGAATTTCGATCAGTAGTGTTAAGCTGTGACCTGGTATTGCCCTTCGGGACGCTGCGAGTGACGGGGCTACTTGACGTAGATGTCGGGCTTGGGCGGATCAGCCATGCCGGTGCCGATGTGGAATCCCACGTGAGGCGGCTGGTTGTAGCTCGACTGCTCGAACGACACCTGCGCCCGGTAGTGCGGATCGTGCATCAGCGTGTAGATGCGGCGCTTGGTCACCGCCGTGGTTGTGTAGACGCGCATCGCCGTGCTGTTGGTTTCGCGAGCCACCAGTTCCTCGCGCCAATCGCCGATCAAATCTGCGGTGAGCGTCGGGTTGGACTTGGTGCTGTTGTTCGACGAGGTTCCGGACGTGCTCACCCCTCCGGGGAGCGACACGCCGTTCAGCGTTGATCGCAAATCACCAGCGTTCCAATAAATGAGGAAATTGCTCCCAGCATCGGAGCTGACGTCGGCCCCGGTGCCACAATTCTTCTTTCCGCGTGAACTCGAACACGTGGCGGCGGTGAGGTCGGTCGCGGCGACATACTCGGCGACGCCACGCCCGTTGTCTCCGCCCCCTGTCATGTTGAAGTAGAGGGTGCATGTGGCAGCGTCATGACAATCCTGACCCCCAGCATTCTCGTGAGGCATGAACACCGCGATCCCCTTGCCGACCACCAGCGCCCCCACATGAAGGGCATCGCCATGGCCGATTCCGGTCGAGCACTTGAAGGTTCCGTCGCTGTTGATGGTCGATGATCCAGGGATGATCTCCTGCGCGCCGTCCCCGTCCACATCCGCCGCCATGCATGAGTGATTGCCGTTCTTGGCGGCCGCGCTACCCCCAGGAGTGTTGGTACTGTCGAAAACCCAGTTCTTCGCCAGCACGCCATCTCGGAAGGTCATGGCGGAAACCGTCAGACGCTCGTAGTAGCCACGCTGCTGGATGATGCTCGGCCGTCCGGTGGCTTCGCCGCCATCCTTCACGAACGCAAAACCGCCGTTGTAGCGGTGCGATCGGTTGCCGCTCGCGTCGCCCCAAGCAGTCTTGGCGTCAGCAACCGTCCCGTAGGGCACGGGATATTCCACGGTGTCCAGTTCCGAGCCGTC
>PMCR01000247.1 GCA_003155465.1 Myxococcales bacterium | reverse complement strand
GTTGGTCACCACCTGCATCACCTGGTCTCGCACGGCGCGAACCGGTGGCAAGCTGGGCGCCAGGTCTCGATCCAGCGTGGCCTGGGCTTCGGCGAAAATGTGCTCGCAGAAGGACAGCGCGTGCTCGACCACCTCGTTGAAATCCAGCCGTTCGATCTCGATGCGCGAGGGTCGAGCGTAGCCAACCAAATCGTGGGTGAAACGCCGGATGCGTTCGACCCCGTCCTGGATGCGCTTAAGCCGCTCCAGGTCGACGGGCTCGATCTGGTTCGGGACGCGGCCCTGCGTGGCCATGCTGGCCTTGTGCAGGACCGCCTCGACGCACGCCTGGATGGAGGTGAGCGGATTGTTAATCTCATGCGCCACGCCGGCCGCGATCTGTCCAACCGTGGCCAACTTCTCGGCGTGAATCACCTGGTTCTGCAGCACGCGCAAGGCCGTCACGTCCTGGCCAACCGCCAGCACGGCGGAAGCCCGGCCGCCCTCGGCACGCACGGTGGCCACATTGAAAGTCGCACGTGCGACCGTCCCGCTGACTGACGGCAGTCGAACCTCGCAATTCGACAGGTCCTCGCCGGCTGCCACCTGCTTCATGATCTGGGCCAACTCCGGCATCCCGGCCTCGGAAAGCCAGGGGAGCAACCCGCGGCCCACCACCGTCTGGCGGGGGAACCCTGTCAGCCTGACCATGGCTCGGTTCCACACCACCACCCGGCCGGCGAGATCTGTGGCGATGACCAGCACGTTGGCCTGGTCCACGATCTGTTCGAGGTAGTCGCGCAGGCGAGCGGCCGGGCGCGATGGCGCCGACCCGGCCCGCGGGCGTCCCGGTTTCTTCGCCGCCGGCTTGCGCGGCTTCCGGGAGAGAGCCCTCAACCTCGCTTCCTCCCCTGCGACGGCAGCAGGCGCGATGCTGCGGCGGCCGCCGCGGCCAGAACGGTGCGGACAGGCACACCTGCCTGCTGGGCGAGGCGCCGGCAGTCGTCGAACTCCGGCGCGGCTCCGAGCAGGCTCGCGCCGTCGGCAGCCAGCTTGACTGACACCGTCCCAAAGCGGGTTTTCACGCGGTCGATCGAGCGCGACAGCACGGCCCGTTGCATGCTCGCGCGCCGCACGCCCAACGTCGTCGAATGGCGAAAGAAGGCCTGCTCGACGGCTCCCGCACCATCCGGCGGCACCAGCGCCGACACCTGCCAAGCCGGCCGCCCCTTCTTCATCAGAATGGAGGTGGTCCACACATCGACCGCTCCTGCCGCGAAGAGAGCCGCCATCAGGGGCTCGATCAATTGGGGACTCATGTCGTCCAGGTTGGCCGCCAGCAAGACGACCTCGGCCGCTGAGGCGGGCAAGGCACGTCCCAGCGCCTCGCCCAGAAGGACGCGCAGGACATTGGCGCGGTCAGCAACCTCACGCGTGCCCGCGCCAAAACCCTGGGCAGCGATGCGCATGGGCGGCGGCGGACCGTACTTGCCCACCAGCGCGGCCAGGATGGCGGCTCCTGTGGGTGTGGTCAGCTCGCCCTCGCCCTCAAGACACGCCGGAATTCCGCGCAGGATCGCGGCAGTGGCCGGCGCCGGAACCGGCATCAGCCCATGCGCCGTGTGCACCTGGCCCGAGCCGAGCACCGGAGGCGTCGACGACACCGACGAGGGCTGCAACCACGCCATGGCAGCCGCCACGCCGACCACGTCTGCGATGGAATCCCACGCCCCCACCTCATGAAATGCCACGCGATCAAGCGCAACCCCGTGCAGCGCCGCCTCCGCCTGCGCGATGCGCTCGAAGATGTCACCGGCCAGTCGCTTGGTCTCGGCGTCCAGCCGCGCCCGCTGCAACAGACGACGAATCTCCGCGTAGTCCCGGTGCTCGTGGTGATGCCCGTGATGGTGCCCGTGATGCGAACCGGGTGCGTGCACCACGAATCCCTTGCCGGCAAAGGCCCCGCGGCGCCGCTTCTCGAAACCCACCTTCAACCCGCGTACGCCCATCTCCGCGATGGCGTCGCTGACCACCTTGGCGGGGACGCCAGCATCCACCAGGGCCGCCACCGCCATGTCGCCCGCGATCCCGGACGACGGGTCGAAATGTACATGCAATCCGCGCAGATTCATGGCTGGCGCACCCGGTTGAGCATGGAGGCGAGTCGCCCGCCGCCGAAGCCGTTGTCGATGTTGACCACAGCCACGCCCGTGGCGCAGGAGTTGAGCATGGTAAGAAGCGCCGCCACGCCCCCGAAAGAGGCCCCGTAGCCGACGCTGGTGGGTACCGCGATGACCGGCCGCGAGAACAGACCGCCGACCACGGTGGGCAGCACGCCATCCATGCCCGCCACCACCACCAGAACCTCAGCCTCCTCGATGTTCTCGCGATGGGCGAGCAGGCGGTGCAGCCCCGCCACGCCCACGTCGAAAATGCGCACCACCCGGTTGCCGTCCATCTCAGCGGTGACCGCGGCCTCCTCGGCCACCGGAATGTCGGAGGTTCCAGCTGACAGCACGCCCACCACGCCGCGTCCGCGATCCGGCGCCGGTTGCGGCCCGAAGACCAGCATGCGGGGAACATCCAGGTAACGCACGGCCGGCAGCGCCGTCGCCACTTGGGCCGCCACATCGGGCGCCACGCGGGTGGCCATCACCGGGACGCCGCCGCGGCCCAACTCGCCGAGCAGGGTCGCGATCTGCGCGGCCGACTTGCCCGAACCGAACACCACCTCGGGAAACCCCGTCCGCAGGTGGCGATGGGTGTCGGCGTGGGCAAAGCCCAACGAGCGGAAAGGCAGATCGCGCAACTCACGCAGGCCGTCATCAGGCGACGTCTTGCCGTCCCGAATGTCTTCCAGGAGCGCGCGCAGGCGGGAAGGGTCCACAGCCAGCAGACTACCATCAGACGCGCGAAATTCACCAGCGCAGGAGCGCACCTCCTAGTCCCGCGATAGCCGCAGAAGGTCGTGGCCGGGCGAGATCAACTTCCTGGCGCGCGAGACTCACTCCATGATACTGGGGCTGCACAGTTGCAGTCTCAGCAGTGGCTATGCCCAGCTCAAGTCGAGGCAATCGGTGCGGGAAGGACAGCCGTGACGACACATCAGGGACCATTCTCACGCATCCATCGTGGGGTCGGGTGGCGTGCCTCTTCGGCATCCGCCGTGGGGTGCCAGCCCAAGAGGCAGAGCCGGCAGACGGTCCCTTGGTCGATCACGATCTGGCGGGGGTCACAGCCGGGTGGCGTTCGTGAATCTCGTAGATGACGCGCGTGCGGGCAGCCCGATCGTGCGGGGCCTGGCGATCGTGATCGAAAAGCGCGTACAGGAATCCGGCCAGCCATGGGATAGCCACGATCAGGTTGGGCACCAGCAACATGCGGAGAACCGCTCCGGTACTCCAGTCCCAGGAGGGAACACTGGCCCCCGCTGCCGCGCCCGCGACGTGATCCTTTGCCGACCCCAAGTCCACGGCTGCGCCCCACTGCAGGCCAATGATGGCCAGGGCCACCAAGGGACCCCAGAACTCGACTGCAAAACGCAAGAGCAGGTTGGACACGCGCACCGGGCGTGTCGTGCCCACGATGCGCAGTCCCAGTAGGCGTTTGCCCATGGTCTTGCCCCACAAACGGTGGGCGAGAACGTAGTAGGCGGCAAAGAGCAGCAGCCAGATCGGCGCGGCCGCGTGCTGCGACAGTCCTAACGCAGCAGCCGCGAGCGGACCTGCCGGTGCACTGAGCATCACATCCACGGCCAAGGCCGCCGCACGTGGCACCAGGCCTCCGGCCACGCGCGGCTTGGGCCGCAGCGACTCCAAGCGCGCCAGCAAGTCCTCGTAGCTGCCGGGGCGCTTCTGCGGGTCGGGGTCCATCATCTCGGCAATGAGATGGCGCAGTCGCCATGGTGCGGCCTCGGCCGGGATCTCGGGTCGCGGGGCTTCGCGATGGAGTTGCAACATGCCCCACAGGCTCTCGGCCTGAAACGGCACCCGCCCAGTCAAGAGCTCGTAGAAAGTGATGGCCAGCGCATACACGTCGCCGCGCATGCTGGGTCCCTCGCCCGCGATCTGCTCGGGCGCAGCGTAGTAGGGCGTGCCCACGAAGCTGCCATCGGCCGTACCCGCGGGCGCAGCCACGCCGAAGTCGGCCACCTTGATCGCGTTGACCTGCGCGCCAGCCGGAATTGCGCCCAGCAGGAGGTTGGACGGCTTGATATCCCGGTGGACCATGCCGCGCGCGTGGGCTGCCGCCAGGGCCCGTGTGGTCTGGATGATGTGCTCCAGCGCCTCGCCCCAGGGCAGCGGCCCTTCGCGCTGGATGTGATCGGCCAGGGTGGCGCCTGGCACGTACTCCATGGCGAAGTAGGGCGCGCCTTGAAAACTGCCGATGTAGTAGATGGTGACGACACTGGGGTGCTGGAAGCACGCCTGGGCCTGCGCCTCCATGATCAACCGGTCGACGAGTCTTTGGTCGCTGGCCAGTTCCCGGCGCAGCACCTTGATGGCCACCGTCCGCTCGAGTGACAAGTCCTGCGCGAGGTACACCGCGCCCATCCCGCCCTCGCCCAGCAACTCACAGATCTGGAAGTGGTCGATGCGCTGGCCGACCAGAGAATCATCCGCACGCTCGGGGTGCTCGACCGCCGGGCCTTGCGCGTCGAAGGCGGTGGCCGCAAAGGCCCGCTCCGCGCTGGGCGGCTCGTGAAGAGGGAGGGTCTGCTGCCGGGCCATGGGCCAGGCACGATCTTAATCCCGGCGGCGTGATCGCGAAATTTTCTAGACAGAGATGGTCTCGGCCGCATCTTGCAGCGGCATGAATCTGGTGCCCCGGCTGCGCGCTTCCTTCAAGGTGGCGTCAAGCGCGGCCAGTTTCCGGGCCAGCGGGACACGCAGGTCGGGCTGCTTGGCCACCAGCGCAGCAGGAAATCCGTCAACCCCAGCGTCGGCCAGATCGATGCCGTGCAGTTCCAGATTGAAGAACGGGCTGCCCAGCGCCGCGGCCGTGAGGCGCCGCCGCAGCCACTCCGGCGCGACAACCAAGGTGGTTCCGATTACATGCAACCGCAGCCACGGGGTGACGGTGATGGGCAGCTCCACGATCGGCTGATCGCCGCGCCGATAGGGCGAGCCGGCCGCGGGCCGGTAGGGCTTGCAAGGGGCCCGCAATACGGCAGGGCTGCCCAGGATGCTGCCCGAGCGCCGGCCAGCTAGGCGAATCAGCCCCAGCACGGCAGCCTTGGCCAGGTAGTAGGGGATGGCCGGAAAAGTCGATGAGTCGTAGCGATAGCCGCGCTGGCAGAGCAGCTCAATCACCTCAGCCGAGATCTCGTAGCCGGGCGCGCGGAAGCCGACCGGCGGCCGGCCGCAGACCGCGGCAATGGCGGCGTGAGCCCGATCGATCTCCTCAACGATGCGCGGGCGTGCAAGCCGGACCAGGTCGTAGGGATGGGTGTGGGTGTGGCTGGCCAACTCGTGACCGGCGCTGGCCAGGTCGGCCACAATGCGGCGGCCCTCCGCGTCTTCTTCAAGGTCGCGCCCCACCACGAACAGGGTGGCGCGGATTCCGTGTCGCGCGAACAGATCAGCCAGGCGGGGCAGACAACGGCGCAAGATGACACGCCGGACCTCGTCCGCCGGGCCGCCGGGCAGCCCATGGATGCGAAAATAGCACTCGACAGGATCGAGGTCGACGGAGACGGAAACGATGGAGCTGGCAGACACGCGGCTATCGTACCAGAGCACAGGTCCCTGGTAATGTTGTAGCAATGCCTGCCTCCACTCCCCTCCGCTATCGGGTTGCCATGCCCGAGCCGTCGAGTCACGAATTCCACGTCACCCTGGACATCCCCGCCTTGCGCGACCGCCCGGTCCTCGACCTGGTTTTTCCCGCGTGGACACCGGGCAGCTACATGGTGCGCGATTTCTCCCGCCATGTTTACGACCTGCAGATAACCAGCAAGGCTCACGCCCTGGCCTGCGAGCGGCTGGACAAGTCGCGCTGGCGGGTACAAACCGGCGGCCGGCCGGTTCGGGTCAGCTATCGTGTGTTCGCCTTTGAGCAGAGCGTGCGCACCTCGTTCCTCGATCAGGATCGCGCCTTTCTGAGCGGCAGCAGCCTGTTCTTCCTCGTGCAAGGCGAGGAACTGCGCCCCTGCCTGCTTGATGTCGAACCCCAGGAAGGTTGGCGCATCAACACCGCCTTGCCCGCAGTTCGCGGGGCTAGCCATCGCTTTCGCGCCGCTGGCTATGACGAGTTGGTGGACCACCCGGTGGAGATCGGCAAACACCGCCTGTACGCTTTTCGCCAAGGCGGCACGCGCTTCGAGGTGACGATTGCCGGGCCCACCAATGCCGACGTTGCACGTCTGCTGGCCCACCTGCGACGCATCGTGGACGCGACCAGCGCTCTCTTCGGCGGCTTCCCTTTTGACCGCTACCTGTTCATCATCCACGCCCTGCCGGAAAGGGGCGGCGGGCTGGAACACGCCTCGGCATGTACGCTCGACATCGCGGGCATGGCCTTCGAAGACGAGAAAGGCTACCAGCGCTTCGACGAGCTATGCGCGCATGAGTTCTTCCACGCCTGGAACGTCAAACGCATTCGCGACCGGGTTCTGGGGCCATTCGACTACACCGCCGAGAACTACACGCGCCTGCTTTGGTTTCACGAGGGTTTCACCGAGTACATGCAGTCCATCATCCTGCTGCGCGCCGGCCTGCTCACGCCTGAGCACTACCTGAGAGACCTGGGCGAGGACTGGGCCAAGTACGCCGGGCGACCGGGGCGCAACGTCACGCCCCTTTCCGAGCTTTCCTTCGAGGCGTGGATCAAACAGTACAAACCCGCCGAAAACTACGCCAACCGCGCGGTCAGCTACTATGAAAAGGGGAAATGGGCGGCCCTGCTGCTGGACCTGATGCTTCGGCAAGCCACGGATGGCCGGCGCGGCCTGCCCCACGTGTTCCGGCGGCTGTGGCAAAGCCACGGCCGGCGCGGGCGGCCCATCACGGTCCAGGACATTCGTGCGGCGGCAAAGTCCGTGGGGCGCGCTTCTTTGGGCCGGTACTTCTCCCGCTTCGTGGACGGGACAGCCGAGCTGCCCGTGCCCTCCTGGCTGCGCCAGGCAGGCGTCAGCGTGAAGGCCCGCTCGCCCGCGCAGGCGGAACTCGAAGACCGGGTGAAAGCGCGCCGGCAGCAGGCGTGGGCCGGACTCAGCTTCGCTTCGGGCGGGGCCGCGGTGGTCAAGAATGTGGTCCCGGATTCGCCGGCTTGGCAGGCGGGACTGACCTTCCGGGACGAGATCGTGGCAATCAACGACCATCGTGTGGATGGCTCGACGGTCGCCAGGCGACTGGCGGACTGCGCCCCCGGCCAAACCGCGACGATCGCGTTCTTCCGCCAGCAGATCCTGCGCACCACCACCCTGCGCCTGGTGCGCACGCCCGAGCGCAAGTGGACCTTCGCCATCGATCCCGCTGCGTCGCCAACTCGCCGGCGGATGCGCGCCGCCTGGCTGCGCGGCTTCTAGCCCCCAAAAAAAAGACAGGGTGCCGGAGCACCCTGTCTTCTAGATAACGATCAACCTGGTCGGACTAGGGGCCGAACGTGATCTTGCTCAGGCAAAGATTGGCCACGGAGATCGCTGCGGCAGTCGAGGAAACCTGCACGCCAACCTTGTCGATGTTGGGCGCATCCGCCGCGGCGAAGGCAGTGCCGCTGTTGTCCCAGCACGCTGTGTTGAAGCTGGTCAATTGCATCGCCGCGCCGGTGTTGGCGGCGCAGTAGGAGACGGCCTCGCCATCGCCCTTCCTGTGCAGCATCACACGCAGCCCGGACAGCGGCATGCCGCTGAGAGTGACCTGGATGGTGGAGAAGGACGTGCCGATCGCAACCGTGTCATCTGCGTTTGCATTCACGCCAATCTGAATACCCCAGTTGTCGTCGTAGTCTTTCTGCACCGGGGATGCGGGCAGAGCTGGAATGGTTCCCGTAACGCACAGGGCGTCCGGCGCGTTCCAGGTGGTCCCGGACATACACGGTGTGGCCTTCGTGATTGGAGTTCCGCCGCAGGTGGGATCGCTCGCGTTGTCCAGAACACCCATAGCGATCCATCCCCAGCCGGTCATCGCGCCCGTGGCCGCGCCAGAGCTGAAAGTAACGACATTGCCGCTGGGTCCAGCACCGGTGCTGCCTCCGGCGCCGCCAGCAGGGGGCTGGGTGCTACCACCGCCGGAAGTACCGCCGGTGCTCGGGTTCTCGGTGCCGCTGCTGCCGCAGGAGCTCGCGAAGATAACGAAAGCGCTGCAGACGGCTACTGAAGTCAAAGCAAAACTGGTCTTAATCATCGTACTTTTCCTTGCGTTCATGTCACCCTCTCGGTTGGTGTTTGCCTATTCAATAACAGAACGGCCCCAGATGGGAAAAACTATATGAACCAATTCTCTGGTTTTCGCAAATCACGCGTGGCGTCCAACCTTCGCCAACTGACGCGCAATGTCTTCAGTCCATGGGTGTCGGCTGGTGTCACGGTCAGGGACGCGTCG
This sequence comes from Myxococcales bacterium, assembly GCA_003155465.1. The sequence goes on along the minus strand of PMCR01000247.1, from coordinate 473 downwards.
ATGACGTGAAACCGACCTACGGGACGGCAGGCCCTGCCTGGTAGACTGGGTCCCACCATGAAACTATCTGCCGGCCTTCATGACCGCGTGCTGGTGGCTGCCGAGGCGGTTCGTCAGCACCTGGGCGCTACCGGCGGCCAAGTGGCCATCGTCCTTGGCTCGGGCCTGGCCGCGTCTTCCGCGCCTCTGACCGACGTGCGCTCTATCGACTACGCCCAGCTCCCATGCTTCCCTGAGACCACGGTGGCGGGCCATCCGGGCCGACTCCTGTTTGGCAAGCTGGCCAGCAAGAGCGCGCTGGTGCTCTGTGGTCGGGTGCACGCGTACGAAGGGTATGCGCCGGCGGAGATCGGCTTCGGCGTGCGGGTGGCGGCAGCGCTGGGTGTGGGGACCGTGGTGGTGACCAACGTGGCGGGTGGCATCGAGCCGGCGCTGGCCGTGGGAGAAATCGTGTGCATCCGCGACCACCTGAA
>PMCR01000325.1 GCA_003155465.1 Myxococcales bacterium | reverse complement strand
CCAGGAAGCCCTGCTGGATGAGATAGGGCTCGTGCACGTACTCCAAGGTGTCGCGATCTTCGGCCAGCGCCGCCGCCAGCGACTCGATTCCGGCCGGGCCGCCGTCGAAGCGCTCCATGATGGCGCGCAGGAGCCGGCGATCGCCCTCGTCAAGTCCCAGCTCGTCCACGCCCAAGCGGCGCAGGCCATAGTCGGCCGCCTCGCGCGTGACCCGGCCGTCGCCGCGCACCTCGGCGAAGTCGCGTACCCGGTTGAGCAACTTGTTGGCGATGCGAGGCGTGCCGCGTGCCCGACGGCCGATTTCCAGCGCGCCTTCCGGGCTGAGATTGATGCCGAGAATGCTGGCTGAGCGCTTGACGATAGTGGTGAGCTCGGCTGGCGCGTAGAAGTCCAGTCGTTCGACGATGCCAAAGCGCGAGAGCAGCGGCGAGGTGAGCTGGCCGGTGCGCGTGGTGGCGCCCACCAGGGTGAAGTGCTCGATGGGCACCGTGATGGCGCTGGCGCCCGCGCCCACGCCGGTCACAATCTCGATCTTGAAGTCCTCCATGGCCGGATAGAAGCTCTCTTCAATAATCGGCTGCAGCCGATGGATCTCGTCCACGAACAGCACATCGCCGCGGCCCAGGGAGGTGAGGATCCCGGCGAGGTCGCCCTTGCGCTCCAAAGCCGGCCCTGAGGTCACGCGCGCCTGGGTGCCCATCTCGTGCGCCAGCAGGTGCGCCAAGGTGGTCTTGCCCAGACCAGGAGGGCCAGACAGAAGCACATGGTCCAACGTTCCGCCGCGCTTCTTGGCAGCAGCCACGTAGACTTCCAGGTTCTCGACCACCTTGCGCTGCCCCACGAACTCAGAGAACGACGTCGGCCGCAGCGCCACGTCCAGCGCCTTCTCCTTGGCCGAATCTGCCTCGGGCGACACCACGCGCGCAGGGGACTCGGGCGCGCCCGGTGCCGGTCCGTCGTCATGCCGCTTGCGCGCCATCACTTCCTCCTCATGGCAGCCAGCGCTTCCTTGATGAGGTCAGGGGTGGGCTTGCTCTCGTCAAGGGCCGACAGAATGGCCTCGAACTCGCTCGCCCGGTAGCCCAATGCCTGCAAGGCGCCGTAGACCTCGCCCCGCCGGCCAGGTGGTACCAAGCCTGGCAGCGGGAAGTATCCTGAGGCCCCGCGGCCCGCGCCCGCCGGCACGCCGAGCTTGTCACGCAACTCGACCGCCATGCGCTCGGCGGTCTTGCGACCCACGCCGCGAATCCTGGTCAGGGTGGCCACGTCCGCCGCGCTGATGGCGCGCACGAGATCGCCGATGGGCAGACCAGACAGGATCGCAACCGCCACCTTGGGCCCCACGCCCTGCACGGTGAGCAGGGTTTCGAACATGCGGCGCTCCTCGGAATCGGCGAAGCCGTAGAGTTGCATCGGACCGTCCTGCACCGTGTGGGTGTGGATGAACAGACGCGCCTCGGCGCCCGGGGCCGGCAGCGCGCGCTGGGCGGCCGCGGTGACCGTCACCGCATAACCCACGCCAGCTGCCTCGATCACCACGTTGTCGGGGTTCTTCTCAAGCAAGGTACCGCGCAGCGAAGCAATCATTGGCAGGATGAGGCCACGGAGGTGAGAGGAGAGACCACGAAGGGCGTCATGCCTAGCAGCGTACCCCTGCCCGGGCTTCCCTGGCTAGTACCGCGTTTGGCGTTTGGCGATGTCAGAGATCGAGTCTTGCACTTCGCGCTGGCGTGCAGGATCATCGCGAAACTGCGACGTGCGCATTCGCGACAGGAGGCCAGGAAATCCCATGACCCAATTTGCAGCGTGACCGCTAGCCGTGATTCCCTTCGTATTGCTGGCGGCTGCGTTGGCCGTGCTGTATTTCCCGCTTGTCGCCGGTCAGATCCTGTATCAACGCGATATCGGCCGTTGGATCTTCCCATCGCGCTGGTTTCTTCACGATGCCCTCGTGCGAGGCGACGGCATGCTGTGGAACCCACTGCAAGGACTGGGGCTGTCCACGCTGGCAAGTCCACTGAATGAGCTCACCTATCCGCTCAATGCTGGTTTCTTCTTTTCGTCATCGTCCCATCTGACAAGCTGGTGGCTCTTGCTCCACCTGGTCATCGGTGGGGTCGGGATCATGATACTGGCCCGTGCCCTCGGGGCCCGCTCCCCCATCGCCATGCTGATCGCGGGAATTGCCTGGTGTTTCTCGGGCACTTGCACCGGTGAATTCACCGCCGGGCTTCTGCTGGTGGCGGGCGCCTACTTGCCGTGGTGTGGACTGGGATTCATCCACCTGGGCCGCGTGGTGCGCACCGGAGCCAACACGGGCGCTTGGCTCGATGCCATTGCCAGGGCTACTGTCCCCGTCGCTCTTGCCTTTCTGACCGGAGAGGTTTTTCTGGCAATCGTGGCAATCGGGTTTGGCCTGACAGTCACGCTGGCAGACCCTGAGCGCGGCGCGGTTGCACCTGATGGGCGCCGTTCGCGCGCGGGGAGATTTGTGCTGTCCGCAACGCTCTCGCTGGCGCTGGCAGCGGGAATTGCCGCAGTCGTCATCGTTCCGGCACGACTAGTCGCGCAGGGCAACACCCGCGGAGATCGGTTGGCGCGGGCCACCGCCGAGGTCGGCTCGTTCCACCCACTGCGTCTGCTGGAGCTGGTGGCGCCGGGGTCCATGGGCGATCCCTACGCCGACTACGTCGCCGGCCCCTGGGTGGGGGAAAGGGAACTCGACCACAGGCCCGTCGTCTACGGGTCCTATCTCGGTGCCAGCGCGATTGTGCTTGCCAGCTTTGCCTTCGGTCGCCGTCGGCGAGGGCCGCTGATCCTCGCTCTCGTCGCCCTCTCTGCCCTCCTGTTGGCGCTGGGACGGCACACCCCGTTGCATGCCGTCTTGCGCGCCTTGATTCCACCCCTGGCCTTCATGCGAGGTCCGGAAAAGTACATCATCGTCACAGTGGCGAGTGTGTCTCTGCTCGCCGCTCTGGGGCTGCAGCGACTCCATTCCAGTGCGGTTTGGCTCCGCTCAATTCCCTGTGCGGTTCCCTTGGCTGCGCTGGCCGTGTTCCTGCCTTTCGTTCCCGCCGTCATGGTTGAACCCGTCCGCCACGGGGCCTTGGCGGGACTTGGCGCCGCTTTGGCCATGGCCGCGACGGCTTGGTTGGCCAGACGTCGTCCCCGACTCGCGGTCGCTTTGGCCGCCGCCCTGATGACGGCCGACCTGGCCGCGGCGGCCCGGCCCCTGCAGAATTTCGGCCCCAGCAGCCTGCTTTGCGAATGGGTGCCGGCGGCCACCGCGATTCGCGCCGATGCGCGTGGGCGTGGCTTGCGCGCTCCCCCTCGCGTGCACCGTTCGCTTGATGTGGATGCCGCCATCGCACGAATCGCGCCGCCTCGTACGGTGGAAGAGGTACAGCGCAATCTCTTGCGTACCCTAATGGACAACCAAGCCACCGTGTACGGGATTGGCGTGGTGCCAGGCTACGACGCCGCGATGCCGCGTTCATTGGGCACCCTGTGGACCGAGGGCCAGCAGCACGTGAAGGGTTTGCTGCGCCTCACTGGGGTCGAGTATCTGATTTCCGGCATTGGCGATCCGTCGCTGCCCACCCCGGACGGTCTGGATCCGATGATGGACCCTTTACCGGGGACGCGCCTTTTTCACGTCAAGGACGTGCTGCCCAGGGTGTACCTGGCGGGCACAACCCGCATCTTGCCCGACCAAGCCGCCCGCTCGGCGGTGTTCGACCCCGAAGTGGTCGCGGGTCACCAGGCGATTCTTGCCCCCCATCCCGAGGCGCCGACTATCGCCTCCGACGCTGAATCCGCCGAACAAACTGTTCGCGCCTGTGAGTTGGAGTCCTTCGGCAATGTGCGCCTGGTTGCCCATTGCCAAGCAACTCGACCGGGTGTGGCTGTGTTCCTCGAACAATTCGCCGCCGGGTGGAGCGCTTCGCTCGATGGTCGGCCAACACCGGTCCTGCGGGTGAACCTGGCCATGCGCGGAGTCCGGTTGCCCCCCGGAGCCCATCGCATTGTCCTTTCCTATGAACCGCCAGGGTGGAGGGCCGGTATTGCCCTCTCCATGATGTCGCTTTCGATCCTGGTTGCTCTCTTCTTGGCGGGCCGGCTTCGCGGGCGGACTCTGGCTCAGCCTTTGGCCGAGGGGAGATAGTCGAACCAGTCAAAATCAGCGGGTACGGTGCAAGGCCGGCCTCGGCCGGTGGCGTACATGCCAATCACCACACCGCAGAAGTGCATCGGCCCGCGGCGCGTGATGGTTTCAGCGGACAGCGCCCGGGCCGGCACCTGACCAAGCAGGACGCGGCCACGTCCGGTTCCCGCCAGGATCTGGTAGTGATCATTCTCGGCACGAACGCAGAGTTCGATGGAACCTGGCGGGATCGACGCGCGACCCAACACGCGCGACACACCCCCGGTCCGACGCAGGGCCACCACTTCGCGTCCGGCTCGGCCCAGTCGTACAGCCACATCGAGATGAAAATCCTCGCGCGCACGCACGGACAACCCCGCCTCTTCACCCGGCTGCTGTGGTGAAAAATCCAGCCGGGTCTTGCCGGACATGGTGAAGTGCTGCTGACGGCGACCCACGAAGGCAACCGGCCCCACGTCGTCCAGGCTGCCGGGCGCGCCCCACAGCCGCAGGTGCCCTGCCCTCTGCCTGAGAGTGATCGCGCGGTCAGGCGGATTGCGCACGTGTACCCAAACCGGGTCGAGGACAACGCCATCGAAGTCGTCACGCGCCGGCGGTGGAGCAAAGAGATACGGCGACAATTCCGGGGCTGCCATTTCCAGTTCGACCTGTCCGCGTTCGCCGATAGTCGGCCAGCCGTCGTCGGAGAAGCGCACCGGCGCCAGGAAAGTCTCGCGGCCGAGGTGATGGTGGCGGCCGGAACGCGGCCGCACGCCCAGAAACACCGCCCACGCGCTGCAGTCGTCGAGGGTCACCATGTCGGCGTGCCCAGTGGCCTGGATGGGATGCCTGCGACGGTGGCGGTGGCTAAGGACAGGATTGTGCGGGCAGGGCACAAAGGGTCCGAACGGCGAATCCGCCCGCGCCGCGACCTCACAGTGGTCGTAGGCCGTGCCGCCCTCGGCAGCCAGCAGATAGGTGCGGCCGTGCAGATCATAGAGGTGCGCCCCTTCGGGCCAGACTCCGCCCGTGCCCCGCCAAATCACCCGCATCGATCCCTTCAATCGACCCCGGCCAAGATCCAGTTCGGCCTGCTCAATCACCGGATGATCGAAGTCAGCCCCTTCTCCGTCGTGGCCGTAGTAGACACGGCCGCGGTGGAAGAACAACGACGGATCAAAGCCGCCCTCGTCGATCCAAACCGGATCCGACCAGGGGCCCTCGGGGCGACGGGCGGTTACCAGGAAGTTTCCCCCGCCGCCCACATGCGTGGTTACCAGGAAGAAGCGACCGCGAGAATAGCGCAAGGTCGGCGCGTAGATCCCGCCCGAACTGGGCGTGCCGGTCAGGTCAAGCTGGCTTCGGCGCGCCAGCACATGGCCAAGCTGTTGCCAGTGCACCAAATCGCGGCTGTGAAAAATGGGAACTCCCGGGAAGTACTCGAAGCTGCTGGTCACCAGGTAGAAGTCGCGCCCAACCCGGCACAGGCTGGGATCGGGATAAAACCCGGGAAGGATCGGATTGCGAAAAGTGCGGCTGGGTGACAGAGGCATGGGCCTTGGATGAATCTCCTCCAACAATCCGGCTACCTGATTTCACCACAGAGTGCGCAGAGAACACAGAGGGTACGGACGCTGAAAGGGTTAGGATCCAAGATCGGAAACCTGGCCTTTCCGGTCTCTGTGACCTCTGTGGTGAAAAAGCATTCTCTGCAGGCCACGGCCCTACCCCTTGACCGCGCCCGAGGTCAGGCCGCTGATGAATTCCCGCTGCAGGGCAAAAAAGAGCACCGCAGGGGGAATCATGGCCAGAGCGGTTCCGGTCAAGAACACACCCTGATCGTGCCTGAATTCGCCGAGGTACAGATTCAGCACCACTGGCAGGGTGAGCTTGTCCTGGCTGTGCAGAAACACATTGGGAGCAAAGAATGCGTTCCAGTTGCCCAGGAAGCAAATCAGGCAAAACGCCGCGGCCATGGGCCGCACCAACGGCATCACCAGCCGAAGATAGATGCCGAACTCGCCGCAGCCATCCAGACGTGCGGCATCTATCATCTCGTTGGGCACGGCCAGGCACGCCTGCCGAAAAAGAAAGATGCCATAGGTACCGACCATCCCAGGAATGATAAGGCCAGCCAGTGAATCCACTAGCCCCAGATCCACCACCATCTTGTAAAGTGGCGCCAGCAGCAAGACAGAGGGAATCATCATGGATCCGAGCATGAACAAGGTTAGCGCTGTCTTGCCGCGAAACTCGTACTTGGCCAGGGCGAATCCGCCCAACGAACAAAAGAAGATCTGTAGGACCGTCGTGCAGGTGGCGTACACAGTCGAATTGAGCACGTACTCCCAGAAATACACCGGGCCGGTCAGACTGGGCCGCCCCTTGAACAACTCGCGAAAGTTGTTGAGGTTGAGCGTCTTTTCCGACCACTGCTCCACTGGGGGCAGGAAGATGTACTCGTTGAGCACCGAGCGATCCTTGAACACCGCTGCCACCAGCCAGGTAAAGGGCACGAGCACCACCACCGCGCCCAGGCCCAGCAGCGTCCAGCGAGCAAAGCGAGACGCAATCTGACGCCGACCCAGCACCCGCAGCACGACGAAGGCCACAAACAGCGCCAAGAGTAGAATCTGCAGGAGGTTCATTGTCTAAATGACTGATCGTTATGTGCGGACCGCGGCATCTGGGATGGGCCTGAATTGCGGTGTCTTCATTCTCGGTTCCCCACGCGGCGCCGCACAACGGCAATCCGGAAGCTCACGGGGAACTCGGCTCGCATACTTCTCTTCTCTCCCTCCGGGAGAGGGGAGAAGAAAGTGCTTGTCCTCGAATCATGGCCGGTCATTTAGTCTTCCTCGGCGATGCGGCCCAGCCGGATCTGAATCAGGCTAATGACAAAAATGATGATGGCCACCACCCAGCCCACCGCAGAGCCCAACCCCAGGTCGCCGGACCTGAATGCCATGTAGTTGAGGTAGGTGATGAGTGTCAGTCCAGCGTCGTTGGCCCCGAATCCGTAACTCTCACTGAGCAGGGTCAACGGCAGCTCGAAGAGCTGGTACGATCCAATCACGCTCATGATGACGACGAAGATCACCACGTGGCGCATCGAGGGCAGGGTCACGTGCCAGAAGATCTGCCAGGGACTGGCCCCATCGATACGCGCCGCCTCCTGCAGGGTCTTGTCAACGGTCTGCAACGCCGCAAGGAAATAGATCATGTTGAACCCCACCCACAGCCACAGCGAGGTCAGCACGATGGCCGGCATGATGAGCCGAGACTCGGAGAGCCAGCGCGCCTCCAGTCCCCAGTGNNAGGACCATCTGGAAACCCCGATTGATGAGGCCGTAGCGCGGCGTGAACAGGACACTGAAGAGAATGCCCACCAGAACCTGGCCGACCAGGTTGGGCGAAAAGAACACCAGCCGGAAGAATCCCTTCACCCTGTCACCGCCTGAATTGAGAAGCAGCGCCAGGGCCATGGACAGCGGCAACTGTATGAAGACCGAAACCAGAGCAAACACTGTGGTATTGAACAGAGCCCGCCGGAAAGTCGAATCCGTGAACAAGAAGACGAAGTTGGCCAGTCCCACAAAGGCGTGGCTGCGCGGTCCATTAGTCTCGTAGAACGCCAGCAGAATGGCATTGACAAACGGCACGGCAAAGAACGCCGCGGTCAGCACGATATAGGGCGACAAGAAGAGATAGGGCGCCTTGCCCTTGTAGCGCGGCCGGCCCGGCGGCCGCGCTGGTCGCTGAAAAATCTTGCCGCTCATAACGTCCCCTTGGCCAGGATCTTCTCGCGCCTGGCCCGTCGGCGCACGTCTTCGGCTGCCTCGGCCAGCTCCGCCCGGATTTTCTCAAGCAAGCCGGCCTCGCCATTTTGCGAGTAGTACTGCGCGGATCGGTTGTAAGCCCGGTCCAGAGCGATTCGCCCGGCGTCGTCCACTGGGCTCGAATACACGGACGGCGCCTCGGGCGCCAGCTCTGCGTACATCTGCCCGACCCGCTGATTGGAATAGTAGGGGAAGGGCGTGGCAAACTCCGGCAGGTTCCACGCGTCCTTCAACGCCGGCAAGATGTTGGTGGCGAGAAAGCGCTCACCCAATTGGGATGTGTCGAAGTAGAGGTACTTGGCCAGCTCCCAGGCCAGGTCCGGGTGGCGCGTCTGCTTCATGATCATCAGGCCGGTGCCGCCCCACGTCGACGTGCGCCGCCCGCCCGGGGTCCACGCCGGCAGCGGCATCAGCGCCATCTTGCCGGCCAACGCCGGCGCCTCGTCGGCAAACACCCAGCTGCGCCAGTCGGGCGCCCAGTGGAACAGCACCAAGCCGTCCGTCATGGCCTTGACCACCGGCTGTCCCCAGCCGCACTCGTAACCGATTCGGTGCGGCCCGCGCGTCTGCTCGATATACCATCGAATGAGCTGCGCATTGTCCTCGGTGGCAAAAGCCACCTCGCCCTGCGGGTCGAAGACCTGACCGCCCCGCTGGAACATCAGCACCTGCAGGGCCCAGTTCCCGTCGTAGCGCATGTCGAGCATGTAGCGATCGACGATCCCGTCGCCGTTGAGATCGCGGCTCACCTGCCGCCCCACCTCGACGAATTTCTCCCAGGTGGTGAGCTTGCTCACGTCGATGCCCAGCGCCTCGACCAAGTCGCGCCGGTACGCCAGCATCACGGGATGCACGTCGTGGGGAAGCGCGTACACGCGCCCGCGCGTCGACCACAGACTCAGGCGCGATTGCACCAGGCGCTGATCCAGACCGTCGGCGCGCATCCGATCGGTCAGGTCCAACAGCCCAAAATCCTCCGCCGGTCCGCGGGTGAAGAAGCCCAAAGATCCCGCGAACACTTCCGACAGATCGGGCACCTCGGTGCCGGCCAGAATGGCGTTCTGCAGGCGCGCCTGCAAGGAAGCCCAATTGGCGAATTGCAGCTGGACCTTGACCCCGTGGTCGCGCTCGAAGCGCGGGATGGCCTTGCGATAGGCGTCGAACTG
>PMCR01000397.1 GCA_003155465.1 Myxococcales bacterium | reverse complement strand
GCGCTCGTTTCAAGCCTTCACGGATCTGTTGAACGACCTGTTCCCCAAGCGGTGAGGGAGCAGTCTTGGCATAGGAAGCCACGTCGAAACTGACAATGACCACGTTCTTGACCTCAAAGTCCGCTCCTGGTGGGGGCTCGACGTGGCTGCCTTTGGGCAGCGCAGGTTGCGGTTTTGGGCCGCATGGCCGGATTCATGAAACTCACGATGCCTGTGGCGCAGATTGAGAAGATCTGGCCCTGGACCGGACGGGTGTCCGGCTTTGGCGCGATCGTCTTCACCCTGGCCACAGGGAGCGGCCTTCCCGGCGCCTACACTTGTCCCAGGATGACCACGTAGTTCTTGCCCCACTTCTTCGCGCACTTGGGGCAAGTTGTGTAGAAGAAAAACAGCTTCTGCAGCGCCTTGCCTTTGCCCTTCACAAAGGTCTTCATCTCTTCGACCCACTTGCTCATGTTCTGATAGGGGCCTTCAAAGACCTTGGTCACGAATGTTCCTGACAAGGTGCTGGTGCGCGCCCCGGGAATGTCCTTTGTGATCGCGATGTACACATCCGCACCCCACAGCGAGTTTTCATCCGACAAGACAAGCACCTCGTCAGGCACAGCACCCGCCGCCTGAATGGCCGCCATGCTCCGTTTCATCACAGCCCCGAAATTGAGGGGGATGTGCAGAAAGCTCCGCACGCGATCCTTCAGGAACAGCTTGCCCTGCCACGTGATCTGCTTGTCGTCCCACGGCGCAGGCTCGAATTTCGGGCAGCACCCTCTCGTTTCTTGCGTCGTCATGTGCGTTTCTCCTTCCTTTTTGATGGAGCGAGCACAGCTCGCCGGCTCCTCACGCGAAGCCATTCGCCAAGACACCGGCGCAGAGCTTCGCGCTGTCAGGGGTTCTTGGCAAGCAGAGACAATCGGGACATGCTCACTTGGCAGGAACACCATGGACAAGTCGCGCAGCCTAGCCAATCTGATCGAGTCGGCCCGGGCGTTTCAGGAAAGCCGCGTGCTGCTCACCGCCCTGGAACTGGACATATTCACGGCGATCGGAGAAGGCGCCGGTGCTGCAGAGATCGCCCTGAAACTGGGCACAGAGCCTCGCGCGACTGAGATGCTGTTGAACGCCCTGGTTGCGCTCGACGCCCTTGCAAAATGCGGCGCTGTCTTCTCCTGCACCGTCGACTCGAAGGCACTCGGGCCGGCGCGGGCGGGTCTGCTCCACATGGTGAATCTCTGGGACGCCTGGTCCAGCCTCACCGAAACTGTGAAGACCGGCAAGGCGGTGCACTCGCGCGGTCCAGAAAGTTTTCCCGAGGCGCGCACCCGGGCCTTCATTGCGGCCATGCACGCGCGGGCGCAGGCGAGCGCGCAAGAGACGGTGCGCCTTTCGGGCATCAGCGATGCGACGCGCATGCTGGATGTAGGCGGCGGATCCGGCGTTTTTTCCATGGCCTTTGCCAGGGCGTGCCCCGAATTGCACGCGGAAATCCTGGATCTGGGCGCCGTGGTGCCGCTGGCGGAAAACTACATCCGCGAGGCCGGTCTGCAGGACCGCGTCCGGGTCCGGCCCGGGGACATGCGCACGGCTGAATTCGGCCAAGGCTTCGACCTCGTGCTGCTCTCGGCTGTTTGTCACATGTTCGGCGAAGCCGAGAATCGTGCCCTCATCCAGCGCTGCGCGCGGGCCCTGCTACCGGGAGGCCGGCTGGTGATCCGCGAATTCATCCTGCAGGAGGATCGCACCGCGCCCCCGTTCGCGGCGTTGTTCGCCATCAACATGCTGGTGGGCACCGAGCACGGAAACACCTATACAGAGGGCGAATACCGGACTTGGTTGAAGCAGGCCGGTTTTGTCAGCGTCACCCGCCCCGACCCCGAGGGTGAAGTGCTGGTTGCAGTGACCGGGCTCTGACCATCAGAATTCTCAGAGCGTGCCGGCGGGTCTCGTGCGGCAGCGCAGGAACTGGGACCACCATTCAATAGCTGGTGTACACTGCAAGGACTGGTTTTGAATACCTTTCCGATCTCCCGCGGCGAACAGAGGCGCACTGAAAATCGCAGCCGTCACCGCGGGCAGGTTGAAGCCCAGCTCTTGCACCACCAGCGCGCCCACCGGCGTGGGACCCGCGCTGTCGGTGCGCGCGAGCTGCACGGCAGGACGGCAGCGCTGCTCGGGACCGGCGGGCGGTAATCCGGACACTGCCGCGGCGGCGAGCTGGGCCAGCACCGGGTCGCGGGAGGCCAACTCGTCGTCTGACATGGGAACCCTGGAAGGGTTCCCATGCCCTCCCGCGATGGTACGCGGCCGGCGAAGCCGGCCGGCTGCCCACGCGTCTATTATCTCGAGGGTTTCGGGCAACAGATGGACCACGCCCCGGCGGGCCAGGTAGCGCAGGATGCGCACGCGCGCCACCTGCAAGACGTCGCCGACTTCGTCGGTTGCAAGCCTCGGCCATGCCTCGCCTCCACCCTGAGTCTGGCCGCAGGTCGGGCTAAGGGCTAGCGTCGCCTCTCCGGTCCGCCGGGAGCCCATTGATGCAGACCCGGCGAAGTTGCGGACACCTGGCTTCATCGTCGCTCGGAGGAATTGGTGCCCGTGAACGTGTCCAGAGTGCTTCCGTGGTGGCCGAGTGGCCTGCTCGCGTGTCACAAAAGCATGGAGCCTGGCATCTGAGGGGTTACGAGGTAGTAGTAACAGGGAATTGCCTTGACAAGCTGGAGCAGTAAGCTTGACTTGGCCCAGCGTCGTCGTCGAGGTTGAGAAAGGCACGGGGGACCCACGATTGTGGGCAAGGCAGCATCCCCGTGGCTAGCCACCGTCGCAACGGCGGTGGTCCACTCTCCATTGTCGAGCCGGGTTGCTTCCTGATCAGTTGGCCGCGCGGCAGGGGTCGGCTATTTCTCCGCCTTGCTCCAGGGCGGCGTCACCTTGTTGCTCCGGGCGTAGGCGATCTCCTGCCCGAGGTGTTCGCCGATATGGCCGACTAGCGTCACTAGGACCGAGCGGGCGGTCACCTCGTGTCCAAAAAAAGAAGTTCACCTTCTTGTCGAGATCAGCGTCCGCGAACGCTGCGATCGCCTGATGCACCTGCGCGAAGGACTTCTCTAGGATCTTCCTGATCTCGGCTTTGTCGGTGGTCTGCGCGTCCCACTTGGTTGCCTTCATGTCCCATTTCGCATCGGCTGGCGGTTCGTTGCCAGTGGCCATCTTGATCATGGCGTAGTTGCCGAAAGCGATGTGCAGGTAGGCCTCGCCGATCGAGCGGACGCCAGGCGCCGGGC
>PMCR01000206.1 GCA_003155465.1 Myxococcales bacterium | reverse complement strand
ATCCCTCTCTCTCCTCCGCAGTGAATCCGCCCGTCGCCCCTTCCCTTGCCCGTGAGATCCGCACTCTGGGCGGGCTGGCAGCGCCGTTCGTGGCCGCGCAGGTGGGCATGATGACCCTGGGTGTGGTCGAGGCAGCCATCGCCGGCCGCGCTGGCACCAGCGTGCTGGCCGCGGTGTCGCTCGGCAACGCTTGGACCCACGGCACTGGACTGGTGGCCATGGGCGTGGTGTTGGGCGCTGACCCCATCATCAGTCAAGGTTACGGCGCGGGGGACACGCGGGGCGTGGCGCTGACCTTCCAGCGCAGCCTCGTGCTTTCGCTGCTTCTCGGCGCTCTTCTGGCCGTGGCTTGGCTGTTCACCGAGCCGGTGCTCCGGCTGGCCGGGCAGGATCCCAGACTGGCGGCGGATGGGGCTCGCTTCGTGGTTGTACAGGCACCCACGGCGTTCGGCCTTCTCCTCTTCACGGTCAACCGGCAATACCTGGCCGGCCGCGGGCTGGTGGCGCCGGCCTTCTGGGTCACGGTAATCGTCAATCTCATAAACGCAGTTGTGACCTGGTGGTTGGTTTTCGGAGGCGCTGGCTTGCCGGCGCTTGGCGTGCTGGGCGCCGGACTGGGCGGCGGGATCGCGCGCTTCTTGATGGCGGGTCTCCTGCTTGCGGCGACCTTCGCCTTCAGCCTGCACCGGGCCGCATGGGTTCCTTGGGGCCGGCAGATTCTGGCCCCAGCGCCCATGTGGCATATCCTGCGCCTGGGCCTGCCCATCGGATTGCAGTTCGGCCTGGAGGTGTGGGCCTTTCAGTTGGCGACGTTGCTGGCAGGACGCCTTGGCACGGTGCCGCTTGGGGCGCATACCATCGTGCTCAACCTGGCCTCGTTCAGCTTCATGTTCCCGCTCGGTATCTCCATGGCGGCCAGCGTGCGCGTTGGCAACCTGGTTGGCTCAGGCCAGCTGCGCGCGGCCCGCCGGAGTGCCCTTTTCGCCCTTGCCTTGGGCGCGGGCGTCATGAGCCTCTTCGCCCTCACCTTCTACTTCTTGCGCTGGCACCTGCCTGCGCTCTACGGCGCTGACCCTCAGGTGACCGCAGCAGCAGCTTCCATCCTGCCCATCGCCGCGGGGTTCCAGATGCTCGATGGAACCCAGGTGGTGGCGAGCGGAATCCTGCGTGGTCTGGGCCGCACGCGCCCGGCTGCGATGGCCAATTTCGTTGGCTACTACCTTCTGGCCCTGCCGCTGGGCTGGCTCTTGGGACTGCGTCACGGCCAGTCCCTGGCTGGGCTGTGGTGGGGCCTGGCCACGGGCCTGGCAGTGGTAGCCATCGGACTGCTGGCGTGGATCCTACGACCCGGAACCTTTGCGGTCGCTCGCACGACAACGTGACGAACCGCCCGAGAGCAAACGGCAGCTTGTCCCGTCCAGTGGATTAGTAGCGAAGAATCCGCGAGTGTGTAGAATATTCATTCCGCGGCGCCTCTCGGTCTCCTCTGGACGGACAGAAAGGAACAGAAATGACTAGGCTAGCTCAACGTTCTCTTGCCCTCTTGCTGGTTGCTGCCCCACTTGTGATTGTGGGTTGCGGTGGAAGCACCGTCGTCAACAAAGATGCAACACCGACGCCGGCGGACGGCTCGCCCAAGCCTGATGCGGGCGCAGAGGCGCATATTCTCCCGGGCGACACCGGCCCCCTGGTCACGCCGGATGCGACCCCGGACGATCTCCCCATCGCGATCGACACCCGCCCAATCGTCACGCCCGATGCGACCCCGGACAATCTCCCGGTCGCGATCGACACCCGCCCCATCGTCACGCCCGATGCGACCCCGGACAATCTCCCGGTCGCGATCGACACCCGCCCCATCATCACGCCCGATGCAACCGTAAACGATCGCCCCGTCGACGCCGGTCCCATTCTATTAGTTGATGCGGCTGCCGACGGCCCAGACGACACAGCCGACGGCGGTGACGCCTCCGGCGCGAACGACGCGGAGGGCGGGACGGATTCGTTGCCGATTGCTTGTGAGCCGTTTGTCGGCGGCATCATCGTTTCCGACCTGACGCTGACCAAGGCGTGCAGCCCATACATCATTTCGGACTTCATCGCGGTCAACGCCGGCGCCGTGCTGACCATCGAGCCGGGTGTCGCGCTGAGGTTCGCGGACACGGTCGGAATTGACGTCGGCCGCGGTGGCGAGGGCAAACTGGTCGCTGTCGGAACCGCGACGGAACCGATCATATTCACCTCTGACATGTCCCCGCCCCTGCCCGGGGACTGGCGAGCCATCCGCCTGTTCGATGGCACCCTGGCTGGCACCAAGATCGCGTATGCCAAGCTGGACTATTGTGGTGCCGATCGCAATGGCTGCATCGTCGGCGACGGTCTGACAGCCAACCTCGTGACTCTCGACAACCTGACCATCGGTCATGTGAGCCCAGACGCCGATGGCATCTTGGAGTACGACGCGGAATCGAACATTGTCATCACGAACTCGACCTTCAACGACATCGCGTCCGACAGATTCGCCATTTCGGTCCAGGCGCCCTCATTTGCGGGTATCGGTACGAGCAACACCTTCAACGATGGATCCATGATCGAGGTTCTCGGCGGGACAGTGAGTTCCACGACGACTTGGGCCAATCCGGGAACGGTCATCGCGGTCACCGACAACCTGTTTGTCGACGGTCCGGACAAGCCGGTCCTTACCCTCGGCCCTGGCGTGACACTGGCGTTCGCCGCCCAATACCCCGCCACTACGTTCGGCATCGGCAATGCGACGGGCGGCAAGCTCGTGGCCGTCGGCACTACTTCCGACCACGTGGTTATCACGTCACTTGCGAGCGAGCAGAACCAGGGTGACTGGGTCGGCATCGAGGTGTGGCCAGAGGGCGCGGCACAATTCAGATACGCGGACATCTCCTACGCTGGCAGCTACGGCACCAGTGGAGGCGACCTCATTGTCGTGAACGCGAATTCCCTTGCCACACTTGATGTGGACCACTCTTCGTTCACGTACAGCCTGGGATACGGCATCTACCTGCCCTGCGCGGATACTGGCGTCTCTACGCCTTTGGCCACGGTGACCCTAGGCGCCGGCGTCACCTTCGCGCACAACGAGAGTGACATGACGGACGTGAACGATCAGTCCCACAACGTCGGGCCAGGGTTGTCGGGCTCCAACTGCCCAGAGCACTAGCCCGCATTGTTCACCACAATCGGATTGCCGACGGTCACACCGTAACAACCTGGTTCCGCCGCACTGAAGTGCGGCGGGCTAGGTTGTTTGTAATGGGAACCCTGGGAGGATTTCCAAACCCTCCCGCGAAGCGGCCTTGCCGGCAAAGCCGGCAGGCTCCTGGCCCGCACGGACATCGACTTGGTGCAGCTCGTGAATAGTGCGGGCTACCCCGTCTTCGACCGAGCATGCAGAGGGCGGTCATCGAGGGGATCGCCCTGCTGTCAGCGCCTCAGTTGCGTTTGCCGCCTTCCAGCTCCTGAATCCGCTTCTGCACGTCGGCCCGGTTGGGTGCATTGGGGGCGCTGCGAAGGTAGCTTCTGTAAAAGCCAACCGCCTCCTTGTCGTGGCCCATCTTGCGGTGGCACTGGGCGATGTTGAAGAGGAACGCCGGATCAGGCACCCCCATGTAGGCGGCCTCGAACTCGCCAAGAGCGTCCTGATAGTGGCCGAGTTGGTAGTGGCGCGTGGCCTGATTGTAGTGCTCCTTGGCAATGGCCGCAGTCTCCGGACTGGGGTTCGTCTCCACCGCGACTGCGCGTTGCTCCTGGCGGATCGTGACCAGGTGCGGGTTCTTCTTCTCAGCGAACTCAGCTAGCCCAGGTGATTGGAGCAAGGCCTGTACCACCTTCTGCGCCATGATGAGGGGGAACTCCGCGTCGCGGTGGAACTCCTCGGGGGTCAGCGCAACCGCCACCGCCGTGCCATCGCTTTCGGCGGTCAAGGCCACATGCCCGTGCAAGAAGTAGACGGCGGCGCTCACCCGGATCTCCAGGCGAAGGTCCAGGTCGGGCGTCCCGTCCCGGCCTTGCGTCACAGTGAGGCCGGCTTGGCCCAGCTCGGCCTGCACAGCAGCCTTCACCCGTTCGTTGAGCCTGGGGTCCGTGTCCCCCTCGGCCACGAACGCCATGTCCTCCAGAACGCGCACCCGCAGGGCGCGTACCGCCGGCGATAATCCAGGCACGGGAGCCGCACCCGACGTGCTGCCCGAGGAGAACAAGCCACCGCACCCCAGAGTCAAGACGGACAGAGAGAGAACGGCGAGCCGGGTCACGATATGCGCATCACAAGAAAGCCAGCCACTCCGGATGAGTTTCGGTGGCGCCCTTCGCGACCGCGGTGAAAGCCGCCTGCAGCTTGCGCGTGATCGGGCCCGGCTCGCCGGTTCCGATGGAGATCTTGTCGATCTCGCGCACCGGTGTGACCTCGCAGGCTGTACCGGTGAAGAAGACCTCGCTGGCTGCGTACAACATGTCGCGCGTGAAGGCCTGTTCCACGACCTCGATCCCGTTCTCGCGCGCCAGCGTGATGACGGCGTCACGTGTGATGCCGTCTAGGATGGGCATGGACAGCGGCGGGGTGAAGAGGTGTCCCCGGTGGACCATGAAAATGTTCTCGCCCGTGCCCTCGGCCACAGCCCCGGAGGCGTCCAGCATGATGGCCTCGTCGTAGCCCAGGCCCACCACCTCGCGCTTGGCCAGCACGGAATTCACGTACTGGCCGGAGATTTTGGCCTTGCTCATGGTGTGGTTGAGGTGACCACGCACGAAGGTGGACAGGTGGGCACGGATGCCCTTGCTGATGGCATCGGCGCCCAGATAGGCGCCCCAGGGGAAGGTGATGACGACCAGCTCAACCGGGTTGTCGCGCGAGCCGAGCCCCAGCGCCCCGGCGCCGAGGTAGGCGAGCGGCCTGATGTACGCCTCTTCCAGCTTGTTGGCGCGCAGAGTGTCGAGGCAGGCGGCCTCGATCTGCTCGCGCGCGTAGGGAATGGTCATGTCACAGATTTTGGCCGAGGTGACCAGCCGATCCACGTGCTCGCGCAAACGGAAAACCACGCTACGGCCGTCGTTGCGCTTGTAGCAGCGGATGCCTTCGAAAACCGCCACGCCGTAGTGAAGCGTGAAGGCAGAAACGTGGGTGGTCGCCTGTGCGAAAGGCAACAACTTTCCATTCATCCAGGCGAACTCGGACTTGATCATGTTTCTCCCTTTAGGCGCCGAATTTCTTCTTCGATATCGGCCAGCCCGGGACTCATGCCCAAGGCAGCCTCGAACTCACGGATGGCATCGTCGGGCAGCCCGGTCTCGGCGTAGAATCGACCGAGCGAGATGCGTACCCAAGGATTGGCGGGTTCGGTTTCCACTGCTCTGCGCAGTTCGGCCAGGCCCGCGGCCACTGCACGCGTATCGGCGGGCGCCTGGCGATAGAGTGCCCAGCCCAGGGCGCTGCGATAGCTCGCCTGATTGGGCGCCAGGGTAGTGGCCTGGCGGAAGGCCTCAGCCGCCTGCGGATAGCGGCGGGCGCGCAGGTGCGACACGCCCGTGAAGTACACCCGCTCGGCTGCGGTGATGGCGGATTCGGATCCCGTGGCCGGCTGGGCGTCCGAGTCCGTGACCAACGGGGCGCGCTCCAGCGCGGCCACGTACTTGCGCCGTGAACCACCGTCGGAAAGGACCTCGAACGCCTGCTGCAGGCGCTCAAAGATCTGGCGGGCGACGTCCCGTACCTCGTCCGATCGAAGGCGAAAGAGATCGGGATGGAAGTCGCGCGCCAGCCCGTGATAGGCGTCCGCGATCTCGGCCGGCGTGGCTTCCCGCTCGACGCCCAATACCTCGAAATGATCCTGCGCACGCATCACCGCAGACATGGCGGCCAATTCTTCTCGGCTGAGCTCGCCTGTCGGCACACTTGCGCTGCCCAGATCCACGGGGCGGGGCGTGCGGCGGATCTCATCCTTCTGCCCACGCAGGGGCGCCTGACTGGGCGTGATCATGCCCGCCTCGGACATGGCCACCAAGAGAAGGCGTGCGTGGTCGATGGGAATGGGCGAAGAGGCCAGGGCCACCTCCAACTTGACCGTGCCGTCCAGGCCATCAATGAAACGCCGCTCATTGGCGTCGGAAGTGATGTCCTGCAGGCGTCGACGTGGGTCGGGATTGGGCGTCAGGAACTTCCCCGACAGGGGCTCCAACACGCTGTTGATGCGCTCCGCGTC
Organism: Myxococcales bacterium; assembly: GCA_003155465.1. The sequence goes on along the minus strand of PMCR01000206.1, from coordinate 8,922 downwards.
GTAGTGGCGCCGGATGCCCTCCAGAATCAAAGCCGAAGGCGTTCGTTCCAGCCGCATGGGTGCGTCCTGGTGAGACAGCCCCTTCTTGAACATGAAATCGCCGCTCGTCCACGAGAAGATCTCGAGCAACTTCGCTTCCATCTGCAACATGAGGGCGCGCGACAGGTTGTAGGGCGAGAGCGCGCCCATGGCCACCAGGACCTCGCCCTGATGCTTGTGCGTCTCTTTCATCCGGCGCAAGGAATCCTCCAGCGCCTCCTCGGAAATGAGACGCTGTTCCAGCAGGATCTGGCCCAGGCACTCGGACAACATGTTGGAACGTACCGAGACCGGGTAGCCCTCGTCGAAGTTGACGATCTTCTTGGTGGTCCCGCGCGCGAGCAGCAAGGCGCCGGACATGCGGGCGGAATACACCCGCTGCAGGACGCGGGCGAAAGGCTGGCGGGCCAATGATCCGTGCAAGTCGGACTCGCCGTCGGCGAAGTGCTTGGCCGTCGTCTCCACGGCGCGCTTCTCGCGTTTCTGCGCCGAATCGGCTGCGGCTGCGCCTGGGTAGTTGGGCACGGCAGGTGCCTCGGGCGGCTCGCTGGGCGGCACGGTCTGCAGCAGACGCGCCAGCAGGCGATCCACGTCGAGGGGAGTGGGCAGGTACTCGGCCGGGGCGAAGCGGCGCTGCGCCTCGGCCTGATGGCCGGCCCCGCGATGCGTGCTGGCGACGAAAAAAATGGGGACCCGGGCGGTACCGGGGTTGTGCCGCACCTCATCGGCCAACGCGAACCCACTGCCGTCGGAAAGGGTCGTGTCCAGGACGATGGCGTCGGGCGAACGCACAGCTAGGGTACGCCGAGCCCAGGCAAGCTCGGCCTCTGCCGAGAGCACGTAGTGGGCTTCGCCGAGGGTCTCACTAATGCGACGCGCTAGCGCGGGATCGCTTTCGACTACCAGGACGTAGGAAGCCATGGCTGGGGATTGTATACCGCAAAACCCTCCGCAACTCGCAACCAAGGGTCTGGGATTCGGAATAGGGCCGAGACGAGGACGGGGACGGAGACGGAGACGGGGTAGGGGTCCGTGACGGGACCCCGTCACGGACCCCGTCTCCGTCCCCGTCCCCGTCCCGGCCCCCTACCCCGAATTCCGGGCCGCGGCTATGGTCCGCTTTTCGCAGGTGCGGCTTCTGACCTGGGATGGTAGAGGATGTCAGGGAGAATTCTCGTGAGCCGCGGCCAAACCAAAGCGCAGATCGATCTGGCCTGCTTGATTCTTGCCGCCGGCAAGGGGACGCGCATGTATTCGGCGCGGGCCAAGATGCTGCACCCGCTTCTGGGCGTGCCCTTGGTTTCCTATCCCATCGAGCGGGCGCTGGAACTTCACGCCTCGCCTATCGTGGCCGTGCTCGGTTACCAGCGTGCCGAGGTGGAAAAGGCGCTCATCGCTCGCCACGGAGAGGGCACCGTGACCGTGGTGGAGCAGACCGAACAGAAGGGAACCGGGCATGCCGTGCGCCTGGGACTGGCGGCCGTGCGGCGGTGGGAAGGAACGGTTCTGATCCTGTACGGCGACGTGCCTCTATTGAGCCGCGAGAGCTTGACCGCCCTGGTAAAGAAATCGCGCAGCGGGGGCAGATTGGCCATCCTGACCGCCGAGCTGGCCGACCCGTACGGCTACGGTCGCGTGATCCGCGACAACCGCGGCCATGTCGTCGGGGTGGTGGAGCACAAGGATGCCAGCGAAAGCCAGCGCCGGATCGCCGAGGTCAACGCCGGCATCTACGCCGCACCGGCCGCCTTTCTTCGTCAGGCGACGGCGCGGCTGTCGCCCCGCAACGCCCAGGGCGAGCTGTACCTGACCGACATCATCGCGAGGGCCGCGACCGGTGTCGGTGTTGTTTCGGTCAACGTCAGCGCCGAGGAGATGGCTGGGGTCAACGATCGGCAGCAGCTCATCTCGGTCGAAAAGACCCTGTGCCGGCGCATCGTCGGCCACTGGATGAGACACGCCACCTTCCGCGATCCCGATGCGGTGGTGGTCGAGGCGAGTGTCACCATTGACGGGGACGCGGAGATCGGCCGCAACGTCGTGCTGCGCGGCCGCACCCGGATCGGCGTCGGCGCTTGCATCGCCGACGGTTGCATCCTGACCGACACCGAAGTGGGCGCGGGTGCCACCCTTCTGCCTTACACGGTGGCCACCCAGTCCTGCATCGGGCCAGGCGCCAAGGTGGGGCCCTTTGCCCATCTGCGGCCAGGCACCGAGTTGGGGCCCGAGGTGCATGTGGGCAACTACGTGGAAACCAAGAAAACCCGCATAGGCCGCGGCAGCAAGGCCAACCACCTGACCTACCTGGGCGACACCATCATCGGCGAAGGGGTCAACGTGGGTGCCGGTACCATCACGTGCAACTACAACGGCTACGAGAAACGCCAGACCATCATCGAGGACGGTGCCTTCATCGGATCGGACACGCAACTGGTCGCGCCGGTGCGGGTAGGCAAACGCGCCGTGGTGGCCGCTGGCGCCACCATCACGGAGGATATCCGCGCCGGGGCTCTTGCCATCACGCGAGCGCCGCTGCAGCAGGTCGACGGATATGCCGACCGCGTGGCGGCACGGTATGCGAACAAGGCTGCGCCCAAACGCTGACGTTGACAGCCGCCGCTGCGCAGCCACAATCGCGCCCTGAGGTTCCATGCCAAGCTCGGTGAAAGACTTCTTCGATCGACGCGTCCCGGATGCCCTGCGCCAGCACCCCGAAAGGGCCAAAGAAGTGGCGGCGACCTTCCTGTTTGCGATCAGCGGTGCTGACGGCGGCACCTGGACCGCCGACCTCATCGGATCGCCGCCCCTCTGCCAACCTGGACGCCTGGGCCAGCCTCAGTGCACCATTGAAGCCACGGATGAAGACTTCCGCAGCATGATCGACGGCGGGGCACAGGCGGCGGTGCAGGTCTTTCTGAGCGGAAAGCTGAAGATCGCCGGCGATCCGATGCTGTTCTCGCGCCTGTCGCGACTGCTGCAAATGGGCGGCGCTCCGGCTATTTGAAGCGTCTTCTTGTGAACCACGAACTGACCCGCGGGGGACGCAAGCTGGACGCGGCCGTGGCCGGCTTCGGGCTGGCGGCTCGCGTGCACGGCAGTCGGGCTGTGGATGTGGGCGCGTCCACCGGCGGATTCGTCGCGGTCCTGCTCCGCTGTGGGGCGGCGCACGTGACTGCCGTGGACGTGGGACACGGCCAACTCGATCCGGGGCTTGCCAGGGATGAGCGCGTCGATAGCTTGGAGCGCACCGACTGGAAAACCCTCTCGCTGGGCACGGTCCCGGGACCGTTCGATTTCTTCACCGTCGATGTCAGCTTCGTGGCCGCGCGCAACATGCTGCGCTCCCTGGCCTTCCGGCTGCGCGATGGTTCCGAGGGTGTGGTCCTGGTCAAACCGCAGTTCGAGCTGCCCGGCCACCTGGTCAAGGCTGGACGGGTGGACGATCCGGCTTTGCGCGAACGTGCCCTGGCCGCCTTTCGCAAGAAGGCTGAGTCGCTTGGCTTCGAGTTGCTGGCGCACATGGATTCCCCGGTTCCAGGGGCCAGCGGCACGGTCGAAATTCTGGTTCACCTGCGCTTTGCGACTCGTCCTTCCGCCATGCCACGTCCAGGCGAGCGCAAACCACCGCGCAGCCCCGCCCGCGTGCGCACCCCGGATAGCGGCGTGTTGGACTGGTTCGCAGCCGCAACCCCGGGCCTGGAAGAGCCCCTGCGCAAAGAAGTGGAACGCCTCGAAGGATCCAGCGCAGCGCGCGCGGTTCCCGGCGGGGTGGAGTTTCGCGGGCCGCTTGCGGTCGGCATGGCGGCCAATCTGCACCTGCGCGTCGCCAGCCGGGTGGTGGTGAGACTGGGCCAGGTAAAGGCGCGCGACTTTGCACCTCTGCGTCGGCGGCTGGCGGACCTGCCATGGGAGCGCTTTCTTCCCCCTCTTCGGCCCCTGAGAGTCGACGTATCGGCCAGCCGGTGCCGCCTTTACCACACCAAGGCCCTTGGCGAGGCTCTGGAACTGGCGGTTGCCGACCGCCGCGGCGCCCTGCCCCTCCGTGGACCCCGCAGCGACGACGAAGAAGACACCACCGAGGAACTCTCGCGCGTGCTGCTGCGTGGTGAGAACGATCACTTCACCGTCAGCGTAGATTCGTCCGGCGCCTTGTTGCACCGGCGGGGCTGGCGCCTGGAGGCCGGACGTGCTCCCCTGCGCGAAACCCTGGCCGCCGGCGTTCTGGCCCTCTGCGAATACGACCCTCAATTGCCGTTTTTCGATCCCATGTGCGGATCTGGCACCATCGTGCTCGAGGCCTGCGCCGAGGCCCTGGCCGCGGCCCCTGGCCTTCATCGCCATTTCGCGCTGCAGGCCTGGCCGTGCTTCGACGCCAGCGCGTGGGAGCGTTTGCGGGAAAAGGCCCAAGCCGCCCAAGGCGCGGCCCCGCCGTCACTGCTCATCGGCGCGGATCGCGACCCGTGCGCCATCGATGTCGCCCGCCGCAACGCCGAACGGGCCGGGTTCCACAGCCATGTCCGCTTCGAGGTGGCCCGTTTCGCGGCCGAACCGCCAGCCGAACCGGGCGGGCTGGTGGTCATCAATCCTCCCTACGGTCGCCGGCTCGGGCAACGCCGCGATGTCTTGCACCTGGGTCGCAGCATCGGACGCATTCTGGCCGCCGGCTATCGGGGGTGGCGCGTCGGCGTCCTGTGCCCGGACACCGTCTTTGCCAAGTCCATCGTGGCCGGGCTTGGGCGGCCGCCCGTCTCCACCCATGCACTTCGCAACGGGGGCCTGCGGGTGGAATTGTTGGTTTTTGATCGAACGAGCGCGCCCACCGGAGCTGGGCTATCCTCGCGACAGTTCGCTTCATGATGGACATGTTCCCCTTCCGACGGCGCGGGGGTCTGTGGCTGTTCGCCGCGATCTTCTTCATCTACGTGCTCTCCATGAGCCGTGAAAGGCCGTGGGGCGACGCCACGCCCCTGTGGGAGGTCGCGAACAGCATCGCCCACGAAGGCGCTATCGCGATCAAGACCCGGTGGCCCGCGACGCTTCCCCTCGGGCGAGGCGGCAAGGTCTACGGAGTGGCCCCGGTGCTGCAGGCGGCGATCCACATCCCCGGCGCTGTCCTGCAGCGCCTGGCGCACAAACACTTCCCGCACCAAGCGCAGCTCGCGTGGCGTTTCACCAGCCACCTGGCGCCCAATCTCATCGGGGCCCTGACCTGCCTACTCTTCTTCGGCATCTGCCGCCGCCTGGGCGCAAGGCCCGCCTCCGCCGCACTGACCACCATCGCGCTGGGGCTGGGCAGCACGCTGTGGGTGTACTCGCGCTACACCTACTCGGAGGTCCTGCAAACTGCGTGTTTCACCGGCTTCTTCGCGCAATTGCTTGAAACGCAGAAGAATCCCTCGCGCCGCACCGGCGCGCTTCTGGGAATGTGGGCCGGGCTGCTGGTCAATGCCAAGTACATCTACATCGTGTCTGTGCTGGGCGGGGTCATCTATCTGGTGGCGGCGCTGCGGGGACGATGGCGGGTCCTCTTGGAAACGGCGGTGGCCGCAGCGGTGGCGGCGTTGCCATTTGCAGCCTTGGTCTTGCTCTACAACTATGCGCGATGGGGAAGCGCCTTCGCGGCTGGATACGACCTGTCCAGCGATGCCGGTATTCGCGAGAACGTCGCCGTCGGTCTGTGGGGCATGTTTCTCTCGCCGGGCAAGAGCGTGTTCCTGTACAGCCCGCCGCTTCTTGCCGGCCTCATCGGCCTGCCTCGCGCCGTCCGCCGCTGGCCGCAGTTCTTGCCTGCCGCTCTGCTAACCGTAGCGCCCACCGTGCTGGTCTACGCCCGTATGATCTTCTGGAGCGGCGACTACGCCTGGGGTCCCCGCTATCTGGTCTTTGCCGTGCCGATCATGCTGCTGCCCGCGTGCCTGCTGGTGGACGACCTTCTGGTGGCAGCGCGCAGTCGCAGGCGCCTGCTGGCCACCGCCGCGCTCGGCACCGTGCTGCTGGCAGGCGGGTTTGTGCAATACCTGGGCAACGCCTTCTACTGGGATCACTTCATCCGCATCCAACGCGAGGCCACGCGCGCATGGCTGGGCACCCCCAACACGAAGACCAGCGGCCCGATGTCGGGCGCAACTTTCTTCGAAGACATGCACTCCATGCTGTGGCTCCCGCCCTTCCAGCCCATCGTGGGCCACTACTGGATGCTTCGACACGTACCCTGGGACGACAACTGGGTAGACGCCGAGAAGGATGCCCCCTGGCATCGGTACACCTCGCTGCAACTCAACATCGTCTCAAGCTGGAGCCGCGCCCGCTTCGACTGGTGGTTCGTCGAATTCCGTCACTCCAACCCGCAGATCTCAATGATCCTTATCTTCCTGCTGCCACTTTCGGCATCGCTTTCTTTCTGGTTCTTCTTCCGTGAGGTGTGGTGGGCCGCACGCGCCGGTCGAGCCCACGCAGGACTGGTCCTCCCCTCGCCCCCCGGCCGCCCTACGACCCAGCCTTGACCGCCTCGACGTAGCGCAGGCGCAGATCGAAGAGAAGGCTCTCCAGCAACTTGTCCTCCTCCGGGGTGAGGTTGGACCGGGTCTTGTCCCGCAGCAGCGTCAGCAGGTCGATGCTGTGCTTGGCCATGGGCAGGTCCCGCCGCTTGGCCGTTTCTCCCGGCGGTTCCAAATCGCCCAGATGGATCAGCACCGAGCTGCCCAGGGAAAGGATGAAGGTGGAAAAATCCGCTGGCGGCAACCCACTACCCGCCTCTGCGGGCGACCCGTCTTCGCGCAGGGGTTGGTCCCCGGGCGCAGGTGACTCACCCGACGCAGCCTCTGCGGCTGGCCCCGACCGGGTGTCTCCGCTCTCGGAGAAAGACCGGCGATCCGACACCTTGAAACCAGGCTTCTGCTCCAGGTCCGACATATGGGAAGGTTACCCAACCAAGCCCCAGCTTTCAAGACGTCGAAGCGCGCGCCCTCGCCCCCTGCGGGGACTTCGGGACGGACTGCACACCCCACCAACCCCGTGCGCGTCGCGCGCGCCCTCGCCCCCGCCGTCAATCCGGCCGCTCAACCAGCTGCAAATCTACAAGAGGCGGTACTAGGTGGACCCGGAGGGCTCCCCCCGCGACTCCGACGCACCGGGGGCCGCGGGGGACGGTGGGACTGCGCCCTCTGGATTCGAGCTTGCCTCGGAGGCTTCGTCGGGCGACTTGATCTTCTCCGAGGCGTCAGGCCGCGATTTCAGAAACTTCTCGTAGTCCTTGCGCGTGATGAGGCCGCGCTTGATGTTGCGTTCTACGATCCGGCGATCGAACAGGATGGGATCCGGGGCTTCTTCGTCACGAGTCATGGCGCACAGTGCTTAGCGAGTGGTCTGGCTCAAGTCAAGGGGGACTGGGTCTTGGCGCCCCTATCCTTCCGCCTGAACTTTCGACCCACTAATCATCCAACCTGACCCGCGAAGAGACGGTGCGCTCGTTCGCGCGTACAAGCGCCGCCCAATTGCAGCCCCCGCCTGCATGAATCACACCCCAGGAACGTCCGTCAGCATCTCCAACATCTGCACCGCGCGACGGTCGCCGGAGTCCAGTTTGCCGCAGTGCTTAAAAACCTCGATGGCTTCGGGTATCTTGTTGGATTCGTAGTACGCCATACCCAGGTGATAGAAGGCCGCCTCGTCCTCCGGGCAGTTTTCCACTACGAGCTTGAAGTTGGCAATTGCCTTGTCGTACTGGCCCAGCGACGCAAAATTCACGCCCAGGTGGTAGTTGGCAACCCTGGCCGCCGGGTTGAGCTCGACCACCCGCAGGAATGACTCGATGGCTTTCTGCTGCCGCCCCAGGTGGTAGTTGGCGATTCCGATCCAGTAATGAGCCGCCGCGTAGTCAGGGCTCAACTCCAGGCACCGCTCCATTGTCGCAATCGTCTTGTGGATCTGGCCGCCGCGATAGTAGGTCAGGGCTAGGTCGTAGTGTGCTTCGGGGAAATCGGGCCTGAGCGCGATGGCTTCTTCAAGGTACTTGGTTGCCGCCCCGATGTCGCCGAGGCGATAGTACAGAATACCGAGGCCGCAGAGGACGTGGGCATCGCGCAGCCCCATGTCGTAGGCCTTCAACAGGGTCGCTATCGCAGGTTGAACCGGCCCGCCCTCCATGCGCCCTTCCATGGCCCGTCTCGCCAGCAAGTACTGATCGGGAATGTCCTTGGTTGCCGGCATGCCACAACGCGGGCAGAAGCGAAAATCAGGCGCAAGTTCATTCTTGCACTGCTTGCACGATGTCATGGGGCCCCCTGTCGGTTTGGATGGGTCGGTACTTGCTTCTTGCTTGTTGGATGTCCGCGGACCCACCCCGTCTCACGCAATTCCGCAATTCCTGCATCCCTGCGCAAGGAATTAGATGGTCGACCGCTACCCAGCGCCCGTGCCGGTCACCCGCGGCCGGGCCAAGAACACGGCGCCGATGAGGTCTCGGTTCATGCGGCCGATGAAGTCGGGCGACACGTTCTTGGGACAGACCGCAGCGCATTCGAGGAAGTTGGTGCAGCCGCCAAAACCCTCGGCGTCCATGGCCGCCACCATGGCGTGCACGCGCGACCAGCGTTCGGGTTGGCCCTGGGGCAGAAGGCCCAGGTGCGAAATCTTGGCACCGACGAACAGCATGGCCGAGGCGTTGGGGCACGCGGCGACGCATGCGCCGCACCCGATGCAAGCGGCCGCATCCATGGCCGCGTCGGCCGCGCCCTTGGAAACCAGGATGGCATTGCCGTCCGTCGCGCTTCCGGTGGGCGAGGTGATGAAACCACCCGCAGCGATCACTCGATCAAAGGCGCTACGATCAACCATGAGATCGCGAATCACGGGAAACGCGCGCGCGCGGAAGGGCTCGATGAC
>PMCR01000017.1 GCA_003155465.1 Myxococcales bacterium | reverse complement strand
CATCCGCGTGGCCCTGGATCTCGATGAGTTTGATCTCCGGGTGGCCCTTGATGGTCCCGGCGATCTGGTCGAGCAGCGGGAACGATCGCGGCAAGATCTCGTCCTTGTCGGTTTCAAAATAGATCTTGTCCATGATCTCCAGCTTGCCTCGCTGCACGATGACCAGGCCCTTGTCCGGGCAGCCATCCTCGTCCTCAAAGCCGTTGTAGGTCTCCGGCTCATTCGGGCACTTGTCCAGCTTGTCCGGAATGCGATCGTGGTCGTTGTCCGGATCGGGACACCCATCCTCGTCCTCGAAGCCATCGAAGTCCTCGGGGTCATTGGGGCATAGATCCACTTTGTCCAGAATGCCGTCCTTGTCGTTGTCCGGATCGGGACACCCATCCTCGTCCTCGAAGCCGTCGAAGTCCTCGGGTTGATCGGGACACTTGTCCACGTCATCGGGGATGCCGTCGCCGTCGCGATCCCTGACCACGCCGTCCGGGCAGCCGTCTTCGTCCTTGTAGCCGTTGAAGGTTTCCGGATCGTTGGGGCAGCTATCCAGCTCATCCGGAATGCCGTCCTTGTCGTTGTCCGGATCGGGGCAGCCGTCCTCATCCTCGAAGCCATCGTAGTCCTCTGGATCGTCGGGGCACTTGTCCACGTCGTCCTTGATGCCGTCGCCATCACGATCGCCCATGCCAGGCTCGAAGATGAAGCCCACGAACACACGGCCCTTGGCGGCCCCGTATGAGCTAGAGATGACTTGGTAGCCACCACCTGCCTCGAAAAACGAGTTGGCGGCCAGGTACAGCTTGATGCCAGCGATGGCTTCGGCGCCGGGCCGCATGGCCGATTCGCTGCCATCCGGGGCGATCTTCTTCGAGTTCAGGCCCGCAAAGCCGTAGACCTCGCCCACTAGATCGAAGCGGAACGGCACCAGGCCCCAAGCCACGCCGAGGCCGGCCAAGATCTCGTTGCCGACCTTTATACCCTTGCCCGTGTTGGGGTTCGCAGTCTGCGTTGTGCCGTCCGGGTTCAGGTTGGTGCTGGGCCGAAGAAACGAAGTATCGTTATCCACAAAGGTCGAGGCGCCCTTGGTGCGAATCCTGGCACCGACGTTGATAGCGGTTCGGAGCACCCCATAGCGGCCCCAGTTGGCGTCCACCACGGCCGAGGGCTGGAAGATGAACTGACCCTCGCCCATGAAATGCTTCTTGTCACCGGTCGGCAGGACGAAGCTCGGCATCAAGCTGACGCCGATCTTCTTTCGACTGGGGTTGACAAGGCGAATCTTGGGGTGGACGACCAGATCCCCGATGCCCTGCGAATCCATCTGATGCAACTCGAGGTTGTTGACAACCAGGGAACCTTTCGTGTCTGCAGGCGTGCCGTCTCCCGTGAGCACGACGATTGGCAAGACCAATCCGATCTGCAGGCCCAGATGGTCTCCCTGGATGAGGCCCACCGCCCCCTGCAGGGTGGTCGTGATCAGGTTGTTGACCGTCACGGCCGAGTTCTCCGTCTTCGAGGAACTCTGGGAATAGGGCGTGACGACCCTGCTGAGCCGCAAGGGCTGCCACGCGATCGTCGAGACCAGACCGAATGAGAAGTCGAGCGGCGCGAGAATCTGGGCGCCGTTCAAGGTGAAATATCCCTTCGAGTCGGCCGCAGGCCGGAACAACTGGAGATCGATCGGACCGGTAGTGAGCTGCGCCTGCGCCGGCCAAGCGACGCCCAGCAAAGCCGTCGTGAGTGCGAGACCGAAAACGTGCTTGCGAAAATCCATGCGTTTCTCCGTCGGGTACGAAGCGGGTGGGTCCTGCGGCCAACACAACGAGCGTTCGCGGGGCACCGGCCTCTATATATCAGTGGGCGGATCTCTGGTAAAGGGGCGCGATTCAACCGTGGACGCTACGGTGGCCGCCCGGGTCGATTCGGCCAGGGCCAGGACAGCCATCTTGACCCGCCGGGCGAAAGCCTCGGGGCGCGGGCCCCCGGCGTGACGCGCATCGACAAAACTCGCCACCTTCCCCGGGGCGCACTTCAGGAGAGAAGGCCCGTGAGCTGGCGGACGATCCCGGCACGGATGCTCCCCCCGAGAGTCCCCAGGAGGAACCCCAGGTCAAGCGCGACCCGCACCTGGGTATCCTCCACATCCAAAGCGGCCTTCAGTCCCTTGCGCGTGACGATCAGCCGCGTTTCACCATCCCAACGACAGGTTGCACTGTACTCCTGCTCCAACCGGGAGGTGGCTCCCATGATGCGGGTGCGGGCCTCGTCGCGAGACAGGCGGTGAGGAATGTCAACGTTCACTCTCGGCATGCACTTCAACTGTAGCACGGAGGCCCCTCCGCAGAATAAGTCAGGGGTGGAGGCGCTCCGAAAGCGCCTCCGGGAACTCCCGGATGTCGCCCTGCTTGTCCACGCAGGCGTGGACGGTGTGGCCGGTGGCCAGCAGGTCACCGCCACGCAGCACCCTGTACTCGAAACGCAACGACGCGCGCCCCAACTCGGCCAGCACGGCCTCAATGACCAACAGGTCGTCGTAGAAGGAAGGCCGCTTGTAGTTGACTTTGGCCTCGATGACCGGCAGATAGACGCCATGCGTGCTTTCCACGTCGCGCCAACGCGCTCCCCTCTCACGCAAAAAGTCGCTACGGGCCGCCTCGAAGAATCGCAGGTAGTTGCCGTAGTAGACGACGCCCATCTGATCGGTATCGCCATAAATCACGCGAATTTCGGTCTTGGCCATTTACCCTCCTGGGTGACCCGAATATAAACTACCAGCCATGCCTCTCGTCTTCGAAGAAGTCCACGCCGCCCCCGACAAGAAACACGTCAACCAGGAGTGGTTCATCCTTGCCAACACAGGTGCCTCACCGGTCAGCACGGCCGGCCTGCAGGTCATCGTGGGCGTGCCGGGCAAGCGCGGCTCGGTGATGGGTCAGATCGACCCAGGCTTTCTTCTGCAGCCGGGCGAGAGAATACTCATCGTGAGCGGCATCCCCGGGAAGGTTTCCCAGGGCGATCCTCCCGCGCGGGAGGGACTGCGCACCTACCATCTGTTCCAGCGCGAGGGCCTCCTGCGCGGGAGCGGCACGACCCTGCGCTTCGCCATGAACCAGGTGGATGTTGCCCGGGTGACCTATGATCGCGAGACGCCGAATGGGGTGGCGGTTCCCAAACAGGCGTGAAGCCATACCCGAAGACGCAGGTCGGCCCGCGTGCCCGCGACGGGCGAGCGCGAAGCGCGAGGGGTGGGCGGGGTGGGCTGTCCGTCCCGAAGCCCCTGTGGGGGGTGCGGTAGCGTGAGCGACCAGCGTGCACAGCCTGCGTGGGCGGCTGGCGTGAGCGGCCCGCGCACCCCAC
>PMCR01000356.1 GCA_003155465.1 Myxococcales bacterium | reverse complement strand
CCGCCGTGTACTGGATGGCGCGCATGTTGGAAGCGGGCGAGGATCCTCTCTTCGTGGCGCGCCGGATGGTGATCTTTGCCGCTGAGGACATCGGCAACGCGGATCCCAACGCCTTGCGCGTGGCGATGGCGGCGACCGACGCGGTCCGTTTCGTGGGCATGCCCGAGGGCCACCTCCCGCTCACCCAAGCCGCGGTGTATCTGGCGGTCGCGCCCAAGAGCAATACCGCGGTGACGACCTACGCTGCCGCCAAGGCCGACGTGGAAGAGCATGGCGCTCTGCCGGTGCCGCTGCACTTGCGCAACCCTAGTTCGGGGTTGGGCCGGTCCATGGGCTTTGGCAAGGAGTACAAGTATCCGCACAACTTTGAAGGCCACTACGTCGTCGAGGACTACCTGCCTGAGGAGCTGAAAGGGCGGCACTACTATCAGCCGTCACGCTCCGGCCGAGAGCGCGACATCGCCGAGCGGCTGGCGACCTTGCGAAAGCCGAAGCAGTAGGGCTGATGGCTAGCCACGCCAGAACACACAGCCCTGCGAGAGAAAGCGCCAAGCCGGCGAGCAGACCCGGCGGCGAGAACGCGAGCGCGACAGAGTGCGCCCCGGGCGGCACCGGTACGCCCCTCATCAGGGTGTTCACGGTCAGCAGGGGAGCTGGGGCTCCATCCACGAAGGCCGACCACCCGTCCAGTTGCTGTTCGACGAACACCGCCACGGCCGGTCGATCGGTCACGCAGTGAGCGGACAGGTGCGTGGTCGCGTAGGTCTCGACGGCGCAGGGAACTGGACCCGACTTGGCGGCGGGCAAGGGAAGGTTCGGGCTTGAGTCGCGAAGGAGAATCTCCCGTCCGGCCATCACATCTTCGTCGAACAAGTGGGATTCCAGCAGGTGCGCCGGCAATCTCTCGGCATGGAAGCTGAGAAACACCCGTGGCAGGCGGCGCTCGACGCCGAACAGGCGCAGTCCCGGGACCGGGGACGCGAGGGTTCGTAGACTTGGTGGCGGCGCGCTGTCGCGGCCGCGGTCGGAGAGCAGGGCGTAGTCGATGCTCAAGAGCCTGAACACGTCTCGGCGGCCGCGACTGAGCAGAAGCTCCAGCGCCGGAGGCACGGCCACCTCGTATCCCGGCAGGATGGCGATTCCGAAGGGAACGCTGATGTTGTCGCGAAGGGTCTCGAAGGTCAGACGATCGGTCGGCTGCTGGCCTGCGCGGGCGGCGCTTTCCTGAACCATGCTGCCGCGAAACAGGCGCGGTGAAGGCCGCCCCGTGCGCCGGAAATCGTCGTGTATTGTGCGCGCCAGCGGCGGCGCCATGGTGAGCAGCGACGGATCTCCAAAGCGGAGAAGGAATCCTGACCCCAGCGCCAGATCAGCTGCCACCAGCAAGACGAGGGCGATTCCTGCGGCAGGGCCACGGCGCGTCCGTAGCACGGAGATCACCAGGACGCCGGCCGCCGCGGCCATGGCGTGCAGCGAGCCGCTGCGAACGAAGCCGCCGAGGTTCGCATCCAGGATGACAGGAGCCAACACCGCGGTTGCAAGCAAGAGGGCGAGCCACACCGCGACCCGCAGACGGGCGCGCTCGGCCGCGCCGGAGAGGAATCGATGGGCCCCGAAACCCGCGAGAAGCGCCAGACAGGGCACCACCATCAATAGGAACTTTTCGGGGGCTCGCATGTAGCCCAGGGGAGGAAGCAGAACCCGCGCCAGAGCGTAAACCGGGGTGTGTCGGCCCAGGGCGAGCAGCAGGCAAAGCAGGGCCAGCCCGGCCACTCCCCACACCTGGTACCACGCACGGTCGCGTCGTCGGGCAAAGGCAACCAAGACCAGGGCCAAGACGCTGCCGCCAAGATAGAGGCTCATGCTCAGCGGCCGACCGTCAAGGAGCGTGCGTACCCATGGCGCATCCGGGGTCTCCACCCATGCCTTGCCGGTTGCTCCTGCGGCCACGAAATCGATGAACCGGGCAACATGCAACGAGCCACTGGCGGCCACTGCGGCGTCGACACCACCGCCGCGCTCGGTACCCCCGATGGCGAGTGCGGCGGGCAAGAGAGCAACGGCCGCAAGCGCCAAGCCAGCGAGACCGGCGCTGGTGACTGCAGCGGCGAAGCGTCGAGCCACCAGGACGGCCGGCTGACCGGCCTCACCCCCGCGCTTGCGGAATTCCGCCAAGAGGCACACCAGGGCCATCCCCAGACCCAACACAACGCCCATGCCGGCGACAAACATGTCGCCGGAGAGAAACGCAGCTCCGATGGCAGCTGCGAGCCCCGCCGCGGCTCTCCGCCACGGTCGTCCTGTCGCTGCGCAACCGGCTAGGTGTACGAAGGCGAAGGCTTGCCACGGGACGAAAGCCGCGGTGGGCAGTCGACACCCGTTGGTCCAAAGCGAGGCCACGTAGCCCGACAGAGCCCAGGCCAGCCCAGCCACCAGGGTGGCCTCTCGGCGCAGCCCGAAACTGCGGCCGAGCAGCGCCATGCCCACGGCGCCGCCCACAAGATGCAGGAGCATTACCAACATCACGGTGAGTGGCAGCGGACCGATGAGATGAAGCAGGTTTGGTGGATAGAACAATCCGTATTGCGGGTCTGCCAAGGTGGAAAATCCCAATCCAATATCCGGGTTCCACCAGGGCCACTGGCCCCGCTCGATGCAGTCACGCACGAACCAGCGAATCGGATACACGAACCGCGCCACGTCCCGGTTGTAGATGACCCGTCCGGCGAGAAGGGGTGCGTACACCGTCGCGAGAATGACGGCCAGGAGCCACAGCGACTTCACATGGGGAGTGTCGCACAGGGTGCCAAGCGACCACAACCCAGGGTGTGCGTGGCCATTCCACACAGGGGGCACAGAGAATCCGGAGATCGGAGCTAGGAACCGTGGTTCTCGGCGGCAGGCGGCTGCCGAGACAAATGACCTCGCCCGCTTCGGGTGCGGCTGGCAGGCTACTCTGCGCCTTTGCGTGGAATAGCCAACTCACGGCCAGAGCCGCCGCAAGGCCGACAGATCGAGACGCGCGGCCCAGCGCTTAGCGGCGCGGGCCAGGATCTTGGCCTTGTCGCGCCGGCCGATGACCGGGCGATGGGTGAACACGTCGAAATCAGCCTCCTCGATCTTGTCGAGTATGGCCATGCCAGCCAGCCAGATGAGAGCGAGTTCGAACTTGAGGTCGCGTCCCAGCTTGCCGAGCAGGGGGCGGCCGCGTTCGAACAGGGCGCGGGTTCGCGCCACCTCGAAACGCATCAGATCGCGGATGGGCGCGGCAGGCCGGAGAGCCCTGAGATCGGCCTCGCTGACGCCGAAGAAGTGCAGATCCTCTCCCGGAATGTAGATGTGGTCGCGCGCGACATCGAAGGCCACGTCCCGCCAGTAGTTGGTCAGCTGCAAGGCGGTCGAGATCTCATCGGCGAAGCGGACGAACTCGGGATTGTGATAGCCGAATAGCCCCAGCAGCAGGCGCCCTACCGGCTCGGCTGAGCGGGTGGTGTAGGCACGCAGAGAAGAGAACGTCGCATAGCGCGTAACCTCGAGATCGGTGCGAAAGGCAGACAGCAGATCCTCGAAGGGCGGCAAGGTCAATCCACGCTTGTTGATGGTGTCGTGCAGGGCCACGAACACCGGATGGCGGGCCTCGCCGTGGAAACACCTGTGCAACTCCTCTTGCCAGGCATCGAGCGCCTCGCTACGGTGGCCGTCGTATTGGGGCTCGTCGGCAAAGTCGTCGGCGGCGCGGGCAAAGGCGTAGAGCGCGATCACATGGGGCCGCAAGGCCGAGGGCACGAAGCGCGAAGCCACCGGAAAGTTCTCGTGGTGGGCGCGTGCGAACTCCTCGCAGTAGCGGTAGGCGCGCTCGACCGGCCAAGGACCGGGTGGAGGATCGAGCCAGGGCAAAGGGGACCGGGCCCCGGTCGGCGTGCCGCCAGCGGCCGCAGCCCCTTCGGCCAGGCGTCCACTGCGCAGAATCGAACGGATCACGACCGGGCTCCATTCGATGCAGGCGACGGGCCGCCCACCGCGCGGTTGTGCAGGTTCATGTGACCGCGCTGAATGCCTTCGGTGGCCAGGGCGCGCAGGGCAGCCAGGTTCTGTCCCAGGCCCGCGGCGCCAATCACCATGCCCAGCTCCTCGGAAGTCGAAACGCGCAGGATGCGCAGGGCGAGTCGCGCGCCTCTATGCACCTGCAAGGTTCCGCCCACGGTGCCCACCGCCATGGGCATCTCCAGCCGTCCCACCAAACTCTCTCCCTCGACCTTCCATGTGGCAAGCGGCCGATAGCGCCCGTCGCGCGCGGCATAGGAGTGCGCGCCCGCCTCCACGCCGCGCCAGTCGTTGCCCGTGGCCATGACGACTGCGTCCACCCCGTTCATGATGCCCTTGTTGTGGGTGGACGCGCGGTATGGATCGTCCTCGGCGAACCGCGAGGCAGCGGCGATTCCCTCTGCCACCTCGTCGCCGGCAGGCCCAGTCCCTTTGGAAGTCAAGGCAGCAAAGGGCACACGTGCAATCACCCGCACCAGGCGCCGGTCAGCCAGATTGGAGAGAATGCGCAGACCGACCCGGCCGCCGGAAAGCTCGGCCAGACGAGGGGCCACGGTTTCGGCCATGGTGTTGACCGAGTTGGCGCCCATGGCGTCGCGACAGTTCACGTGTAGGTGAACCACGAGTCGGCTCTGCCTCGAGCCGGTCACGTGTCGCACTTCCAGATCGCGCGCGCCCCCACCGACCCCGACC
>PMCR01000188.1 GCA_003155465.1 Myxococcales bacterium | reverse complement strand
GTGTTCGAGGCGCGGCGCATTTCCGACCGGCGGCGGCTGGCCGAATTGCTGAAGTACATGAACACGCAAACCTGCCGGGTGCAGATGCTGCGCGCGTACTTTGGCGAAGAGGGCGGTGGAAAGTGTGGCCTGTGTGACTCATGCGCGGGCCTGGACAGCGAGGTTTTCGACCCGGGCGAGGACGATGCCCGGCACGGCCTGCACGCAGCGACCGATTTCCATGGCCGCTCGCGCCGTCGCCGTCGCGGTGAGAAACCGGCGGCTGCCCCGCGCCCAGTGACGATCTTCCCCACCGCCATACCCGATCTGCCTTCCCCCGCTGTGCCGCCGCCTTGGATTCCGCCGCCTGCCAGCGACGGCATTGTCGACGAGAGCGTCTGGCTGGCGGTGCCCGAGTCCCAGGGACCCGTAGCCGGAGAGATTGTGCTGGAACCGGGAGAGGCCGAGGCGTTCTGGGCCGAGGCTGCGCCCTCTGAGACCCGCGAGGGAGAGGGTGCGTCCGATTTCGCAGCCGGCTGGGCGGCGATTCGCGACGCCAACATTCGGCCCTACGTGGAATGGGTGGTGTCACCGCCGCTCACATTGCCTGTCGCCAGCGGGGCACGCGGGGGCGAGGGACGGCCCCAGCAGAACGGCCAGAACCAGAACGGGCAGGGCGGTAATGACTCAGGCGACGGTCGCAGGCGGCGCAGGCGTGCACGTCATGGGCGCAACCGCCATTCGCGTGACGGGGGTGATCGGCGCGGACCGCGTTTGCCGGGCGTGTACAACCCCGGCGGGGATTAGCGTCCGAAGATTCGTCGGAGGAGTGACTTCTTTGGCGCGGGCTTCCTGTTCAGCGTGATCGTGACCTTCTGATTTTTCCTACCCCTCACGGTGAAACGCCTGCTCGCAGCTTGGTAGCCCTTCTTGACGAAGGTCAATTGATAGGTGATTCCGGGCCGAAAGCGCAGGTTGAGTGGCGACCGCCCAAAGGCGCGATCTTTCAGCTTGACCACCGCGCCTTGGGGATGGCTCTCGATGTGAACCGATACGCTCTCGGGGGGGGTGGGCTCCGGCTTGGCCCGTTCGCCACGCTTGGCAGTCGAAGGTCTGGCGGGTCTCTCGCCCTCGGCCTCGCCGAGAATCTGGTCAGGGGCGGCTGGCTCGCTGTGCTTGAGCAGGGCTTCCTCCTCGTCTTCGGCTTGCGGCGCTTCGGGCTCTGGCCGGACCTCTGTTCGCGTAACCCCTGGATCGCTCTTGCCTAGTATCTCCGCAGCCTTGGGGGGGGCTGGCGGCGCTGGTGAGGGGGGTACTGGTGGCGCCGTCGCAAGAGTAGGTGACGGCGCCGGACTGGGTGGCGGCGGGGCTGCTGGGCGCGGCGCGGCCGACGGGCGCGCCGTCAGGCGCGGGCCTTGCGGCGTGGCGCGCAGTCTTATCAGCCACGCCAGCAAGGCAGCCGACCCACCCAGAAACAAGATGAAGGCCCGTCGTGAGGGTTTCGACGGCTTCTTCCCCTGAGGCGGCAGCGGCGATGCGGAGACGTGCATGGTTGGCAGGAGAGCTGGCGTGGCAGCCATGGTGGGCTGCGTGGGGCGAACCGGGCTTTCGAGCGGCTGGAAGATCTGGGAAGAGTCGTCGAAGACGAGATCCTGGCTGTCGTCGAGTTGCAGGGCTTCGGGCTCATCCGTCGGAGGTGCCTGACCGGCCGCTTTTGAGATAGTCGGCGCGCCATCTATCTGCTGTAACTCCGCCAGCCAGCGCTTGAGCTCGGTCTGGCCCGCGGGACCGAAAACGGAGCGCTGCACGGCCTCGATGTCGACCAGCATCTCCTCCGCGCTCTGGTAGCGGTCGGCCGGGGCGGCCTGCATGGCCCGCAGGGTGATGCGGGCAAATTCGGGCGAAATGTCGGGGGCGACATCCTCCGGCGGGGCGAATTGGCAGTGCCGCACGCGCATCAGGGCCTCGAGATCGGTGGGGGCGTCGAAGGGACGGCGTCCGGTGCCGAGAACGTACAGCACGGTTCCGAGAGAAAAGAGGTCTGATCGCGCGTCCACCGCCAAGCCCGATGCCTGCTCGGGCGACATGAAGGCCAGCTTGCCCTTGATCACGCCGTGACCGGTGTGCTCGCGCCGGCCCATGGCCTTGGCGATGCCGAAGTCGGTCAGCTTGACCTCGCCTTGCTCGCTGACGAGCACATTGTGCGGGCTCACGTCGCGGTGGACGATACTCAAAGGCTGGCCGTCGCGTGTCTTGGCGTGGGCATAGCCGAGGGCCCGACAGACCTCGGCGACGACATAGAGAGATAGTTCGGGCGGAAGAGCAAATGAGGCGGCGTGGGCGCGATTGAGTACTTGGTTGAGGTCCCAGCCCTCCACCAACTCCAGGACGAGAAAGTAGCGGCCCCGCGCGTGGCCGAGATCCAGCACCGAAACGATATTGCTGTGGTTGAGGCTCATGGCGACGTGAGCCTCATCGATCATCTGATTGCGGAATTGCGGGTCGGCCAGCAGAGACGCCAGGATGCGCTTGAGCACGACCGGCCGTTCAAAGCCCTCGACCCCGCGCTGGCTGCCGAGGAAGATTTCGGCCATGCCGCCGTCGGCGATCTTGCGCGAGATATGGTAGCGGCCGGCTCCGGGCATCAGCGGCCCATCCTACTTCTCGAACAGGACGTCGGCGGAAACGATCTTGATCCTGCTTGGGCTGACGGGAAGCGGGAAAGCCGCGATGGACTTGTCCTGTGCAAGCACCTCTGCCGGCGTGTCTTTGGTGTCATATGTCATGGGCGTGGGCTTGCCGGACAGCAACTGGGAGCGCAGAGCCTTGGCGTTTTCGCTGACGATGGCGACGGTCAAGCGCTTGGGGTCAAGATATCCTCGGATGGCGCGGTCGACCTCAACCTTGGTCATCGTGGGCAGCCGCGCCTTCAGTTCAGCGACGATGTCTTTGCCGTAGACGAGAGCGTCGATGGCATACCCCAGGCGGCGCGAGGCGTCCTGCGCCCACAGGTCCACGTAGTTGAGCAGAAACTCGCGGGTGGCTTGGAAGCCCGCGGCCGGAATGCCCTCGCGCACCAGCTTGGCCAGTTCGAACAGGGCGCCGCGAATGGCAAACGCCGTGGCTTGCGGTGCCACCGGACGTAGCCAGATCTCGAATTGCTGCGAGCGGCGCGCAATGTTGGTCAGGGGGAAGGTCGTTCCGCCGTCCTGGATGAAGCTTTCGACATAGGCGTAGTCGCCGTAGTTCAGGCCTCGCTTCTGCCTCAGCTCGACCATCAGCACGCCGTTGAAGGTGCGGTGCTCGCCCAGGTACGAGCTGGCCAGATAGAGAGGATAAAAATCCTCGTCGGCTCGTGTGACGTCAAGCGGGTGGCCCATCGACACGGCGTTGGCGCGGGCGTCTTTCTCGACGATCAGGACCTCGCCGCCGTGAGCCGGGGGCGGTTGAAGTTTCTTGCGCGGCTTGCCCATGGCGGATAGGGCAGAGAAGCGCGCCACGAAGCTTTCGGGAAAGCCTTCGGGATAGCCACCGGCCACGCCCACGATCAGGCGATCCTGGGTGAACATGTCCGCGTAGAAGCGACGGACGTCGCGAAGGGTGATGGCATGCAGGCCGGCGACCGTGCCAGCGGTGGGATGGCCGTAGGGATGGCGCTCGAATATGAGTGCGGCCAGAGCATGCTTGCCCAGGTCTTCGTCGTCGTTGCCGCGCAGGGTCTTGGTGATGAAGTCGAGCGCATCCTGGCGGTGGCGCGTGAAGTCCTCCTTGGCAAAACGCGGGGTCAGGATCTGCTCGGCCAACAGGTCGGCAAAGGCGGCCAGATTGTCGCGATGAACCGTGCCCTCGAAGACAAAGGCATCCTTGTCGCCGTAGGTGTGAATATCGGCCGCCATGGGATAAAGCGCGTCCAGAACTTCAGCCCAGGATCGGCGCTTGGTTCCCGCCTCGCCGAGCATGGCCGCGGTCAGCGCAGCCAGACCGCCCTTGCCCCTGGGATCGTCTGCGGCACCGACCTGGAAGAGCAGGCGAAGTGCGACCAGGGGATTTTCAGGCGATGGCAAGGTCACGCGACGCGGGCCCTTGTGGACCGAGGTCGCTTTCGAAGAGAGCGAAGCAGCAGCAGCAGGCCGGCGGGAGGCGAGGGCGCCCGTCGCTGCGATGGCGAAGGAAAGCAACATGATGGGTGTTCTCCGTCGGTTCACGGGGCGTCCGGTTGCAGGGTGACAACGGTGCGGTTCTGCGGCGTGAAGAACGTGCGTGCCACGCGCTGCACGTCAGCGCTTTTCACCTGACCGAGTTGGGCGAAATATTCGTCGATGGCGGACAGGCGGCCGTCCAGGGCCAAGAACTCGGCCCCCACCAGCGCCACATGGTCAGGCGTCGATAGCTGCGCCGCGAAGGCGTAGCGGGCATGCGAGAGCACTTCGCCCAGGGTCTTGCCGTCCACGCCTTGGGCCGCGATGTGGGCAATCTCTTTTTCGATGGTGGATTCGACGTAGGCCATGTCCTTGGCCTGCTTCACCCGGGCCAGCACGAGAAACAGGTTGGGATCCACGTGTCGCCCAGCGCCGCCGTCCAGGGTCTCCACCTTCTGCTCGTCGAGAACGAGCTGCTTGTGCAGGTGTGATCGCTCGGCGAAAAGCAGTTCGGCCAAGACTTCGAGTGCCGCTCCGTCGATCGACTTGGTGGAAAACGCGGGCGCGTGAAAGCCCATGAACAGCATGGGCAGGCTGGCGCCTTTCCAGGGAACCGTCACGCGCTGTTCGCGCGTCTGTGGTGGCTCGATCGGGATCTGCGGCCGCGCAGGACCCTTGGCCCAGGGGCCGTACGCCTTCTCGACCAGAGCCAGCACGTCATCAGCGGTGACATCGCCGACCACCAGCAGGATCACGTTGTCGGGCCGATAGTAGCGGCCAAAGAACTGGCGCGAGTAATCGAACTGCTGGGGCATGCTCTCGATGTCGCGCAGAAAGCCGATGGTGGTGTGCTTGTAGGTATGCACCGCAAAGGCGTGGTCGTACATCGCCTCAGCCATGTTTTGCAGCGGATCCGACGAGCCCTTGTTGTATTCGCCCAGAACCGCGCGGGCTTCCTTCTGGAAGGATGCCTCGTCGTACTTCAGGTTGAGGAAGCGGTCAGCCTCGATGTCGACCACCTTGGCCAGCGCGGACTTGCCGGCCAGGATGTGGTACACGGTCATGTCCTCGGCAGTAAACGCGTTGGAGTCGGCGCCCATGGCCTTGATCGCCGCGTTGTAGCGCTCGGTCGAATAGCGTTCGGTCCCGCGAAACATCATGTGCTCGAAGAAGTGTGCGAAGCCGGACTTGCCGGGTTCGACCTCGTTGCGACTCCCCGTGCGCACGACCGAATAATAGGCCACCAGGCCGGGCGAGTCGTAGGGCACGACGAAGATGCGCAGGCCGTTGGTCAGGACCTTTTCGGCAAACGGAAAGGGAAAGGCTGACTTCTGCGAGGTCAAGGCAGTACCTCCTGGCCGCGGCGTGGGCCCGGCACCGGTGGAAGAAGAGATCAGCGTGGCGACGGCCACGAAGGGCACGAGAGCCTTCATGACTAACACATTCAAGCAAGTGATCGCAGCACATAGGGCAAGATGCCGCCGTGCTGGTAGTAGGCCGACTCTTGTTGAGTGTCGATGCGCACGCGCACGGCAAAGTGGTCTTGCGATCCGTCGGGCCTGGTGATGCGTACGGCGATCTGGCGGTGGGCAGGCGGCGCCTCTAGGAATTGGGGCAGGCCCAGGGTTTCGAAGACTTCTTCGCCGGTGATTCCCAGGCTGTGTGCGCTGTCGCCGGGTAGAAACTCCAGCGGCACCACGCCCATGCCCACCAGGTTCGAGCGATGGATGCGCTCGAAGCTCTCCGCCAGCACTGCGCGCACGCCGAGCAGGCGCGTTCCCTTGGCCGCCCAGTCCCGCGACGAGCCGCAGCCGTAGTCGTGGCCGGCCAGCACCAGCAATGGCACGCGAGCAGCCTGGTACTTCATCGCTGCATCGTAGATGGGCATGACTTCGCGGCCGGGCAGGAAGCGGGTGACGCCGCCCTCGGTTCCGCGGGCGAGCAGGTTGTTGAGACGAGGGTTGGCAAAGGTCCCCCGCACCATGACCTCGTGGTTGCCGCGGCGGGCGCCGTAGGAGTTGAAGTCCTTGGGCTTGATACCGAGACCAACCAGGTGGCGTCCGGCCGGACTGTCGGGCTTGATCGATCCAGCCGGCGAAATGTGATCGGTGGTGATGCTGTCGCCGAGCACGGCCAGCACGCGCATGCCGCTCAACTCGCTGGGCGCGCCAGGCGTCTCCGGCATGTCCACGAAGTAGGGCGGATGCTTGACGTAGCTGGATCTCTCGTCCCACGCGTAGGTTGCTGCTTGCGGAACTTGGATACCGCGCCAGTGGGAATCGCCCTCAAACACGGTGGCATAGGCCTGTTTGAACATGATGGGCTTGACCGCCGCCAGCGCAGTTTGGATCTCGGCCTGCGACGGCCAGATGTCGCGCAAAAACACCGGCCGGCCGTCGCGGTCTTCGCCCAAAGGCTCCTGCGCAAGGTCGATGTCCACCCGGCCGGCCAAGGCAAAGGCCACCACCAGCGGCGGCGAGGCCAGGTAGTTGGCGCGCACCTCGGGGTGCACGCGGCCTTCGAAGTTGCGGTTGCCCGAAAGAACCGACGCCACCACCAGCGCACGTTCCTCGATCGCCTGCGAGACCGGCGCTGCCAGCGGTCCCGAGTTGCCAATGCAGGTGGTGCAGCCGTAGGCCACTACGTGAAAGCCGAGCGCCTCCAGATAGGGGAGCAGGCCGGCTGCTTCGAGGTAGGCAGTGACCACCTGCGATCCAGGCGCCAGCGATGTTTTCACCCAGGGCTGGCTGGCCAGGCCTCGCTCCACCGCCTTCTTGGCCAACAGACCCGCGGCCATGAGCACCGACGGGTTGGATGTGTTGGTGCAACTGGTAATCGCCGCCAGCACCAGCGAGCCGTCTTTCAGGGTTGGGTGAGCGGCCACCCCCGACGGAGTCTTGGTCGCATCGGGCTTTGTGGGTTTCGAAAGCGAAGGCAGGGCGGTTTCAAAGGACTTTTTGATCTGGGACAGTATGACCCGTTCCTGCGGCCGGCGCGGCCCGGCCACACAGGGCTCGATGCTGGCCATGTCGAGATCAACGATCTTGGTGTACATGGCCTCGGGCGTGTCGTCCGTCGCGAACAGGCCCTGCTCGCGGCAGTAGGCCGCCACCAGGGCAACGGACTCCTCGGGTCGGCCCGAGAAACGCAGGTAGGCCAGGGTTTCCGCGTCGATGGGAAACAGCCCGCAGGTGGCGCCATACTCGGGCGCCATGTTGGCGACGGTCGCGCGATCCGCGAGCGGCAGTTTAGCGATGCCGGGGCCGAAGAACTCGACGAACTTCCCCACCACACCCAGCTTGCGCAGGATCTCGGTCACGGTGAGCACCAGATCCGTGGCGGTGGCCCCCTCGGGCAACCTGCCTGCCAGGCGGACGCCGACGACCTGTGGAACCAAGAGCGGCATGGGTTGGCCCAGCATGGCGGCNNATGGTCGTGTGCGAGTCGGTGCCCACAACCGTGTCGGGATAGGCCTGCACGACGTCGGGGCGGTTGGGATCGGCAGCGACGAACACTACGCGGGCTAGGTGCTCGAGGTTGACCTGGTGTACGATGCCGGTGTCAGGCGGCACCACGGCGAGATTGCGAAAGGCGGATTGGCCCCAACGTAGGAAGGCGTAGCGCTCGTGATTGCGCGAGAATTCAATTTCGTTGTTGTGCGATAGGGCCTGCGGGTGGCCGTGTTCATCCACCTGCACCGAGTGGTCGATGACCAGCTCGGCCGGCAAGAGGGGATTGATGCAGGCCGGATCGCCGCCCATGCGTTGGGTGGCGGTGCGCATGGCGGCCAGATCCACGACCGCGGGCACGCCGGTGAAATCCTGCATCAGCACGCGCGCCGGCATGAACGCAATTTCGTGCGCCGGCTCGGCGTCCGGCTGCCAGCGCGCCACGGCCTCGATCTGCCGGCGGGTCACCGCGGCGCCGTCCTCGCGCCGCAACAGGTTCTCGAGAAGAACCTTCAACGAAAACGGCAGCCGCTCCAATGGCAAGCCAGCCGCCTGCAGGGCGCCCAGACGGAAGATCTCGAAGCTGCGGTTGCCAACGCGCAATGTGGAGCGAGAACCGAATGAATCAGCCATACGTCTAGTGCTAGCAGGACGCTGCGTCTGCGTCGATAGCGCAGCTACTGCCCGGTGTCCTTCGGCGCATCGCCGCCGGGCCCCGGCTTGGGCGCGGCCGCGTATTCTTCCAGCTTCCGGTACAGGGTCTTGCGGTCCAACCCCAGGCGCAGGGCCGCGCGCGTCTTGTTGCCGCCCTCGGCATCGAGCACGCGTTCGATATACTCACGTTCGAGTTGGTCCAGGGTCAACCCTTGCGCGACCGCTGTGGCCATCCGGTCCTGGCTCCTGCGCTCACGCATGATCGGCGGCAAATCATCGGGGCCGATCAGATCGCCCTCGGCCAGAGCCACCGCGCGCTCAACCATGTTCTCCAGCTCACGCACGTTTCCGGGAAAGGGGTAGGCGAGAATGATCTTCTTGGCGCTCTCGGCAAAGCCGCGCAGGGATTTGCCAGCGCGCGTGGCCGAACGGGCCAGGAAATGCGCGGCCAGGGGCAGCACGTCCTCGCTGCGCGCGCGCAACGGGGGCAGGTGAATCTGCACGACGTTGAGTCGGTAGTAGAGATCTTCGCGCAGGTGCCCCTCGCGCAGATGTGCCGCCAGATCGCGATTGGTGGCGGCGATCACCCGCACGTCCACGCGCTCGACCTTGTTGGTGCCGAGCGGCCGCACCTCTCCATCCTGCAGGACGCGCAGCAGCTTGGGTTGCAGCGCAAGCGGCATCTCGGCGATCTCGTCAAGAAACAGGGTGCCGCCGTCGGCCTCGACAAACAGCCCCTGACGGTCGCTGCGCGCGGTGGAATGGGCGCCGCGCGCATAGCCGAAGAGCTCGCTCTCCAGCAGGGTCTCTGGAATGGCCGAGCAGTTCATGGCCACGAAGGGACGAGCCTTGCGCGGACCATGGGCATGGATGGCGCGCGCCACCAGTTCCTTCCCGGTGCCCGAATCGCCCGTGACGAGAACGCTGGCCTGCGAGCCGGCCATGCGACGGATGAGGCCGAAAACCTCCTGCATGGCGGGAGAGCGACCAATGAGGTTGTCCAGTCGCTCGCGCCGGTTTACTTCTTCGCGCAGGCGCACCACCTCCGAGCGCAGCGCGCGCTCGCCCAGCGCCCTGTCGACGATGAGCAGGAGTTCATCGGTCTCGAACGGCTTGGGCAGATAGTCGTAGGCGCCCAGCTTGACCGCGCGGATGGCCGTCTCGATCGACCCGAATGCGGTGATGATGATGACGCACAGAGAAGGCTCGACGGCGAGAACCTCGCGCAACAGATCCAGCCCATTGAGATCAGGCATCTTCACGTCGGACACCACCAGGTCGACGCCACCTCGCTTGACGCGCTCTACACCGGCGCGGCCTCCGGCGGCGACCTCGACAGCGAAGCCTTCCCGTTCCAGATCCTCCTTGAGAAGTTCGCGCTGGGCCTGGTCGTCGTCGACCACCAGGATGACGGCCCGAGCCGGCCCGCTATTGGCGGGAACCTGGTTTGTCGTGCTCGGGGAACTGGCCATGTTGCGCAGGGCGTTCCGTCACACGGAAGCCCCGCCCGGCAATCCTTGTCCATACCTGGGCGTTGAGCAAGCGCGCTGATGGTCCTCTGAGATTCAGGTCAGCGGGGTGTGGTGTGGGTGACAGCGGCGATGACGGTTTGACAGACGGTGGGCCAGGGGCCTTGGGGGCTCGGCCATGACAGAATCAGGGATGTGGCAGCTACGAACTTACGAGACTAGGAACCCGACGCCGCCGGCTGACCATAGGGAATCCCGCGGCCTTGGGTGGTGACGAACACACGGCCGTAGTAGTCCTCGTCACCGGCGACGTTGTCCATCTGACCGTACTGGTGTTGAGCGTCGTTGACCTGCACCCAGGTTGCGCCTTCGTCGTTGGAGCGAAAAACCCCGGCGGCGCCACTCACCGTACCGATGATGTACACAGCTGGATAGGTACTTCCCGGCGCGGCCTTGCCGAAACCGACCGAATTGACTTGTGACACCGTCGTCACCTTGGTCGCGCCCGCGCCAGAATTCTTCGAGTGGTACAGATTGGCTCCCGCCGCCACCCAGACTTCCCCCTCCATGCCAAATACCGCGGCGGCTCGGCCACTGCCGGCCAGGCCCGTGGTGGCCGCGGCAAATGTCGCGGCGCCATCGGTGCTGGCGTAGAGGGTTCCGTTGCCGAAGGCATAGAACTTCTTCGGGTTCACCCGATCCGATGCCACGCGAAGATTCCCTGAAAGTCCCGAGCAGGCGCTCCAGCTTGCGCCGTTGTTGGTTGAATAGTTCGTGCCCCAGACGAAGACCGAACCGTCCGCGCCGACCGCGATCTTCGAGCCGCCCCCCTGGCTCGCGAAAGGCTTCCAGGTCAGTCCGTTGTCGGTCGAATAGCCACCGGACTGGGATCCCGTTCCAGTGTCGGCCACGATATCGGGTTTCATCCCGGCGAAATCCACACTGTTGCCATTGCCGAATTTCGGATTGGTCACCATGCCGGTTGGCGATGGCGTGTCGAGCGCGTCGGTTGCACAGCGAATGATTCCGATATCCCCGACCACGGCAAATAGCGCCGTCTTCACGGAGCTCGTCAGATCGATGCCCACCGTCTCCTCGAAGTTCTTGTCCTCGAAAGTCCAAACGATTCCACTGGCCGCATCCGCGTTCTTGCTCGACCAGACTCCTTGGCCTGTAACATAGAACGCCCGGCTCTGATTGAATGGGTCGATCTCGATGTCGCCCGCCCAACCCGCCACGCTTGGGGTCTTGCAATTGGGAGGACCGAAGCAAAGATACTGGGCGCCATTCACGTCGTGCGTGGCATTTCTGCCGATTGCCGTCCAACTGGTTCCCCCGTTCGTGGTCCGGTACATTTCATCCGGCGCCCACCAATCGAGGGTTGAGGCCAGGGCGTAGTTGGGGTCCGACGCCGAAACGCTGATACCACCGATGCCGCCGCCGTGACCAGTTGGATTGACGTTCGTCCAGGCATCGGTTGTCGTATTCAGCTTCCACACCGCACCGCTGGAAATGCTGTTGGGGCCAGAACCGCTGTTGTATGCAATCCACAGATTGTCGTCCGATGCGAGCACGCCGTGGTGTGGCATCAGGCCCGAAGGCGGACTTGTTCCGGCCACCACGGTCCAGTTGGCGCCGGCGTCGATCGAGCGATAGAGATTGGTACCCGCGGTCGTGGCCGCTACGCCGACATAGATGGTGGAAGAACCGCTGCCTGCGGTCCCGCTCTTTTTGTCGAAGACGACGAAGCTGAGGCCGTAGGGGCTTGTGCCAGTGACCGGGAAGCTCGCGACCTTGGCCCATGTCGCTGCGGAATCCGTGCTCTTCCACAGCCCCGCATTTCGCGAGCCGAAATAGAGAAGGCTGGTCTTGTTCGGATCGACCATCAAGCGCTCACCGAGCGAACGGCCGTCGGCATTGCCTCCCATGTTCACGCCGATGTTGTACCTGGTCCACGTATCTCCCCGATTCGCCGATCTGATGATTTGACCGTTTGAACCCATATAGGTGCCGACCGCCATGTACACCACATTGGAATCGACCGGGTCGGCGGCGATGCTTTCGACGCCGATGTACTTCACGTCGGGCCTGGTCAGCCAGTCCATGATGGGCATCCACCCGTAGCTCGCTTCATCCCAGCGGTAGGCACCGGCCATGTCCGTGCGCGCGTAGAGGACGCCCTTCTCAACCGTGCTAAAGACAAGTCCGGGAACGAACCCGCCACCTCGAATGGCGACACTCTGCCACAGGTACCCCGCGGCATTCGGTGTTTCGCTCGGTCCCCCGCTGGCGGTGCCACCCGCGGCCGTCGCGCCACCCGCCGCGCCACCGCCGCCTGAGATGCCGCCGGCGCTCCTACCTCCCGTTCGAGATGAGGCGCCAACCGTTCCCTGACCCCCGCCGCTTGCGGGCGTGCCCCCGCTGCCTTGGCTACCGCCGGCCGCGGTTTTTCCTCCAGTTCCGGCGTTGCCGCCGGTGGCGTTGTTTCCGGTTGTTCCGCCATCCTTGCCCGTCGTCCCGCCCGACCCAACCGCACCGCCGGTGCTGCTTGCGCCGCCCAATTCGGTGGCGGCGCCCGCGCCGCTGACGCCGCCCGAGCCAACCGTACCACCCGCCTGGGGCGCGCTTGTGCTTCCGCCGGTCGTTGTCGTCCAGGTGTCGGTCGCGCCGCCCGGCGGGCTACCGTCACTGTCCGAAGACTGCTTCCCGCTGCTGCTGCACGCGGCGGTGATCAGAAAAAGCACAGTGACTGGAAGACCCGGAAAACATGGAAGACGGCGCATGAACCCCTCCGCTCTCCCGTTTCAGTAGCAACCTGGACAGGAAGCGGCTCATCGTGGGTAAGGGCCTGTCCAGCCGTCGTCATCCTGCAGGAAGCCAATTCCTTGGGGAGTCGCAGATAGGGAGACCCATTTGGGGTCGCGTGAGACCCTTTGGGGAGAGCCGGCGCTATTGTATATTCCACGGCGTTTCAGGCGTAGCCGTTTCACCCAAAAGGGAATATTTCGATATGGCCTTTGCCGATCACCCCTCGATTTGTTTGGCAGCCATGGCAGCTTTTTCCCTGGCTTTGGCCCTGGGAGCATGCTCTGGAAACAGTAGCTCTGAAACCGGGTACAGCGGCGGCAGCGCAGGCGGCGGTGGACTGGCAGGAAGTGGCGGTACCATGAGCGCTGCGGGGGCGGTCGCCACAGGCGGCGGCCCCACGGCCGGGGTCACCGGAGGAAGCCACCAGGATAGTGGTGGATCAACCACCGCGGGCGGCACCAGCAGCGGAGGAGGCCGGACGGCGAACGGCGGCTCCACGGCCACAGGGGGCTCCACAGCAGCGGGTGGAATCGCGGCGTTTGGAGGCACGACCGTATCGGGCGACACGACGACCACCGGCGGAGCGGCGGGTGGCGCGGCGACCACTGGGGGCACCCCAGGTGTCAACACTGCTCATGGGGGAACATCGGGCGGCGCAGATACCACGGCAGCTGGTGGAAGGACGGGGGGAGCCACTGCGACCGGCGGGAACACGACGACCGGCGGATCAAGGGCCACGGGTGGATCCAGCGCCGCGGCTGGCACCTCCGGCAACGGCGGCGCGTCCGGGGGATCCACGACCGGCGGGACCAGCGGCGCGGCTGGGGACGCCGCGAGCTTCCATTGCGTCAACTGGGCTGACCCGGGGGACAACTTTCAAGCCGGGGTGCTCCAGCCGTCAGGACTGTCCTCCAAATCGGATACCTATGACACGGTTCTGGCTAAGGCTAATGCGATCCTCTCTGGGTTTCAAACAGCACTCAGTGCCAATTCCATACGCATTCCAATCAACGAACCCACTGTGAGCAACACGGCGTGGTGGACCGCCTACAAAGGGATTATCGATGCGGCCGTCAGCAAGAACATGAAGGTCATGGTTGCGTACTGGTACAAGCCGGGTGTCGGAAGAGTACCCAACACGAACGCATTCTACACCATGTGGCAAGCGGTCGTCGATGCATACGGCATCAACAACCTGGTGTATTTCGACATCATCAACGAGCCCTCAGGATACGGTGCAACCGAGTTCATCAACCTGGCCGTCGAGTGGATGGGGAAATTCCCCAGTGTCTCCAAGAATCGAGTCGTGGTTGCCGGCACCGGCAATGACACCAACGTCACTCAGCACGGCGCTGATCCTCGGTTGGCCGGCTGCATACTCAACGTTCACATATACGCCATCGGTAGCACCGACGCGAACCCGGCAAATTGGACCAACAAACTCAAAACAGCCGTGGGGATTTTTGCCAATCGGACCGTGGTTTCGGAATACGGCGCACCCATGACGAATGGGCTCGACTACAGCGGAGCTGTCAACGGCACCGCGTTTGTCGCCTACATGCAGGCCGTCACCAGCCAGATCAGGGCTTCCGGAATGGGGAGCTGCTATTGGCCGGGCCTGCGAAACGGAGACTGGTACAGCATCACCACCTTGAAAGGCACGGGCTCTGCTCTCTCCCTCACCGTCAACAATGCGTCCGGACTTGCCCTGATACAGTCGGCTTGGGGCATGTAGCCGATCCGGTCGGGCAGTTGCCACCGTGCCTCACCGGCCCGACTGTCCCGCGTTGTCGACCACCGGCCGAGGCGTGTCGACGTCCGCCTGGGGCCGCTCGACTTCGCTGCCCGCGGGCAGAAACACGCGTAGCACGGCGCCGCCCTTGGGGGCGTCGTCGACCTCGATCCAACCCTCGTGATCCTTGACGATGCCCTTGCTCACTGCCAGGCCCAGTCCGCTGCCCTGGCCGGGGTCCTTGGTGGTGAAAAAGGGTTCGAAGATCTTGTCGCGATCCGCGACTGGAATGCCGGGCCCCGTGTCGCTGACTTGCAGCATGAGATAGGGCGAAGGCGACGAGAGCGCCAAACCCTCCTTGCGCCGGACCACTTGTTCCAGGTCGATGGTCAGGCTGCCACCGTCCTTCATGGCGTGAATCGCATTCATCACGATGTTCAGGCAGACTTGCTGAATCTCGTCGGGGTCGCCGGGAATTGGCCGCAGCTCCAGTACGGCACGCACCGTCACCTCGATGTGTTGGCGCTTGAGCAACTCCTCCACGAAGCTCAACGCCTCGCTCACCACCCGGGTGACGTCCACCTCGGTCGAACTGGGCCGGCTCTTGCGTGAGGCATCCAACACCTGGCGGATGATCTTGGTGATGCGGCCGACCTGATCAGTAATGATCGTGGCGTTCTTCTGTACCTCGGCCGGATCGTCGGGACGCCGGGCCAAGGACCGGGCGCGGCCACCAATCACGTTCAGCGGCGTGCCCACTTCATGCGCGATCTCGGCCGCGACCTGGCCCACGGTGGCCAGCTTCTCAGCCCGGCGCAGGTGCATCTCCATGGTCTGGCGGGCCGCGGTGGCCCGAGCCTCCTTTTCACGGGCCACCCGCAGATAGTCCATCATGTTGTTGAATCGGCCTGCAAGACTGCCGATCTCGTCGTCGCGGCCGGGTAGCACTGCGCGGGTCAGGTCGCCCTGGGCAACCGCGTCGATGGCCTCGATCAGACGGCGGAGCGGGTTCACCACGCGCCGGCGTAGGGTCAGGTAAAGCAGGATGCCGAAGGCAGGAACCCCAAGGACGAGAAAAGGAAGCAGGCGCCAGCCGGTGCTCATGACCTCGGCCGTGATGAAGCTGCTGTCGCATACCAGGCCCAGAAAGGCGCTCGTCTGGCGAGCGGGCGCGCCGGGCTCGGCGCTGTGGATGGGAATCGCCATGGCATAGAAGAGCGGCATGCCGGCGGGCTCGAAGAGTTGGCCCACTGGCGCGTCGAGCTTGCTCGCCTGGTCCACCAGGCCGGCCCAGAAGTTGTTGGGCCGCTGGGTGCCCCAGGCGATGGTTTCCAGACGGAACTGGCCCAGCCGCGCGTTGACCGCAGCCACGCGGGCGGGCAGAAGCGTGCCGGCCTCGTCGGGTGGCAGTGGCTCGATCCCGGCGGCCAGCGCATCCGCCAGGGCGTGCGCTTCGCGGTCCAACTTGCGCACCTGGTCGGCGCGCAAGACCAGGAGCACGGCCCAGATCGCGCAGGCAAGTGCCGCTGCCATGAGCAGCGTGGTAACGATGGCGACCCGCGATCCGAGCTTCATCCTGGCGACAAACTATAGTACGGTTTGCTCTTCACAACTTGGGAGGTGTCCTCATGCGTCGAGTGTCAACGTTCCTGATGTTCCTCATGATCGGTTCTGTTCTAGCGCCCGCTCTGGCTTGGGCACAGGTCCCAGTGGTTTCCGAGCCCACGTCAACGGCCAGGGTCACGGGTGCCACAACTGGCAGCGGTCGCGGCCTGGGGGTTGGCGCGGTCGCCCTGTTCGCGCCCGGCGCGACCGGCACAGGTGGTGCGGTCCCGAACATCCTTGCTACTTGGGGAGCCCCCAGCGGCAAATTCCATCTTGACGGACTCTTCGGCCTGACTTCTTCAGGCACCACCAGCTTCGACCTGGGAGCGCGTGGTTGGTACCACATTCACGCGGCCCCCGGGGCGGACCTGTCCGTCGGGGGCGGCTTCGCCTTGCTGAGCTACAAGGCCGGCAGCCGCAAGTACGACTTCGAGTTGGAACTCGGCGCGCAGATCCGGGCTTTCATCGTTTCCAACGTGGCGCTGCTGGGCTCGGTGGGGATGGCCATCTACATGCCGGATTCTGGATCCACCACGGTCGCCATGGGAGGCAGCATCGTTGGCTCGCTCGGCGTCGCATACTTCTTTCAGTGATGAGGGACCGGCGCAGCGCTGACGAGCCAGATTTCGTAGTAGTCCGCGGCGCGCGCGAGCACAATCTCGATATCGACGAGCTGGCCATCCCCAAGCGCCAGCTCGTCGTGTTTACCGGGGTGTCGGGGTCAGGGAAATCATCGCTGGCATTCGACACCCTGTACGCCGAGGGGCAGCGGCGTTACGTTGAGTCGCTGTCGTCCTACGCGCGGCAGTTTCTGGGTCAGCTCGAAAAGCCCAAGTACGACCANNACCATCGCGATCGAGCAGAAGTCAGCCTCGTCCAACCCGCGCTCCACGGTCGGCACGGTCACCGAGATCTACGACTACCTGCGCGTGCTCTACGCGCGGGCCGGCGAGCAGCGGTGCCACCTGTGCGGTGGTGAAGTGGCGGCGCGTTCCGCGGCGGAGATCGTGGATGAGTTGCTGGCCCTGCCGGCGAAAACCCGGGTGACACTGCTGGCGCCCAAGGCAGCCAACCGCAAGGGTGAATTCCGCGAGGTGTTCGAGGAGGCGCGCAAGGCTGGCTTTGTGCGCGCCCGGGTGGACGGCGTGGTCCAACGCCTGGACGAGCTACAGGCCCTGGACAAGAAGAAGCGCCACACGGTGGAGGTGGTGGTCGACCGGCTGGCTGCGGACGCCAGCCAGCGCTCGCGTCTGAACGACTCGGTCGAGACCGCTCTGCGCGCCGGGAGTGGAACCGTGCTGGTCGAGGTCGAGGGCGAGGACCACGTGCGCGCCTACAGCGAGGAGCGCGCCTGCCCGAACTGCGGGGTGGGGCTGCCCGAGCTGTCGCCGCAGTCGTTTTCCTTTAACAGCCCGCTCGGCATGTGCGTGGATTGCAACGGGCTCGGCTCCAAGCTGGAGGTCGATCCTGACTTGGTGGTGCCCAACCCGGATCTGACGCTCCAGCAAGGCGCCATCGAGCCCTGGGGCGAGCGCCTGGCGCGCGACGACGGCTGGACCTCGCGCATCGTCGAGGCGCTGCGGCGCGAGTTCGGCATTCCGCTCGACAAGCCTTGGAAGCAGCTCACCCCGCGCCAGCGCGAGATCGTGCTCTACGGAACCGGCGAGCGCCGGGTCCAGGTGAGCTGGTCGAGCCGGCACGGAACCGGCTCGTGGGCGATGCGGTTCGAAGGCGTGGCCAACAACATCAGGCGTCGCTTGACCGACACCCACTCGGAGATGATGCGGCAGTGGCTGGGCCGCTACTTTCGCGAACAGCCTTGCCGCGCATGCAAGGGCAAGCGGTTGCGACCCGAGTCGCGCGCGGTGGTCCTGGCCGGCAAGAGCATCGTGGAGGTAACCGGCATGACCGTGGGCGAGGCGGCCCAGCACTGCGCGAGCATGCCGCTGCGGGGCGCGCGCGCCCAGATCGCGGCCGAGGTGCTGAAAGAGGTGAGCGCGCGGCTGGGCTTTCTGCTCAACGTCGGGCTCGACTACCTGACCCTCGACCGGGTGGCCTCCTCGCTGTCGGGCGGCGAGGCGCAGCGGATTCGTCTGGCCTCGCAGCTCGGCTCGGAGCTTTCCGGCGTGATGTACGTGCTCGACGAGCCCTCAATCGGCCTGCACCAGCGCGACAACTTGCGTCTTATTGCCACGCTTCGGCGGCTGCGCGACCTGGGGAATTCCGTCATCGTGGTGGAGCACGACGCGGAAACCATTCGGTCGGCTGACCATGTGGTCGACTTCGGGCCGGGCGCGGGCCGCCTGGGTGGGCGCGTGGTGGCGGCCGGTCCTCCCGAGGATCTGCGCGCCCATCCCAACTCTCTCACTGGTCGTTACCTGGCCGGGTTGGAGCGCATTGAGATCCCGGTGCGACGCCGGCCGCCGTCGGGCTTCATAACTTTGCGAGGCGCGCGCGAGCACAACCTCAAGGACGTGACCGCCAAGATTCCGCTCGGCGTGCTGGTGGCGGTGACCGGTGTGTCAGGCGCGGGCAAGTCGTCCCTGATCAACGGAACCTTGCACCCGGCGCTGCGCCGCAAGCTGCTCGGCGGGTTTGATCCGGTGGGGGCGTTTTCTGCGCTGGAGGGCATCGACGCCATCGACAAGGTGGTGGACATCGATCAGAAGCCCATCGGCCGCACCCCGCGCTCGAACCCGGCGACGTACACCAAGGCGTTCGATTTCATCCGCGAGATCTACGCCATGACCGCGGAAGCCAAGGTCTATGGCTTCGGCCCTGGGCGCTTTTCTTTCAACGTGAAGGGCGGCCGCTGCGAGGCTTGCGAAGGCGACGGTGTGCGCACGGTGGAGATGCATTTTCT
>PMCR01000472.1 GCA_003155465.1 Myxococcales bacterium | reverse complement strand
TCCCCCGAAAAATATTCAATATCCCATCGATAGTCGCACCCTTTCGCAGACGGCGTCAACCCATGAACCCCCGCAATTCTGCGGTGTTGTCCCCCTGCCCTTCCTGAAATGCTGCCCCCTATGCCTGTCGGATAAACAAACCCGCAGCTGGCGGATAAGCAGATATGGACTCGCACCTCCGGCCGGAGTTTCACGGGTCGAGGGGACTGCGAACGCCACCGGCGCCGCGGTTCAGGACGTGTGTGTAGATCATGGTCGTGCTGACGTCCTTGTGGCCCAGCAACTCCTGGATGGTGCGAATGTCGTAGCCCTTCTCAAGCAGGTGTGTGGCGAACGAATGCCGCATGGTGTGAGGGCTAACGGGTTTCGAGATTCGCGCGGCTACGGCGGCTTTGCGCACGGCGCGCTGAATGACGCTCTCGTGTAGGTGGTGACGGCGAACTTCCCTAGTGTCCGGATCGGTGTAGGTGCGGGTTGCCGGGAAGACCCATTGCCAGATCCACTCGCGCGAGGCATTCGGGTACTTGCGACGGAGAGCGTCGGGCAGGGCGACGTTGCCCGCGCCCAGGCTGATGTCCCCATCGTGCTGAGTCTGAGCGACCGCCAGATGGGAGCGCAGTGGTTTGACCAGAACGTCGGGCAGAACGGTTCGGCGGTCTTTCTGGCCTTTGCCTCTTCGGACGATGATTTCACGACGGTCCAAGTCGATGTCTTTCACTCGCAAGTGCAGCGCCTCGAGCAAGCGCAGGCCCGCGCCATAGAGGAGGGCACAAACCAGCCAAACGGGACCGTCGAGGCGGGCCAGCAAATTGCGCGCTTCTTCCCGTCCCAGTACCACGGGCACCCGCGTGGGCCGTTTGGCATGGACCAGGTTTCCCAACCACTGCAGTTCCCGCCCCAGCACCTGCTGGTACAGGAAGAGCAGCGCGGCCAGGGCCTGGTTCTGCGTCGAGGCACTGACCTTGGATTTGCTGGCCAAGCTGGACAGATAGGCGCCGATCTCAGGCTCGGCCATGGATTCGGGATGGCGCTTGCCATGGAACAGGATGAACCGGCGAATCCAGCCCACGTACGCCTTCTCCGTGCGCGGGCTGTAGTGACGGGCGCGCAGACTTTGTCGGACCTGCTCCAGCAGACGCGGTGGTTTGGCCGGAATCCCAGACGCCTGTCCAGGGTTCGGTCGGACAAGGGGAATGATCGTGGCAACTTGGTCGCTGTTTCGGACATGGGGTTTCATGCACGGTGAACGATGCGAATGCCGTGCCCAGACCACCTGACTGTGGATTCGCCTTCCATCTTCAGCCTGGACCGCGCGGATGCGGAGCGCCTAAACTCATATGGTGCGGGGTCTTGTGGGGGCTCTGGGATGAAAGGAGATTCGGCCATGTACAAGATGATTGGGCCTTGCCTTCCCACGCTGCTGCTCTTCGCCTGCGGTTCAAGCAGCCCTGCTGGCACGGCAGCGGACTCCGCCGCGGGTGGCAATCCCAGAAGCGGGGACGTCACGGGCACGGGCGGCGCCACGATCACTGGTGGGGCCACGGCCACGGGCGGCGCCAGAACGACAGGCGGCGCGACGACGGCCGCGTGGCGGCCATTCTCCGCCGACAGCCCCTGGAACACCCCCATCGGGTCCAGTCCCACAATTGATCCCGACAGCAAGACGCTGATTGCCGACTGGGTCACCAGTTCGCCCTATGGCGAGCACCTGGACGTCAACATCAAGGGCTACTCCATTCCGCTCTTCTACGCCGACGCGACGACGCCGCAATACACCGTTCGCGCCGATGTCGGCGGTTCGGGCTGGTCCGGTGTCAACGGTATGAACACCACCGGCAACATGCCCATTCCGGGCAACGCCGTCCCCGATCCCGACAGCGACCACCATCTGCTAGTGATCGACAAGCAGCAAATGAAGGAGTGGGGTTGCTGGAACATGGTGCGCGAGACCGCGGGCTGGCACGCGGGACTCTGCGCCACGACCGACTTGAACGGCACGGGCGTGCGCCCTATCGCCGAAGGCAACCCGACCTGGTACACGTCGCATGGCGCGCGCGCCTGCGGCTTTCCGCTGGCAGCCGGCCTGATCCGTGTCGATGAGATCCAGGCCGGGCGAATCGATCATGCGCTCGTGGTTGCCTACCCCCACATCCGCGCCGGCCTCTACACGCCGCCGGCCAGCACCGCGCAAGCGGCGAACGGCGTCGGCGCGCAGAAGGATCGCGGGATCCCTTGTGGTGGCCGCATCCAGTTCGATCCCAGTATCAGTCTGGATACCCTCAACCTGACCCGCTCGGGCCGCATCATCATGCAGGCCCTGCAGGAATTCGGCGCCTACGTCGGGGATTTCTCCGGCGCCATGAGCCTGTACGCCGACGGCTCGCCCGATGCCCAGGCCTATTGGGATTCCGGCGTTTTGGACAGCTACGAACTCCTCGACAAGATCCGCCTGGCTGATTTTCGGGTGATCAAGCTCGGGACGTTGTACGACAACGGCAACGGATAGCTCCGCTGGTCGTGGCGCAGCGGTGAGGAGAAAAGTAGTGAACCCTCCGCCTCGGCCGTTCCGGATGAGTTCCTAGCCCCTACCTTGGTAAGGGGGGAGCCACAGAATAGCCGCATCGGGCTTCCCGACTNNGAATTCAATTTGTAGGGAAAAAAATCTCGTCCGGCTGTCGAACCGCACAGAGGGTTCACTAGTAATGTTGAGCCTGCACTCGGCGACGGTCAAGAAAGAATTCCACTACTTTTTCTCTCGCCAGAAGATTCCTGCGCCGCCCTGCACCGCCGCGGAAATTTCGCCGCGCGAGAGCAATTGTTCCTTGTCCAGGATAGCATCGACGCGACGGGTGGAAGGTGGGGCGTGGATCCCCGTGTCCATCCGAATGGCGTCGCAAGGGCAGGCTTCCACGCACAGCCCGCACACCACGCAGCGAAGCTCGTCGATCT
>PMCR01000254.1 GCA_003155465.1 Myxococcales bacterium | reverse complement strand
CAATTTCACTCGGTCCGTCAAACCGTTCGGCGCTCTAGCAAACGGCTGGCGGTCATCCGATACTGTTGCCTGCCATGCAAACGCCGTGTCGCGTCGTCATATTCGTAAGTATGATCGTTATGGCAGGAGCTGTCGCAAGAAACGTCTGGGCTCGGGAGAAACCGGCGCCGGTAGCGGCGCCCGATGAGGAAACTGAAGGGGAAGACACCGACAGCGTTGAATCGACCTCCAAGCCCACTGACGAAGCGTCGGGGCAGCCGGCAGAACCCCCGCCAGACCAGGCTGCGAAGGAATCCCCTTCGCTTCTGAGACGGCCAGCGGTAGCCAATCACGCTGGCCAAGCCGGGATATCGATCATGCCCGGCACCGGATACCGCGTACTGGTTCCCTACCGGGAAAACATTCCCTGCGGCGACTCCTCGGGCAACCGCAGCAGGAGGGTATGCACTCACATCCTGCCTTTGTTCCTTGAACTGCAGCTCTCCTATGGTGCCTTTCCCCGTCTCGATTTCATCGTCGACCTGCGCTTTGCGCTGCAGAAGGATCCTTCCCCAGGAGCCGGTCATCAGTTCGCGCTGGCGCCCGGGGTGCGCTATTGGCTCGACCAAGGCGTGGCGTTGAAGTTCTATGCCACCGGTCAAGCCGTCTACGACCATACCTACTACCTCTACGTGTCGAAGAGCGACTTCGCGCTTCGCAACGCCGACGGCCTCATGTACGACGTCATCAAGAACGTGGGCTTCTTCTTCCAGGTCGGATGGACCATGGGATTCACGCGCTGGTACCGCCTGGAACTCGACACCGGGCTCGGCGTGCAGATACGGTTCCAGTAGGTCGATCGGGCCTTTGATATGGGAACCCTCCCGGGGTGCCCATATCAAACGACCCAGCCCGCCGCACTTCAGTGCGGCGAAACCAGGCTGTCAAGGTGTGACCGTTGGCAATCCGATTGTGGTGAATAGTGCGGGCTAGCGCACTTCGGGCACTATGCCCACGGTTTCGCGCCGACGCTTGCGCAGCATCTTCACCGCGAACCAGACTGCAACCAGCGCGACGACAATCAGGATGCCGTACTCGGAGCGCCGCGCCCAGCTAACCACGTGGTCAATGTGTGCGCCGAAAGCCCAGGCCAGGTAGACCAACGCGGGTACCGAAACCAAGGCCGCCAGCGCATCGTAAGTGAGGAATACGGACGGCCGAACCCGCAGCGTTCCGGCCGACAAGAAGATCGAAAAACGCAGCCCGGGCAGAAAGCGCGCAACAAAGATGACCTTGCTGCCGAACTTTCGGAAGTAGGCGCGCACGCGGATCTGCTTGCGCGGCCTGAAGAAGCGTTGGGCCAGACGGCTCTCGAGCAGACGCGAGCCGAATAGGCGACCCATCGCAAAGGCAAGGCAATCGCCTCCCAGCACAGCCGCGAAGCACACCAAGAATACCGTGTGCACGTTCACGACGCCAAAGTGGGCCAGGTAGCCGGCCGAGATGAGCGAGACGTCTTCCGGGATCGGCAACCCCAGGCCGCATAGCAGCAAAACGCCTGCCAGAGTACCGTATACGGCTGACGGCGCGAGTGAAGTTAGGTGG
This sequence comes from Myxococcales bacterium, assembly GCA_003155465.1. Next base: position 4,391 of record PMCR01000254.1, on the reverse strand, counting down.
GCAAGCAGCCAATCCATGCCACAGGGCTTTCGGCTCCTCCCATAGCACGATTTCCGGCTCCGGGGTGGTTTCCCCAAGATCTTGGCAACCCATGACACTGATGGCCGTTGACAGAGAGACAAAGCCGCCCTAGAAACCTGGCGAGGGAAGGCCATGAACAAAATGAATAACACTCTGCTTCTTGGATGTTTCGGGGCTCTCTTGATCGTGGCGATGGCTGGGTGCAAACCCGACTACCCTGCCTGCGACACCGACAAAAACTGCAAGGAAAAGGAATTCTGTGTCGGGCGCAAGTGCCAGCAATGTCGCGATGCTCGTGACTGCGGTGAGGGTCGCCAGTGTGCGAACGGACGCTGCGAAGCCATCCCCGGCTACTGCAACGATGTCTCGCAGTGCCAGGCGGGTGAGATCTGCAAGGCCAACCGTTGTCAGGCCTGCACGTCCGACAGCCAATGCCAGGCCGGAAAACTTTGCATGACCGGACGTTGCTCCATCCCCCAGTGCACCAAGGACGAGAACTGCGCCCAGGATCAAGAGTGTGTGCACGGTCTGTGCGTGGGCTCGCAGAAGGTGGTGGTCAAGAAGCCGCCCTGTGATCTGGAGACGGTCTACTTCGCCTTCGACAAGTCGAACCTGGATTCGGCTGCCACCAGCATTTCGGCCCAGAATGCAACCTGCCTGAAGAAGACGGACATGGCCGTCAGCCTGGTCGGCCGCGCCGATCCGCGTGGTACCACCGAGTACAACATGGCGCTCTCTGACCGGCGCGCTCAGTCCGTGAGGGACTATCTCAAGCGGACAGGAATCGCGGCCACCCGGTTGTCCATCGTACCGCGTGGATCCTTGGACGCTACTGGCACTAGCGAAACCGGTTGGGCCAAGGACCGCCGCGTCGACTCCGAATGGCGCTAGCGCCTGGTCGATTGTCTGGTCACGCGACCGCGGGCGGCGTGCTCGCGGTCGTGTTGATTTCTGGCTGCGTGACCAGCGGCCAGGGCGACAAACTGCGTGACGACATCTCCCACCTCTCCAAACGCGTGGAGACCCTCGAAGCACAGACCCACGACCAGGTGGCCCGTTTGCGCAAGGTTCTCGACGAGGCCACGGCCTTGCTCGGGCGCAACTCGGCCGATCTTGGTACCAAGGTCGCGCGCAACGAGGGTGACCTAGCGGCCCTCACGGGTAAGCTTGAGGAGGCCAAGTACCTTCTGGACGAGCTGCAGAAGCGGCTGGCGGCACTGGAACAGAGCCAGCAGAAGACGGCCCAAGAGCAACAGAAGATCATCGAGCGGGTGGCCCCGTCCATGCCGGAGGACAAAGAAGCCCTTTGGAAGGAATCGCAGAACCGGCTGGCCGGCGGCATGCGCGACGACGCTCGTCGTTTCTTGCGCGCCTTTATCCAGCGTTTTCCCAACGACCCGCGGGCGTCTCAGGCGCAGTTGCAGGTCGGGCAATCTTTTGCCCAGGAGTTCAAGAATGGCCTCGCGGTGGCGGAGTACCTGGCCGTCATGTCACGCTTCTCGCGCGCACCTGAAGTTCCCGAGGCCATGTGGCTACTCGGCGAGGCCTACGTGGCCATGAAGTACTGCACCGACGCGAAGGCCATTTTCCTCGATTTGTCCAAGCGTTATCCGAAATCCCCCCGCGCCGCACAGGTCAGGGACCGCCTGCGCGACATCCAGAAGATCGCCAGGAACAAGGATCGCTGTACGAGCTGATTGGCGGCGGGCGGCTGCTCGGATGAACCCAAGCGCCTAGCACTACTGATTGAAATTNNGAATTTCAATCAGTAGTGCTAGCCGCAGCGCTTGGCTACTCCCCGGGTTGCAACGCGCTCACTTGCCGCCGCGCCGCCGCGGCCTCGCTGCCATTGGGCCAGAGTTGCAGATAGCGCTGGTAGCTCCGCAAGGCGAGAGCCTTTTCGCCGCGGGCGCGATGGATCTCGGCCATCCCGAACAAGGCCGAACCAGAAGGCGGCTTGCCGGCCAAAGCGCGCTTAAATAGTTCGTAGGCGACCGGTATCTGGCCACGGTCAAGGGCGACAAAGCCAAGGCCGGAAAGCGCCTTGGTCCCTGCCGGCCGCAGCCGCAACGCCCTCTGGTAGAGATCCTTGGCCTTGCTGTTCGCTCCATTCTCGAGCGCGCGATCTCCGTCCGCGACCAGTTTCTCGTAGGATTCGGGAGTGGCGGCAGCAGGACTTGTCGGCCCCGTCTTGTCCGATGGCTTCTCGGTCTCCCCAGGCGGGGCAGAGGGCAGCGCTTCCACGACCGGCCCCTGGGCTGATGGGCTGGGCGTCGCCGTCTCACCCGGCACCTGGGCAGCGGGGGAGGCAGTTCCCAGATCCGGTTGCGCCGCGGGCGGACTGGCCACGGGGCGGCGACTGACCGTCCAAGTCGAGACCACGCCGGAAGCCTTCGTCGCGATGGTCGTGCCCTTGAACCGGTCTCGCTGCCACTTTATGCCAGCGAAGGCCACCCCAGCAGCCACGATCAAACCGACGAAGATCTTCAGCCCGCCATGGGTGTGCTCGTGCGAACCGCCGCCCGCCGCTTCTCCGCCGACGGCCGGGAAAGACGGGCCGCTGGCTCGAACGTCGTCATCCGGGACCGAGATGGCCATTGCTGGTGGCGACGAACGGCGTTGTGTTGGGGAGGTTGGCATGTGCCGGGCCGGTTCGACCTGCATGGCCTGGTTCTGCGCGGCGCTGGCTTCAGAGCGGTCATGATCTGCCTCGTCGACCACGTCGAAGAATGGCGTCAACTCGACGATCTCACCGGCGTATTGCCAGGCTTGACCGTCGGGGGAAACCCTGTCCATGCGGGTGACACTACGTTCGATGATCCGCCCCTGCAGTGACGTCAGGCCATGCAAGCGATGGACTCTTCCATCCGCGGTTCGCAGGTGCCAGTCGTCGTCGACCGGCTCCGCGCGGCCAGCCGAGGCTCCGTCCGCAGTCTGGTGCAGGCCCGGCTGCGCCACCGCGAGGAAATGTCCGCAGACTCTGCATTGCACGTCGGTGCTGTCGACGCGCACCTCGCCTTCGTTCAGCTCGTACTCGGCTTGGCAGCGTTCACATCGGATCTGCATGGTCTGCAACGGTGCCTTCGGCACTTCTAGTGGAACACGATAGCAGGAGTGATGGAGTCCTGTCGGTACGCTTCCTCACAACGTATGCCGCAAAGAGTCTTGCCCCACCTAGGCCAACCGCAAGCCTACCAGGAACATCGCCAGGCCCACAGCGAAAGCGACGCTGGCGATGATTGCTTGGGGGCGACGCAGGCGCAGCCTCGCATCCAGGCCCTTGCTGAAGAAGCCGACCGCGCCGCCGACCCAAAGGCCCAGGCCGGCGAGTGCCAGGAGTACCTGGGGCAGGGCAGGCCCCGGCCGGCGCGTCAGCCGCTCCAGGTGCCATGCGGCCCTGGCCTCGAAGCTGACCCCAGGCGCAACCGAGCGATCCTCAGTGGCAGCCAGCAACCGGGCCAGACGGTGTTCGATATCCGGCAGCCGGGATCCATTCGGGACATAGAGTGATCGCGTGGCCAAGATGGCAGCCCGTTCGGCCTCCAGCGCGGCGCGCACGCCGGGCCCGTCGCCTGCTTGTGCGGCTGCGGCAACCAGGGCTTCCAGACGATCCAGGGCGGCGCGCACATAGGGGCTTGCGGGTAGATACAGGCGGGCCGCATCCTGATAGTGTCGGATGGCCTCCAGCCGATCGCCGCGCGCCTCGGACAACTCGCCAGCGTGCAATGCACTGCGCGCGTCGACCACGAGCCGGACGGCCACCACCGCGAGCGCCAGCGTCATCCCGATGGCAATGAGGACCCACCGGGGCGGCCAGCGCATGGTCATCAGACGAAGTCTCTCTTCCTGAAGATCAGCATGGCTGCAATCAGCACGATGAGCGAGTAGGCCACACCATACGCGGTGGTGGTCAGCATGTAGGGCGCGCCGACAAAGTCGCCATGGACCGAGACTTCTTCGGCACCCACGATGGCCCCGGATGGATAGAAGAGGTGCATGTTGGGCATGAGGGTGCAGCCGGTCTCCAGCACGATCTTGGCCAGGGGACCCAGCTTGGCGGCCAGGGCGCGGATGTCAGGCACCGAGCGGCCCACCACGAAGCAACCGAGGGCGAAGAAGCCCGAGAGAAATGGGCTGGAGAAAGCCGAGAAGAACACCGCGATGGAGGTGACCAGCATGACGTTGACGAAGAGCAGCCACACCGCTTTGACCATGGGCGTGTCGAAATGCGCCCCCTGCAACCACAGGGTCACGCCCAGCACCAGACCCATGACGCCCATCTGCACGGCCAAGGTCAGCAGCATGCCAAGCCACTTGCCCAGCACGAACTCCCAGCGATGCAGCGGCTTGGGCAGGATGGTGTACACGGT
>PMCR01000026.1 GCA_003155465.1 Myxococcales bacterium | reverse complement strand
ACCCGCTGCGCGAGTTGAGCCACGGCGCGCGAATGCTCCCAGAGAGCCTTCACGGCTGCCGTGACCTTGGGATCACGCGATGCAAGCGCGCGCTGGGACGAGATCTCCGAAAGCACGCCGCGAAGTCTCTCGGCGCCCAGGCACGAGATGGCTTGGCTGATCGATTTGCAGGGCTCGGCGGCCGTGCCGGCGCTCTTGCCCAACCTGAGCACCTGCACAGCCAACACGGGATCACTTTCGATGAGGGACGTCACATCCCGCGTGTTGAGATCCGCCGCGCGGGTCAGCTCGATGGCCTTGAATGCGACCGCGGGCAGCGTGGGCAGGGTCAGGCTGTCCTTCTCNNATGCGATTCTTGACGATCTGTTCGACCTGTTCGGCGAATCTCATGGGGAATTCCTAGGGTGCGGCGCGTGCCTTCTCGACGGATTGGAAGAAACGCGAAGACTTGGCTCCCCACCCATTGGCGACTCACTCTAGCCCATTTCTTGGGGTGATCACCCGTTGCTGGTGGTCTTGTAGGTGTTGCTGGAACTGCTGTAGAAAAGCTGGTTCAGGTAATTGGCGGTCGTATTGAGCGCGGCGACCGTTGATTCCATCGCGGTGAACTCGGAGGTCAGCCGTGCGCGCTCGTTGTCCAGGTAGTTCTGCCAGTACGCGACTGTGCCGTCGAGAGAAGTGATGTTGTTATTGAGCTGCTTGGTTTCGCCCACCAGCGCCCCATCAACTGGATTGGTCTGCTTCGCTACCAGCGCGTCCACCAGGGCAGCGATGCCGGTCTTGGTCGTGGTGAACAGCTTGTTCGCGCCGCTTGGGTCTGCGGCCATGGCCTCGGCAAAAGTGTTGCCATGCGGGAGCTGGTCGAGTACCAGCGTCCCATCGTTCTGCAGGCTGACGTTCAAGTCGGCAAGGCCGCGCACGACGCCACCGCTATTCACATTTTGCATAAGGCCCTGCAGATCGCGTTCGAGACTGAGAAGCGACGAGCCGGCTAGGGGGTTGTTGGTGGCTGCCTGGGTTGGATCGGGACGCAGTTGGCTGTCGAGGGTTGTGCTCAGGTCATTGTAGGCCGCGATGAAGCTATTGATGCTCGCTGCAGACGAGCTGGTGTCGCTGGCGAAGTGGACATCGGTGGCCACGTTGGACTGCCCGCGTAGATTCAAGGTCACACCGGGGATGGCGCCGGTGATGGTGTTGCTCTGGCTCGTGATCTGAAGGTTGTCCACCTTCAGCGAGGCGTTTTGCGCCTGCTGAATGGTCTGCAGGTTCAAGCCCACGCCGCCGATGACCTGCAAGGCCCCCAGCTGCGTGGTCGAGTAGCCTGTACTGGTGCGGGTCACTGACAGGCTGTAGCCGGTGCCGGAAGAGACAACCGCTGCGCTCACCTGGGGGACTTGCTTGTTGATGGCTTCGGCAAGGGCGGACAGGCTCATGCCGGTCATGTTGATGGCCGTGCTGGGCTTCGTGACACCGTCGATGCTGAACTGAAGAGTGCCGGTTAGGCCAAGAGCGCTAGGGTCTTGGGCGGACAGGAAGGGATCGCTGCGCATTTTCGCAGCACGGGCCATGGTATCGACCTGAACCGTATAGTCGCCCTCGGTGGGGGCTGAGCCGGTCGCGGTGAAGTCCGCATAGGTCGAATCAGCCCGGATAGGGGCCAGGCCCGAGGTGGCGAGGGCGTCGGCTGCACTCTGCAGAGCATGCAGCTTGCTGGTGAGCGTGGCCACAGTCGAGATCTGGACCGAGTAGGCCGCCTGCTGTTTCTGAACCTGCAACATGGCCGCTGAGTCGGCCGTGATGATGCTGTTGACGATAGATGTGGTGTCGAGCCCGGAGGCGAGGCCGCCGGCCTGGAACAGCGGACCGGTGGTCGAGACGGGTGAGGTGGCCATGAAGGAACTCTCCTTGATCGGGTATCGACAGCCTTAGCGAGGCCCTTGAGTGGGATGGCGGTAGACCTGCGCCCGCTGGCTGGAGGCCAGGCGGTTCATGTCTTCCACCACGCGTTGCCGTAGACTCGCTTCAGCCTTGAAACACCGCTCGATCAGTGCGCGCGCTTGCGCGACAACGGCCAAAGAGGGGCGCGGAGCAGAGAGGGCACACAAGGCTTGCAGGCCCGCAAGTGTCTGCGCCGCTTCCTCGGCCTTGCCTTCCTGCAAGAGCCGGACGCCTTCTTCGAGCGTGGCCAGCCAAGGATCGCGGGTCGCCGTCATCGACCGTAACCCCCGGCCGCCGCCATGGGCATCGCGGCTTCACTGGCCACGGCCTCGTCAAATGCCTCGACGATGGGAAGGAACACCCGCTTGGCCTCTTCCACGTACTGGGCCGATGTGTTGCCGATAGCCAGGGTCAGGCGGCCCACCACGAAGCCGTAGAGTGCGTCGAGCTGCTCGCAAAGGCCTGGCGCGATCTCGCGCTTGAGGGTGGCCTGTAGTCCGAGAATGATGGCCGCTGCTCGCTCCGCTGCGAAGCCGCCCGTCCGGTAGTCGCCCTTCCCATACGCGGTCTGCGCGGTGCGCATGTGGCGAAGCGCGGCTTCAAACAGGGTCATCATGATTCGTGGCGC
>PMCR01000478.1 GCA_003155465.1 Myxococcales bacterium | reverse complement strand
AAGCTGCGCTACTGGTCGCAGTCCGGTTTCGTGGGCCCGTCGCGGCGGCGAAATGCGCGCCAGACATATACCTTCCAGGATCTGGTGGCAGTGCGCGCGGCCAAGGAATTGGTCGAGCGCGGCTTTTCGCCCGCGCAGATTCGCAAGGCCCTGGATGCGGTTCGCGCTGCCCTGCCGACCGTGAATCGGCCGCTGGAGCGCCTGCGCGTGGCCTGGGACGGCAATACCCTGGCCCTGGTCACCGACGGTGCTGCCTTTGAAGTCACGGGCCAGCGCCTGTTTGACTTCGGCCTGGGCGATCTGGCAGCCCGCGCAGCCTCGGTCGCTGCGTTGCCCACACCGCGTCCCACGCTGACCAACCCCGACGGGATCGAGCGGTCGGCCTACCAATGGTTCACCTTCGCCCTGGCACAGGAGGCGGTGGAAAAGACCGACGAGGCGGCGGTGGCCTATCGCCACGCTCTGGCGGCTGACCCTGGGCTGGCCGCGGCTCACACCAACCTGGGCACGCTGGCGTACAGCTCGGGCGATGCCGGGACGGCGCGCGCGTCGTTCGAGGCGGCCCTGGCCCTCGATCCCGAGCAGACCGAGGCGCGCTACAACCTGGCCCGCATCCTTCACGAGCTGGGCGAGATCGAGCTGGCGGCCTCCGAGTTGCGGCGGGTCGTGCAAACGGCGCCCGATTTCGCCGACGCGCACTACAACCTGGCAACTGCCCTCGAACACCTGGGTAGCCAGCGTCAGGCGGTGGAGCACCTGCGGCGCTACATGGCCTTGGCCGCCGACGGTGGAGAGGAACTTACCCCCTGGGTGGAAGAAGCACTGGCTCGGCTGGAGCGGCTACAGGCTTGAGCCGTCCCTGCCGTCTGCCGATGATACTGAGAGGTAACTGCAGAAAATTGCTCTGATCCTCGGCCGTCGTCATAGTTGGAAAATCCAATGCCCGCCTGGTTCGTGTACGTGGTCCGATGCCGCGATGGATCCCTGTACACGGGAGTCGCCCGCGACGTGAACGCACGCGTGGCCAAGCACAACCAGGGACAGGGCGCGCGCTACACGCGAGGTCGGGGACCCGTGGCGCTCGTCCATGTTGAACGCAAGCGATCCCAGGGTTCGGCCTTGCGGCGCGAGGCCGCCATCAAGGCGCTTCCCCGCAAGGCGAAGCTGGCCCTGGGAATCCAGGCGGCTCTCGCGTGATGTGCGCCATGTTCTTGTCGGCTTTCTTGCTTCTTGGCGACCGTGCTTTGGAACAGCGCCCGGAGAAGTCCGATCGCGTGCTGATTCCAGCCGGCGCCTTTGTGAAAGGATCCAATCGCGGCGCCGACGACGAACGGCCCCTCAGCAAGCGCACCCTGGCCGCGTACAAGATCGACCGCACCGAAGTCACGCGCGCCATGTATGCGCGCTGTGTGTCGAGCCGCCGTTGTGCGCAGCCTGCCATCGATCTGAGCCAGGATCAGGATCTGCCCGTCACCAACGTGAACTGGCACGAGGCGCGCGCGTACTGCGCCTTTGCCGGTGGCCGCCTGCCCAGTGAAGACGAATGGGAAAAAGCCGCGCGCGGGAGCGACGGCCGCGAATATCCCTGGGGCAACGAGCTGGACTGTGGCCGCGCCAACTGGGGCAATTTCGAGGACGAAGGTCCCTGCGCGGGCAAGAATCCGGGCCGGCCCATGAAAGTGGGCAGCTATCCGCAGGGCGCCAGCCCGTACGGCGTCGACGATATGGCGGGCAACGTGTGGGAGTGGACGGCGGACAAGTACGATCGCGACCCCACCCGGCGCGTGGTGCGCGGTGGTTCCTGCTGCAGCTACTTCGTCGAGCCGCGCGCAGCCAACCGAAACGCCTGGAATCCTCAGCATCGCGACGGCGACTTGGGGTTTCGATGTGTAGCGAGATGATCAAATGAAGCACGGATATCCCAAGGCCACACTGTTCGCGCTTCTCCTCACCAGCTTGACCGCATCCGCCCTTGCCGCGGGCCAGGCCAAAGTCACGCCAAGGTCCGTGCCGACTGCCAAGCTCGGTCGCCCCACGCCCATTGTCATCGGCAACTCGGCCGCTACCCGGCCTGCGCCTCTGTCACCCAGGCCCGCCAGCAAGCCGGTGGCAAGACCCGTCACAGCCTTGGGCAAGCCCTTTGCCCCGCCGACCAGCGCTGCGCTTCGATCCTCGCTCGGTCGCGCCAGCAACCCGGCGGTTCCAGCCCGCCAGGCCAGCGCGTCGCCCGGGCCAACCGAGAACGAGACACCTGTACCGGCTACCGACGATCCCAATCGCGAGCGCATCTTGGCCCTGCAAGATGCCCTGACTCGAATTGTTCACGGCACGGTGCTGGGCCGGCTGCGCGTGGGCATGCGCGTGCTGGACATGGCAACCGGCCACGTGCTCTTCACCCGACGCGGCTCGGTGCTGATGGATCCCGCGTCCAATCAGAAGGTCTTGGCGACCACCACGGCGCTTCTGCGTCTGGGCAGCACCTGGCGCTTCCGCACCGAGCTGTCGGGACCTCCGCCTGACGGGGACGGCACGATTGCGGGCGATTTGATCCTGCGCGGCAGCGGCGATCCGTCGCTGCGGGACGTGCACCTCGATGCCATGGCCGAAGACCTGGCCCGCCGTGGCGCAGTCCGCGTCGAGGGCCGCGTGCTGGGCGATCCGCGCCGCATCGGTTCTGACGAAGCGGTCGTGGCTGGTCGCTCGCCGGTACGAGTGGGCTGGTCAGCCATTGAAGTACACGTGCGGCCGGCCGACAAGATTGGCGCCA
>PMCR01000130.1 GCA_003155465.1 Myxococcales bacterium | reverse complement strand
GAGGAAGAAACCCGCCTGGAAGAACTGGAGGGCGCCGCCCGCAAGGCAGTGGCCGTCGCTTTTCACCAGGGCAGCTTCTACTTTCGCGGCCAGCAGATTCGGCCGCAGGACATGGGCGCCGTTTTCGGCACGGCCCTGCTCGCCACGGCCAATCGCCTGCTGCCCGATCTCTACCCCTACGCGGCCGAGATGGTCGCGGTCACCGACACTGAGATCCTGCAACTCCTCGAACCCGAGTTGCACGGCCCCTCGCCCAAGTTCCTGGACGATGCCCTGGGCATCCTGTCGCTGGATGACCGCAAGTACGTGCCCAACTGCAAGGGTGAGCACCCACGTCGCATCGAGGAGGAGATCAGAAAGACCGGCGGGCTGTCCGGCCAGTCGTTGATCGCGACCTTCGTGGGTCCGCCCTACGGCTACCCGCCCGACCTGGTGCGCGCCTGCGTGGCTGGGCTGCTGCGTGGCCGCAAGCTGCGCATCCGACCCGAGGCCGGCGACGAGATCACCTCGTACCGCGACGCCGGTGTGCGCGAGCTGTTCACCAAGGATCGTCCTTTCCGCAAGGCCGAGATCTTCCTGCCCGCCGAAAACCCCATCACGGCCCGCGACCGGGTGGCGATCCGTAAGTTCTTCGAGACCTTCGTGGGTGTCAGCCTCGAACAAGAAGACGAGGCGTTCGCGGACGCCGCGTTCAAGTACTTCCCGCGCGAGCGCGATGACCTGCGCGAGATCGAACGCCGACACGAACAGCTCCCTGACCGACCCGCCTTGCCCGAACGACTGGCCAAGCTGGGCAAGGCCCTGGAAGACTGCTGCCGCGAGCGGCCGGTGCAGAAGATCGTGCTGGAACTGAAGCGGCACCTGGATGTTCTGCGCAACGGGATGGAGCAGCTTCGCATCCTGAAGTCCGAGCTGGGTTCCGAGGCTGTGTCGGCTGTGTCCCAGGCGGCCCGCATCCGCGACTTTGAACTGGCCCAGCTTGACGAGGCAGGCGAGCTATCCGGGATGGCCACTGATGCCGAGGCGATACGCGCCCAGCTTTCCAGTGCCAGCCCCTGGCGCGGCATCCACACCATCGAGGGCGCTTTGGAGCGCGTTCGCCAACGCTACGTGGAGGTCCGCCAGCGCATCCTTGGCCAGCAAAGCGTGGCGGCCGAACAGGCCCAGGCGCGCATCAAGACCATCCCGGGCTTTGCCACATTGGGCGCGGACCAGGCCCACCGGGTTCTGCGCCCGATCCTGGACGCTCGCGTGGACACTACTCCCGACGCGGTCTCGCCGACGTTGATGGTGTTGCGCGAGACTTTCGCCAGCCGCATCGGCCCCGCCGAAGATCAGGCCCGCGACCGACTGGACGAAGAGCGCAACAAGACCACCCCGCAGAAGGTGGTCAAAGTCGAGACCCACCTGCGCGGCCGCGAGATCGCCAGCCGCGAGCAACTGCATGCTGTCTTCAACGAATTGGAAGAACGCATCGGCCCCCTGCTGGACCGGGGCGACAAGGTCCGCATTGGCTAGCACGATGACCGAGTCAACCCGCCGCCGGCTCACGCCCGAGGCCAAGCAGGCTCTCTCTGCGACCATCCGATCGTTGCGCGAGCGGTTGTTGCGTGATCTGGGTGACGAGGCGGAGAGGCGGTATCGGATGTCAGTGTCGATTGCGCAGGCTGGCTTGGCCGAGGCACCACGTCGGCGGCGCGAGCGACTGGAGGCGTGGCTGGATGAGCGGGCGCGATCGAGTGGCGCGAAGAACGACAAGGATAGGAAGGCGGCGCGCGATCGCTTTCTGTTGCAGGCGATCAAAGAGGCCGCCGCCACTCTGCTGAACCGTCTGGTGCTGCTGCGCCACCTGGAGGCGATGGGGCTTTCGCGGCCTGCGGTGGTGATCGGGGGCTGGAACAGTGCCGGCTATCAGGAGCTGCGCGACTTCGCACCTGGTCTGCTCGGCGACGAGACCGAGGGCTACGCCACGCTTCTGCAACTGAAGTTCGACGACCTGGCAGTGGAGCTGCCGGGCTTGTTCGGCGACGTGGGGCTCACTCGCCTTTTCCATGTTCCGCCGGCCACGTTGCGTGAAATCGTCGGCAGGCTGGACGACGACGCGCTGTCGAGCGCCTGGACCGACGACACCACCTTGGGCTGGGTCTACCAGTACTGGAACGATCCCGAGCGCGAGGCGCTGGACGCCAAGATCAACGACGGCGGCAAGATCGCCCCGCACGAGATCGCGTCCAAGACGCAGATGTTCACCGAGCGCTACATGGTCGAGTGGCTGCTGCAAAACAGTCTGGGCCTGACGTGGCTGTGCATCTGCAAGCGCAACGGCTGGACAGCGGACGCGGAGAAAGTGCTGCCGGTGCTCGATGCGCGTCGGGCGGAGTGGAGGAGGAGGAGGGAGGCAGGGGAAGTGGCGCTGGATGCGCTGATGGAGATTGAGGGGGAATTGGAGGAGGCGTGGAAATACTACGTGCCGCAGCCGTTGCCAGCGGATCCGGAGGGTTCTCACAGAGAGCACGGAGGCGGAGGAGGCAGAGGAGGGGAAGACGGAGCCGGCGCCGACGGGTCCGGCGGGGCTGGGGGGGATGGCGTGGGCCGGCTCGCGAGCGCACCCGTCGCCGCCGGCCTCCGAGGAGGAAGAGGCGGAGATCCGGATCCGAACTATTCTTCCTCCGTCTCTGTGACCTCTGTGCCCTCTGTGGTGAGAAATCCGGTCCGGTCCATTCGCGATGTCCGTCTTCTCGATCCCGCCTGCGGTTCAGGGCACTTCCTGGCCAGCGCGTTCGATCTCTTCGTGCTGATGTATCGCGAGGAGGCTCGCCATCGCGGCCAGACAATCTCCGACAAGGAGATCGCCGAATCTATCCTGACTCGCAACCTGCACGGCGTGGACATCGATCCGCGCGCGGTGCAGATCGCGGCTGCGGGGCTGTACTTGAAGGCCAAGACGCTTTCGCGCGAGGCGCGGCCCAGCCACCTGAACCTGGTGGCACCGACGCTGCAACTCGGGAACCTGCCCGACGACGATCCGGCCCTAGTCGAGCTGCTCAGCGACCTGAAGCAAGAGGCCGGCATTCCCGAGGATCTGGCGCGCCGTCTGGTGGCCTCACTGGCGGGCGTGGATCACCTGGGGACGTTGCTCAAGGTCGACGCGGCAGTGAACGAGGCCCTGAGTGCGGCGAAGCTGGAGATCGAGCGTGGTCTGCCTGGGCAGGGCGATCTCTACGAGGGCTTCGCCACGCAACAGGTGAAGCTATCGACAGGCGAGGCCAAGGCTACTGTGCTCGACAAGCTGGAGCAGTTCCTGTCCAGGCATTCGGCGTCGGAGGATCTGGGCCTGCGCCTCGACGGCGAGCAACTCGCCGCCGGCGTGCGCTTCGTGCGCCTGGTGCGCGAGGGCAGCTACGACGTGGTGGTGGGCAATCCGCCGTACCAGGGGCTGTCCAAGACCAGCCTGTCCGACTACGTGGCTAAGCATTACCCGCGCGGCAAGGCGGACTTGTATGCCGCGTTCTTGGAGCGGGGGCTGGAACTGGCGCGCCCGCTGGGGTTATCAGGTCTGGTGACGATTCGGGGCTGGATGTTCCTTGGGCAGTTCGCGGAACTTCGGCGTTCAATCCTCTCAGGTCATGGCCTTCTTCTAGGCGATCTGGGGTGGGGTGCCTTCGAAGATATGACGGACAACCCTGTCACCATGTCGGTAGTCTGGCGAGACCGTCCGGCCGGTGATTCGTTCGCAGTTTGTCCAGGAAATCCAACAGCAAGGATTCGGACGGATGAAAACCGTCGGGCGTTGGCAGCTGGACTGCTCGCCCAGGTGGGCCGCTACGAGTTCGACCCGAAGGGCTTCGAGGTCATCGAAGGCGAGCCCATCGTCTACTGGTGGACCAAAGACTTCCTCGCCCGCTACGCAAGCGCGCCGAAGCTGCATAACAGCAGTCCCGCCCGGTTCGGGGTGAACACCGGAAACAATGGTCGGTTCAGTCGACTCTGGTGGGAACCCGATTCAGTCCGCCTACGGCTTAGCCGAGCCTTCGAGGGGTATGCTCATCCTACGGACGGCTGGGTGCCTTTCGTGTTGGGCGGAAAAGGTCGGGCGTGGTTGGAAGATCTGCGCGAGGTGATTTTGTGGGATTGCCTAGCCTTGGCGATGAAGCTTGAGCTCGAACAGAAATTCGGTCCCGGCGGCATCAGGTGGAAGGTCTGCAACGAGGCTTGGTATTTCAAGAGAGGGATTGCGTTCTCAATGATTGGGAGCGCCTTCGCCGCTAGGGTGCATCGGTACTCTAGCGTGATTGGAAACAAGGGCTCGTCGGTTTTTGCGGATCGCCACGACTATTCAGTCTGTCTGTTGAATTCGTCGGATGCGCGGTTCGTATTGCAGTCATTGAATCCCGGGATCGGGTTCGAGGTCGGCGACGTGAATCGCCTGCCTGTCTTCCCCGTCGCGAACTCGGACGAAATATTCGCCACCATCGACCGCGCGTTCACCGAACACGAATCCGCCCGCGAGTCCTCCGTCGAGTTCAAGCGCCCCGGCCCGTCGCCCTGGCGCTACGCCCAGGACTGGGCTCAGCGTGCGGTGGATCGCCCCGACGGTGTGTCTCTGCCGCCGTACCAGGCCGAATACGATCCGCCTGAGCCGGCGGCCTTTGTGTCGTTTGCCTTGGGCGTGGCGCTGGGTCGCTTTGGCGGCAACGGCGAGGGCATTCTCGATCGCGCACCTGCCACGGCGCTGCCGCACGGGATTCTCTTTCTCGGCGAGGAGGGACGGGACAGCCTGGAGCATCCGGCTTGCGCGCCCCTGATCGAGGCGTGGAAGGAGCATGGCGCTGCGGTGGGCGAGGGCGATGATCTGCGCACCTACTTNNTGCAACGCTCGTTCTTCGACTGGCACAAGCGACTATACGAAAACCGGCCCATCTACTTTCCGCTCTCGTCGACAAAACGCAGCTACGTCGCTTTTGTGTCGATCCATGGGTTCATGCGGCGATTGGGCGATGGCGGGAAGTTGGGAGATGGCTCACATCTGGGCGACAGCGTGCTCCAGGTGCTGCTGGCCGACCACCTGCTGCCAGAGCGGCGGCGGCTGGAGGGCGAGCTGGACGACATCCGCAAGGCGCGAACCGAGGCCAAGGGCCGAGGCAAGGCCGAGCGTCGTTTCGCCGAGGTGAGCAAGCTGCTGGAAGAACTGTCCGATTTCATCGCCAAGGTGACCGAGGTGGCCGAGCACGGCCCGCCGCCACCTGACGACAAGACGCCAAAGCGCGAACAGGACGCCCGCTTTGCCATGGATCTCGACGACGGCGTGCTGGTGAACAGCGCCGCAATTTGGCTGATTGTAGAGTCGCAGTGGAAAGACCCCAAGAAGTGGTGGAAAGAATTGGCCACAGCCCAAGGCCACAAGGACTACGATTGGTCCCACCTGGCCGCCCGCTATTTCCCCAGCCGCGTGCGTGAAAAGTGCGTGCAAGATCCGTCCCTGGCCGTGGCCCACCATTGCTTCTGGGAACTGCACCCCGCCAAGGCATACGCCTGGGAGCTGCGCCTGCAAGACGAGATCCGCCCCGACTTCACCATCGACGAGCCCAACTCCTTCGAACACCGCGCCGCTTTCCTGAAAGCCCACCCTGAGGAAGTCGAGGCCGCCCAGACCAAAGAGGCCCAACGCCGCGCCCGCAAGGCTGCCAAAGACACCGACGACGACACCGACACGCCTCTGCTAGATCGAACCGAAGAAGAAGAGGCTTCCGATGCGTGAACTTCCCACCAAGGAGACCCTAACGGTCGAGTTCAAGAGCGATCGGAAACGTCTGTCCGACGATGACCTGGTCGCAATCGCGATCGCCATGGCCAACACCGAAGGCGGATCCATCTACCTTGGCGTGGAAGACGATGGAACCGCGACAGGGCTGCACCCGGCCCACCAGCCGCCCGACGGAATCGCCCCCTTGGTGGGGAATCGAACGGTGCCATCGGTGCAGGTGCACATCGAGACGCTCGCGGTGGAAGGCAAGACGATTGCGAAGATCTCCGTTCCCAAGGTGAACCAAGTCGTTGCCACGACAGCGGGGAGCTACTTCAGGCGGCGGCTGAAGCACGATGGAACCCCCGAGAACGTGCCCATCCTCCCGCACGACCTCCCGGCAAGGCTAAGTCAGCTCGGGGCCCAGGATGTAAGCCGACAGTCGGTTGCTGGCAGTAAGCTCTCCGACCTCGATGAGGGCGAGCGAGCCCGGTTGCGACAATTCATCGAGCGCAACCAGGGAGATGCGTCTCTGGCTTCGCTTTCAAACGAGGAGCTGGACGGCGTTCTAGGGCTGACCACCCGTGATGGGGAATCGATTTCGCCAACCCTTACTGGCCTGCTGTTGATTGGAAAAGAGGAAGCTCTTCGTCGGTACGTTCCGACGCACGAGGTGGCGTTTCAGGTGCTCGAACGGGAAGAAGTGAGGGCGAACGAATTCACTCGTGCGCCGCTGCTTCGAGTGGTGGACTGGCTGGACAACATGATGGCTCCCTGGAACCGAGAGGACGAGGTCCAGGTCGGATTGTTCCGAGTGCCTATTCCAAGGGTTGAGAAGCGATCTTTTCGCGAAGCCGTTGCCAACGCCCTTACCCATCGCGACTACACTCGCATCGGCGCGATCCATGTGCGTCTACAAGACGATGCTTTGACTGTGAGCAATCCGGGTGGGTTTGTGGAAGGCGTGACGTTGGACAACCTGCTGACCACCGAGCCCAGACCGCGCAATCCCTGGCTTGCGGATGTCTTCAAGCGGCTGGGGCTGGTGGAACGCACGGGACGCGGTGTGGACCTGATTTACCGGGGGCTGTTGCGGTACGGGCGTGCGCGACCGGACTATTCCCGTAGCGATAGCTCGTCCGTGGTGTTGCGAATGCCAACCTCCGATGCCGACCTTTCGTTTCTGCGCCTGATCGTGGAGGAAGAAGACCGACGCCAGGTGCCTTTGCCGATCGATACCCTGATCGCGCTATCGCTGTTCCGGCAGCGGCGAAGGGTGACGCGGGCTGAGTTGCAGCAGGCGATTCAGAAGGATGAGACAGCCGCGATCCACACGCTGGAGGCATTGCGGGAAAGCGGGATGGTTCAATCGCACGGCCGTGGGACTGGGGCCGCCTATACGTTGAGCCCGAAAGTCTATGCCTCGCTCGGTGCCCATTCCGAATATGTGCGACAGGCGGGCTTCTCCTCCATCCAGCATGAGCAGATGGTCAAGAATCTGGTGCAGCAGCGAGGAGAGATCGTTCGATCCGACGTGATGGACCTTTGCCAACTGAGCGAGGACCAAGCAACCAGACTGCTGGCGCGGATGAGCAGGGCTGGGGTACTGATCGCCAAAGGCAACAAGCGCTGGCGGACCTACCAAATGGGCAATTCCGAGGGAACCCAGAAATGAGGTGGACCGCGTATAGGGCCGCGTTTATGGCGGACGATGCTTTGCGACAGCACCCTGATATCTCATGGATTTTTGCCGCAAGAAAATGCGCTGCGGCGCGATTAGGCGCGTATAGAGCCGCGTTTAGAAAGCGATGCGGCAAGCGCGCGCTTCGCGACCGAGACTGGTTGGCCACATGCGTGAAGGGCATGGGCCATGGCCGTGAATGCAGCGGCAGAGACACGCGAATGATCGCGAGCGTCCTTTTTCCCCCGAGCGCGAAGCCGCGCAAGCCACGCAAGAAGGGGAAAGGGTCGTGATCCTCGGTCCCGCGTCGGCGCTATTGGAACAGGAGTTGGCCCAGGAGGTCCGGCGCCAGGGGATCGTCGTGTGGCTGGACCGGGATTGCAGCTTCACGGACTTCGTCCAGCGCCTGACCGAGCGCCATGCTGCGGGGGACTTTGAGCATCCCGTGGTCGGCTTTCGCGGCAGCTTCATGGAGTTGCTGTTCGCCTTGGAAGCGCACGGCAGCGGCTACGACAGAACGCCTCTTCTGATCCACATGCCGGGATTCAACGAGGACAGCATTCGCGAGACCCCGGTGCTGGAGCTGTATTCGGCGGGCACCCGTTTTCGCAAGGCGCTGGACACGCTGATCCGACAGGCTGCGACCGGACGGGTGGCGCCCGAGCAGGTGGATCAGTTTCTGGCTGACAAACCCACCCTGGAACAGGCGGACGCCTGGCTGGGGCAGGCATCGTCCAGGTCGTCCATGGGCCTGCCCGCACTGCTGGAAGCCAGCGGCCCGATGCTGGTGATCGAGGCGCTGTGTGGGGCCGATAGCACTCTGGCGAGACAGGTGAAGACGGGCGCCGAAATCGAAGCGTTGCGGGACTACCTGCACACCCTGACCGGCATGGACGCCGAATGGCGTGAGTTCTTGCCCAAGAACGGGAAGTCAGATCTCGATGGAGTTCTGACGGCCTTGGGCGCCTGGCTGTTGTGCGTGGAATACGTCCACGATTTGCGACGGGAACCCCAGCTGCCGGCCTTGCAGCGACTGAAAGGCGTGGCCCCCACGCTGGTGAAGATGAGCTGCAAGCTGGTCAGCGATCTGCGCGACCAGCACGCCGACGCCTACGAACGACTGGCGACAGATGTCGAAGGACTGATCCAGGGCGAGCTGGAGGTCATGACCGCCGAGGATCTGGGCCAGATCGACACGTTCTGCGAGGAAGAGGAACGAGTTCTGGCCGGCGCGGTGGTTGCCCTGAAGGCGCAGGACTGGCAGAAGGCGCAGTCCTGGTGCAAGGCGAGGGAAGGGGACCGATCGTTCTGGATCCGGCGCGACCAAACCCGCCGTTTGGCCTGGGACGTGGTGGCCGAGGCGGCCGCGTTTGGCGCCACCATCGCCCAGCAGCCACGGCCGTTTGCCGAGATCACGTCCCATGAAGACGCGCTGGCGCGCTATGCGGAAACGGCGTTTCGGGTGGACCGCGCGCACCGTCGGTTCGAGCAGGAACGTGCACGGCGGCTGGACCACCGCGTGCCGCATTTCGGGTCCTTGCAAGAGGTCGTGGGCATCCTGCGACAGTTGCACCGGGACTGGGCAAACCAGTTGGCCAAGGACTTCACGCGCGTTTGCAGGTCGTGCGGTTTCCTTCCCGAGCCGGACCTGCGCCAGCGCAACCTGTACGAACAGGTCGTCCAGCCCCTGACCCTGGGTGGCGAGCGGGTGGCCGTGTTTCTGATCGATGCCTTTCGCTACGAGATGGCCACCGAGCTGTTCGAGGAACTACGCGGCGGCAGTGGCACGCAGAGCACCGTTGTGGATCTGAAGCCGAGGCTGGCCGAGCTACCCACCATCACGTCGGTGGGGATGAACGCGCTGGCCCCGGTGGCACAGGGCGAGCGGCTGACCGTGGTGGGGAATTTTCAGGGATTCCGCGCGGGCGAGTTCACGGTGAAAGATCCCGAGGGGCGCAGCCGCGCCATGGGCATGCGTACCGGCGGACGTCCGGCCTTGCACATCAGCCTGGGCGACCTGTGCGATCGCACGCAGGAAGTACTGGGCAAACTGAAGGACCACCAGGTTGTTGTGGTCCACTCGACTGAGATCGACAGCGCCGGGGAATCGAATCTGGGTGTGCATGCATTCGAGGCTACCCTGCGCCAGCTCCGCGCTGCCTGGCACCATCTGCAAGGCAAGGGCATCAAGCAGGCAGTCTTCACCGCCGACCATGGGTTCTTGCTACAGGATGCGACCACGCAGATCGTTCCCTTTGGCAAGAAGACCGACCCGCACCGGCGCTATGTCATCGATCAGCACGAGCGGGGCGAGGCGGGCATGACACCCGTGCCGCTGGCGTCGCTGGGCTACGACGGAATCAGCGGCTACCTTCTGCTACGCGAGGACACCGCTGCCTTTGCCACCAAAGATGTGAGCGTGGCCTTTGACCACGGCGGGAACAGTCCGCAGGAACGAATCATCCCTGTGCTGACCGTGTCGCGAAAGCAACCAGAAGGCGTGTGCGTGGCGCAATACGAGGCCGAGGCCAAAGCCGAGGACGATGCCTTGGGCTTCCATCGCCTCAGTTTGCGCCTGGTCTTCCCCCGCAACATTCAGAACAACCTGGCCTATGTTGGTCCGCGCACCGTCGATCTGGACCTGCGCGTGCCCGGGCGCGCGGACATTCGTGTCTTGGTTCGCGAGGTATCGGGCGCAGGTATCCTGAAGGCTGGGCGCATCCAGGCCCCAGTGAAAGAGGAGTGGGTCGAGGTCTTCTTCTCGTTGGAGGGCACCGCCGACGAGCGCGTGCCGGTCGAGGTCTATCACCCGGACAACATCCATCGGGTGCAGCCGAAGCTGGTGGATGGCCTGTTTGCGGTCGTGGGTAAGGACAAGGACGCCGTTGTGGCTCTGCGTCCCGACTGGGCGTCGGCCATCGACGACGAAGGCACTCGCGGGATCTTCCTGCATCTGGCAGAACACCGCTCGATTACGGAGGAAGAGATCATTCGCAAGCTTGGCACCGCCCGCGCGGCGCGCAGGTTCGCGCTGGGCCTTGATGACAACCTGAAGCGGTTGCCGTTCAAGGTGCGTAGCGAAACCAATGCGAGTGGCAAACGGTACGTGCGCGAGGAGGACAACTGACCATGCCTTTATCTCGGCGTGACACCGACCATGTATTCGAGCGCCTGCGATCGGGCGTGGTTCCCGAGCGCGGGCTGGACGCCTTTGCCGTGGGCATCGATCGCCAGCGCAATGAGATCGGCCGCCAGCTAGACATGGCTGCCGCCGGAGAGGGCGTCTTCAAGTTCCTGCGCGGTGGCTACGGTTGCGGCAAAACCTTCATGGCGCGGCTGGCGCTGGTGGACGCGCAAGCACGCGGGTTTGCGACTAGCTTCGTGGTGGTTTCGGACAACGATCTGCACTTCTACAAGTTCGACGACGTGTACCGGAGGGTCGTGCAAGAACTGGCCACCAGCACCTGCCCGCGCGGCGCCCTGAACGACATCGTGGATCGCTGGATCGCCACGGTCGAGAACAGCCTGGTGGCTGGCGGCGCGGACGAGTCGAGCGCGGATTTCGACCGCCAAGTCGCCAAGCGCATGGAGGAAGAGATCGCGTCCAAGACCCAGGGCAAAGCGCCCGAGGATCTGGCGCGCGTTCTGCGTACCGTTTTTGCCCTGAAGCAAGAGGGCAAGGTGCAGGCGGCGGGTTCGTTGCTGTCGTGGCTGTCGGGATCGCCCAACGTTGCCGCGAGCGAGAAGTCGGCGGCAGGCATCAAGGGCACCATCACCAGCCAGACCGCGATGGATTACCTGCACGGTATCTTGGAGATTGTGAAGGCGGCTGGCTACAAGGGCCTGGTCATTGTCATCGACGAGGTCGAAACCATCGTGCGCATGCGCACCGACGTGCGCGGCAAGTCGCTGAACGGCATTCGTCAGATCATCGACGCGGCCGATCGCTACAAGGGTCTGCTGTGGGTCTTTACCGGGACGCCGGAATTCTTCGACCACCCCCGGGGCGTCAAGGGACTGCAACCGCTACACGATCGCATTCAGTTCATCAGCCACGGCGGCCTCGTGAACCCGCGCCAGGCCCAGCTTGAGCTGCGTCCCTTCGACAAGGACCGACTGAAAGAAGTGGCGCTCAAGCTGCGCGAGATGTTCCCGGCCAAGGATCGCGCCAAGCTGGAGGCCAAGATCACCCCGCAGTACATCGAGGCGTTGGTGAAGAAGGTAACCGAGGGTTTCAAGGGCGACGTGGGCGTGGTGCCGCGCCAGTTCCTGCGCCAACTGGTGGACGTACTGGACCTGGCGTCCGAACACGACGACTTCGATCCGGGTGCCGAGTTGGGCTTTGCCCCAAAGAATCCCACCGAGGATGAACTCAGGAAGATGAAGGGCCAGCCGCCCTACGACGCCGAGCCCGACGATGACAAGGGCTATCCGACGATCAACTGGTAGCTGAGGCATCTGCGTGAGCACCTTCGCCCGCTTTCCGCCGCGCTTGCAGGACGCCATCGTGTCGCGCCTGGGCTGGACCAGCCTGCGCCCGGTGCAGGAGCTGGCGGGCGAGGCGATCCTGGACGGGAAGAACGCTGTGGTGTTGGCGCCGACCGCAGGGGGAAAGACCGAGGCGGCGATTTTTCCGGCGATCGCGACCCTGATGGAGAACCCGCCGACCGGAGTGGGCCTGATCTACATCGCTCCCATCAAGGCGTTGCTGAACAACCAGGAAGAACGCTTGGGCACGTACGCCGACATGGTCGGCCTGCAGCGGTTCGTGTGGCACGGCGACGTGGGCGATGCCGCCAAAAAGCGGTTCAAGCAAGAACCGACCGAGATCTTGATGACCACGCCGGAGTCGCTGGAGGTGATGCTGATCTCGCCCCGATGCCCGACCCAGCGCCTGTTCGGCGATCTGCGCATGGTCATCATCGACGAGATCCACGCCATGGCCGGCACCGACCGGGGCGCGCACCTGATGTCGGTGATCGAGCGGCTGGCGTCGTTCAGCCGACACGACATCCAGCGCGTCGGGCTGTCGGCGACTGTGGGCAACCCGACTGAGATCCTGGGCTGGATGCGAGGCGGTTCGAAACGCCCCGGCGAGGTCATCGACCCGCCCAGGGCAGCGGCGCCGCGCCAGATCCAGGTCTGCCTGCACGAAACCATCGTGGAGATCGCCCAGGACGCCGCCGCGCGCGCCAGCGGCAAGAAGAGCCTGTTCTTCTGTCAGAGCCGCGCCNNTGTCCGAGACCGTTGCCGAACGCATGCGCGGCAGGGGAGCCGAGGTCTTCGTCCACCACAGCTCTGTCAGCCGCGAGGAGCGCCACGAGGCCGAGGCCCGCTTCCACCACGGCACTGACGCCGCCATCGTTTGCACATCAACCCTGGAGTTGGGCATCGACGTGGGCGATCTCGACCTGGTCTTCCAGGCCAACGCACCTTCGACCGTGTCGTCGTTCATGCAGCGCATGGGCCGCACCGGCCGCCGCGCTGGCCAGGTCGCGAACACGACCTTCTTCTGCGAGTCGCCCGAGGACGTGCTGCAAGCCGTGGCCATCGTCGAGCTGGCACGCAAAGGCTGGGTCGAATCCGTGCCCGTGCAGGACCGCTGCTGGCCCGTCCTGGTCCACCAGATCCTGGCCCAGACTCTGCAATTCGGCGCCATCAGCCCCGAGCGCTGCTTTGAACTGCTGGCCCGGGTCCCCGATTTTTGCGGGATCACGCCGGCCGAGCGCGCCCACCTGATCGAGCACATGACCAAAGAAGAGTACCTGTTCGAGTCTGGCGGCCTGCTCTCCATGGGTACGAAAGCCGAGCGCATCTTCGGTCGCAAGAACTTCGCCGAGCTGTACGCCGTGTTCTCCAGCCCCGTCATGTACGGTGTGGAAACCGAAACCGGCCGCGACCTGGGTTCACTAGACCAAGACTTCGCCGACCGCCTGGTTGAGGAGATGAGCTCATTTCTGCTCGCCGGTCGCGCCTGGACCGTCGTGCGCCTCGATCACAAAGAACGCACAGTCGTAGTCCGCGAAGCCCCGCGTGGCCAGAAGCCAAGCTGGGGAGGCTACCTGCCACAACTCCTGGGCTTCGAGATCTGCCAGGAAGTGCGCCAGATCATCGTCGACACCGCCGACTATCCCTACCTGGACCCCGCTGCCCGCGCCGCCATCGAAACCTGGCGGGCTGACTTGGGCGACCTGCTCCGCCGCAGCCACCCCATCGCCGTCCAACAAGACGACCGCGCCGTGCGCCTGTGGACCTTCGCCGGCGGCCGCATCAACCACACCCTGAAATACGCCCTGGAACTGATCGGCGGCTGGAAAGCCGTGGCCGACAACTTCGCCCTACGCATCGAAGGCGACGGCGTCTCGCATGCGACCGTCGACGAGGCGCTGGCCAAGATGCGGGCGGCGGTTTTCTGGAAGAGCGGCGAAACCAGGACGGCGATCCGCGCCCGCGTGCCGCCGTTCAGGCTGAGCAAATTTCAGCGCGCCCTGCCGCCCGAAGCGGAGACGGAATTCGTGGCCAGGAGCTTCCTGGACTTCGAGGGGGCGGAGAAGGTGGTGGTGCAGTCACCGTCCGCTGGTTCAATGAAGTGACCATGCGCCATCCGCAGCCGCCCAACGAAGATGCTTTCGAGGAATTCTGTCTTGTACTGCTTCGCCGTCACTGGAATTGCCCATCACTAGAGCGATTTGGCCATCGCGGCGAACGACAGCACGGAGTCGACCTGGTCGACCTCAGCGGAGGTGATCCGCTACGCGCCGCTCAATGCAAACACCACGCCGCCGACAAGACGCTGCCTCCGCCCGAGTTTCGCGCTGAGGTCGAGAAGGCCAAGGGGTTCCGGCCTGCTCTCGGACACTACGCGGTCCTTACGACGGCCAAGAAGTCGGCGGACACCCAGAAAGAGGTGATTCTCGTGAACAAGGAGCAGCGCGAGCAAGGGCTGTTCCAAGTCGAGTTGCTGACGTGGGAAGGAATTGAGCGTCTACTCGACGAATACCCGGATATTCAGGATCGCTTGGTGACCATGCCGGCGAACGTGGTGAAGGATCAGTTTGTCCTTTTTGGGCAGCAGGCCCGGGCTGATATCATCGAAACCTTCCGCGATGTCTCGATCCCGTCAGGCTCCGACGCACGGGACGCTGAAATCGTCGAAGCGAAAGCGTGCCTGGAGCGAAATGAGTTCCAGGTTGCACGACTCCTCCTGAACCGGATTCGGAGGCGCCACTGGGATACCCTCACGGCTCGCCAACGGTACCGCGTCACCGTGAACACCGCAGCGGCGGCGATGGGCGAGGCGCAATTCCCAGAAGCGGGGCGGCTGCTTGTCGAAGCTGCGTGCTACCAGCCCGATGACTTGGAAGCACAGGCGCTGGAGGCCGTCGGCTACGAGTTGCTCGGCGAGGCTCAGACCGCCTATGAGCGAGCTGGGTCGG
>PMCR01000257.1 GCA_003155465.1 Myxococcales bacterium | reverse complement strand
GCGGCGTTTGAAGAGTGCGAGGTGCTCAACGCAGCGCTGGAGAAGGAACACCGCAAGGCCGACATTCTGGCCATCCTGAATTCCACCGGGAAGATCATCGCCCGCAACTTGAATCCCAACGCCGACTACGGTGAAGACCTGCGGGTCAAGTACCCGGCGGTGGTTCAGGCGCTCAAGGGAATTCCGGTCAAGGACATCTGGACTTGGCGAGACGGGGGGGTTCACGTGGTGGCGCTTGCACCCATAACCCGGCCTGACGGCACTATTGTCGGGGCCATGCTGGTTGCGTGGGTGGTGAGCGCGAAGACCGCGCAGGAGAACCGTGACCTTCTGGGGACGGAAATCGGATACTTCCACGCAGGCAAGGCCCACACGTCGAGCTTCGTGTCCAGCACCGACCCCTCGAAGGAAGATGTGGCCAAGACCCAGGCGCTGAGCCACTTCCTGTTCTCCGACCAGAAGCTGGCGGCGCTGGCACTTTCCAATGCCGCGCCAACCCCGGTGGCGCACTGGTTCCTCGAAGGCCGCGACTATGCCGTGGTGGCGGCGCCCATGCCGGGGAACCTCGCGGACAAGACCAGCGGATTCGTCATCCTCGCCTCATTGACCGACGGCATGAGCCGGGTGCAGTCGGAAGGGATCAAGGTCCTCTTGCTCGGCCTGCTGGCGGTGATTGTCGCGCTGGTTGTGGCTGCCATGACAGCGCGCCGGTTCATCGCGCCGCTCGACAAGATTGAACTGGGCGTCGCTGAGATCATCAATACCAACATCGACTACACATTCAAGCCTGTGGGCCCTGACTTCGAGGGACTGTCGAACAGCCTCAACGTCATGCTGGCCCGTCTGCTGGGACGGGAGGAACCCAACGAGGAAGCGGTTGAAGAGGAAGAGGAGGACGCGGCCGGCAAGCGTTGGAAGGCTGACCTCATGGGCATCGACAGTACTGGCGGCGCTGCGGCGCCGGCCGCGGTTGCGGCCTTGGCCGCGGAGAGTGAGGCGGCCTACTACCCGAGGCTGTTCAATGAGTATGTGAATGCCTTGCATGCGCTCGGCCAGCCGTCCGGCGGGCTCAGCGTGCAGGCCTTCATGGCCAAACTCAGCCTGGCCGAGGCCGGGCTGCGCGAGAAGTGGGAATGCAGGAGCGTGCGCTTCCAACTCGTAGTCGAGGGAAGCGACATCTCGTTCAAGCCTGTGAAGATCGCATAGTTCTCGAACGCCGCAGCCTGCGGGCGGGTCGATTCATCTTGTCAGCCACCTGCCGCTGAGAACACAGAGGTTACAGGGGTGGCCATAGAGCCGGAGTAAACGGGTAGCCATGGTGGTCGCTTCTGGTCTCGACGTTCTTTGCACTGAACGGCTCGATCTGTGCCGGGGCCGGCGGGTGGGCGTGCTCTGCCATCCCGCCAGCGTGGATGCACAATTCGTCCACGTGGTCGATCGTCTGGTGGCATCTGGCGTGCGGCCCGTGCGGCTTTTCGGCCCCGAGCACGGGGTGCGGGGCGAGGCCCAGGACATGGTCAGCGTCGACGGCGAGCGGGACAGGCGTACCGGGATCGCTGTCGCCAGCCTGTACGGCCAATCGCTGGAATCGCTACAGCCGAGCCAGGAGGCGTTGGCCGACATCGACGTCTTGCTGGTCGACCTGCAGGACATCGGCGCCCGCTACTACACGTTCATCTGGACCATGGCTCTCAGCATGCAGGCTGCCGCCCGCGCCGGCGTGGCTGTGGTGGTCTTGGATCGGCCCAACCCCATCGGGGGCGGCGCGATTGAGGGTGGGGAGGTCGAGCCAGGCTGTGAATCCTTCGTGGGTATGGCCTCGCTGCCGGTGCGCCACGGCCTGACCATCGCCGAGGTGGCGCGCTTGCTGCGGGCCGGGATTCCGTGGGGCGGGCCGCGCTTCGCTTCACCCCTGGATCTCGACCTGACCGTGGTGCCCATGCGGGGCTGGCGTCGCTGCGACCTTTTCGAGGCGACTGGTCTGCCTTGGGTTATGCCGTCACCCAACATGCCGACCGTGGACACGGCGTCCGTCTACCCCGGCTTCTGCCTCATCGAGGGCACAAACGTGTCCGAAGGGAGAGGCACCACCCGGCCTTTCGAGATCATCGGCGCGCCCTTCGTTGACGGGCATCGCCTCGCCGATCGTATGGTCGTCCACGGGTTGTCCGGCGTGGGGTTTCGACCGCTTTGTTTCCGTCCCACCTTCCACAAGTTCGCCGGCCAGGTCTGCGGTGGAATCCAGGTTCATGTCACCGACCGCGCGGTTTTCGAACCCTATCGTTGCGGCGTCGCCGTGCTGCGCACATTGCACGCGATGTACGGCGAGGCGTTTCGCTGGCGCAGCGAACCCTACGAGTTCGTGTCTGACCGCCCAGCCATCGACCTTCTGACCGGCAGCGACGCCATCCGTACCGGCATCGAGCGCGGCTTCTCGCTGGACGAGCTTGAGGCGACTTGGTTGCCGGCCCAGCGCCGCTTCGCCGAGCGTCGCCAGGCGTCCTTGCTTTACCCATGACGCCGCCTTCTTGCCTCCGTGGTGAGAGCCGGATTCCTCAAGCTGCAGCGAGAGTGCACTCCCCGTTGGACGACGATCTGAGGTAGGGTCACCCCATGCGGGTGGCAATTTTCGGCGGCAGCTTCAACCCGCCGCATGTCGGGCACCAGTTGGTCGCACTCTATGTGCTGGAGACCGCGGCGGTGGACGAGCTGTGGTTCGTCCCCTGCTGGAAGCATCTCTTTGACAAGACGCTGGAGGCATTCCCCGACCGCTTGCGGATGAGCGAGCTGGCCGCCGCCGGGCTGGGCGCGCGCGCGCGCGTCAGCGACGTGGAGGCACGGTTGGGTGGGGAAAAGAGCCGGACGCTTCTGACCATCAAGGGGTTGCAGGCGAGCTACCAGGAGCATGAGTTTCTGCTGGTGATTGGCGCAGATCTGGAGCGCGAGTTGCCGTCGTGGTACGGGGCAGATGAGTTGCGTCGCTCGGTGCGGCTGTTGGTTGTGGGCCGTGGTGGGTTGGCGGGTGGGTCGGCCGTGGCGATGCCTGCGGTTAGCTCCACCGAGATTCGCGCGCGGCTGCGTGCGGGCGAGCCGGTCGACGGTCTCGTCCCGCGCAGCGTGCTCGACTACATACGCCAGCGCGGGCTCTACACGAGAAAGGAAAGTTAGCTATTTCACACAGAGAACGCAGAGGGGCAGAGCGCTGGATGGGAGAGAGAAGGGTTGGGGGGCTACACAGTCCAACCCCCTTCTGCTCATCCGACCTCTGCATTCTCCGTGCGCTGTGTGTGAAATAGCTGAGTTTCCTCAGCGCCTACCCCAAGCACGTGGTCTGCAGCCGGCCACGGGCATCGCAATGCAACCCCAGCCGGGTTCCGCGTCGCAAGCGGCCGGACACGATCTCCGTGGCCAGCGGACTCTCCACCAGCCGCTCAAAAGCGCGGCGCAGCGGTCGCGCCCCCAGGCTGCGATCAGGCTCGGAGTGGAGCACCTGGGCCACGACGCTGGCGTCGATCTCAAAGGAGATCCCGCGTTCCGCCTGCAGCCGGCGGCTGGATTCGACCGCGATGCGCGCGACGATCGCGGCCAGCTCGGACTCGGCCAGCGGCGCATAGCACAGAACCTCGTCGATTCGATTCCAGAGCTCGGGGGGTAGGCGTGAGCGTGCCAGCGCCTGGATGGTCGAGACCGCTGGCGACCGGCTGCGCCGGTAGCACTCACTGCCCAGGTTCGAGGTCATCACGATGGCGCTGGCCGAGAAATCGACGGTGCGACCGCGACCGTCGGTGAGGCGGCCGTCTTCAAGAACCTGCAAGAGGACGAGCAGCACCTCTCGGTGTGCCTTCTCGATCTCGTCAAGTAGCACTACCGAGGCTGGTCGGCGGCGAATTGATTCGGTGAGCTGTCCGCCGTTTTCGTAACCCACGTAGCCGGGAGGAGAACCGATGAGACGCGCCACCGCGTGGGGCTCGCTGTATTCGGACAGATCGATGCGCACCAGGGCCGACTCTCCATCGAAAAGAGCCTCGGCGACGGCGCGAGCGGTTTCCGTCTTGCCGACGCCGGTTGGGCCGAGCAAGAGAAACGAAGCCAAAGGCCGGTGGCCTCGAAATCCAGCGTAGCTTCTGCGCAGCGCCGCGGCGATGCTGCTGCGGGCCTCGTCGTGCCCGACCACCCGCTCGCACAGGCGATTCTCGAGGTTGCGAAAACGGTCATCGTCGTTGCGCAGAAGTTGGCTCGCAGGAACCGCGGCCGCGTCGGCCACCACCTCGGCCACGCCGGTTTCGTCGACCATGTCTTGGCCGAGACGGGCGGCACGGGCCGCCGCCACCTCGGCGATGGCTAGGGCGCGGCCGGGCTGGGCGCGTTCGCTGGGATAGCGGGGCGCCAAACGCACGAGGGCGGCGCACAGCTCGGGCGAAAAACCAACGCCGGTGGCTTCTGCCATGGCTTCCAGGCCTGCTTCAACGATCTCCAGCAGGACCGAGGGCAGAAGAGGCGGCAAGGCGACCGTTTCCAGACTGGTAGCGAGATCCGGCGTGGCAATTTCGATGCGCCGCACATCCGCGGGGGTCATGGTCATGACCCAGCGGCGTCCCGCATTCATCGTGCATAGAAGCTGCATGGGCCCATCGCTGCCTTCTGGTCCCAGCCATGCCGTGCCGTCGAGCACGATAGGGGCGCAGAGGGGTGCCCGGCGGTGCAGAGCCTGCAGAAGCGCACCTGGCGAGGCCATAGCGCCCAGATCGCCAACGGGCGTGAGTGGCTTCTCCGCCGATGCTGCGGACAGTGCTGCTAGCAGAGCCGTCCGTCCAGAGCCGGGGTCACCGACGATGGCGATCACACGCGGGGTCTTGGCTTGCAGAAGGTCGAGCACGCGGCCGACTTCGCGCTCGCGGTGCAAAACCGGCGTGCGCGGCGAATCGACCGGCAGGAGTTCCCAGACAACGTCGTCGGCGGCTGCGGGCACAGCCTGTCCCGTCGAGGCAGGCGTCGGCTCTCCGGTCTTGCCCGGTTCCCGCTGGGACAGAACCGAGCCCCCCTGCGTGTCAATCCCCGTGCCGCGCTCGGGTTCATCCCCGGTGCCCGAGACCTGCCCCGGCGGTGCACGGCCGGTTCGGCGATCGGCCGAGGGTCCTGGACCGGTGAGAGCGCGCAGGACAAGTGCCCTGACCTTTCCAGGATCGTGGCCGATCCGGCGCAAAGCATCCGTGCCCGATCCGCCCACGCGCAGAACGGCTAGCAGAAGGTGGAGAGACGATGTCTGGCGGGCGCCCACCCTCTGGGCGATGCCCTGGGCTTCGCCTTCGAGGCTGGCTAGCTCGAGATTCGTCTCACAATGCACCTTGGGGGCGACGGCCTCGATCTTCGCCGCGCCAATGCCACGCTCCCCGAGCAAACGGGCAGCGGCGCCGCCGGCTCGCAGCAGGCCAAGCAGAACGTCAAGAGAAGCCGCAGACCGGCCGTCGGCTGCGGCCAAGGCCCGCGCTTCGGCCAAAGCACCTGTGTAGTCGGCACTGACACATGCACCGGCACAAGCCTCTGCGGGCGCGTGCGTTGGCACGGAAGCGGAACAAGGCTCGCCAGCCTGGAGCATCAAGAAGCAAAGGTATCAGGGTGAGCTGCGTCGTCAAAAAACCCACTGCCTCTGCACGGAAAAGCGGCTAGAGTAGAAAGATTAAGTAACCCACCGTACGAGGCCCGCGATGTTCAAGCTGTACCGTGTTCCAGCGACCATACTCTTTCTCCTTTTTTTCACGGCTGGGGCCGGGGGTGCGAAGCCGGAAGACGTCTTCAAGGGAAGAATCATCATCACCGCCAACCGGCTCCCCACTCGATTCGGATCGCAGGGCGCATTTGTTAGCGCCGTGCGGAGCCAGTCGATCGACAAGGTTTGGCCCAAGGAAGAAAAGGGCAACGACCACGCGGTGTGGAAGTTCGAATACATTGCGTTTTTCGCCCAGCCGCTCAACGACAACGAGATCACCGTCAAGTTCTGGGAGATTGGCCCTGGTCAACAGCGCTACGTGGCAGGTGACGAGCAGTACACGCGCGAGAAGGGCAGCCGAATTTTTGCCTCAAGTATTGAGTTAGCCAAACCCGACTTCGAGACGAACAAGAAGTACAGCATGACCATCGAGCGCGGTGGCCGTGTCCTGGCGCGTACCGAGTTTTGGCTACGCGGCAGGGGACCGAACTATAGCGGCAAGGTCGAGTTTACCGACGAAGAAGCGAAGCAGCGCTGACACGGGCATTGCGCCAGGCGCCGTGCCGCCGACGTACGCACACATCTGCGTAGGAAGAACACCACATGAATCGAAGCTTGACGAGACTCCTTCTTGCTGGCGCGGGCCTCTGCTGGTTGCTGGGATGCAAGGGCGGTGACAACGAGGACGTGATCCGGCAGATCAGCCAGGCCAACGACAAGGTCGTGACGTGCAAGAGCGAGGTCATGGAGCTGAAGAGTCAGGTCGCCGGTCTAAAACGCCAGATCGCTGAGGTCCTCGCGGGCCCCAGTCGACTGCAGCTCAATGATCCCGAGATTCTCAACTTGATCGCGGACCTGCGAAAGAAGAAGCACGCAGCCGGCAGTGCGGAAGGAGACGAGATCGCAATCGGCAAGGGCGATCTCAAACCTCAAGATGCCAGCCGTGTGGTCAAGCAGAACGCACAGGTCATGCAGGTGTGCTACGAACGGGCGCTCAAGAGAAACTCCGCGCTTCAGTACCAGGCGGGGCTGGCGCTCGTCGTCGAGTTGACTGTCAAGCCGACGGGTGCGGTGAAGGAAGTCAACGTCAGGCCGTCAGTCGACGCCGACATGACGTCGTGTTTTCAGGCCGCGGCGATGCGCTGGAGGTTCCCGACCTTCGGCGGTGAACCGGTGGTGGTAGCGCAGAAGGTGACGCTTACGCCGAAGACTTAGTGGAGCGCAGCGGTGGTCGTGCCGGTGCACGCCGACTTTGAATCACGGATGGCCTGACAGAGCTTCTGGTAGCGCGCCTCCACGGGGTGATCGAAGGTGCGCGGGCGTCGGCCGGGATCGTTCACGGTGAGACGGGTGGTGGTGACCTCGGTGGTGTCGACGCCCATCGTGCGTGCCAGAGCGTAGTACAGGACACCGATACGATGCGGGTAGTGTCGGGCCGGTCCGTGATCGATGTAGTGGGGGCCGTGGTTGTAGTGGGCCCAGTAGGCATGGGTCTTGTGGGCACAAGGGACGCTCTTCTGGCGAACCACTAGCCGACCCTGTCTGTCGCGCGTGCGCACTTTCACTTTGGTGACACCGCCACCATCGCGGTAGTGGGCCAACTCGCGCGCGCCGAGTGCGATGTTGGTCGCCGGGCGCATGACTTCTTTCCATGTCATGCCCCGCACGAGTCCGTTGCCACAACGGCCCTGCTTGTCGACGATGCAACGGATTCCCATGAGGCCGCCGTCTTTTGCATAGATGGCTCCGTTGCGAACGGTGGTGCGGAAAGTGGCCTCGTTCATGTCACTTTCGTTGATCATGACCGCAAGGATCAGAGCCGGCGGTATCTGATAGCGCTCGGCGGATTCCAGCACGTCGTGTGCGATCTTTTCGCAGAAGGCTGGTTTCCACGCGGCCGCGCGCCAGCGCACGCGGTCCTTGACCGCACAGATGGTGTTGGCCAGACAATCCATCGTGGGCATGCCCCGCTCGGCCTGGTCGGAAGACCCGGCCGCAACGGCCGGCGGGTGGTTTCCCGTGTCCTGGACCACCCGGGCCGGAAGGGCCGCAGGGAACGCCATCGCGCCGGCGAAGACGGCGACGGCGCCACGGGGTGGGTTTTGACCGATTCGGGACAACAAGGCGAATCCTCGCGACTTGTGGATTCTTTTTTGCGACCTGGGCAATCCGGCCGAGCTCACCAACCTGCCAGCAGCGGGCCAGTGAACGATTTCATATGGTCGAACCGTGAATTCTTATTGTGTGCTGGCGCGGGAGTCAAGAAAGAAAATCCTTGTGCTTGGCACGAGTGAATGATCTCTCGTAACGTGAAAGCGGCCGCTTGCCGAAGACCATGAGCAAGATCATCGACATTTTCGTCCCACTGGAGGCGCTGGACGACTCTCTCAAGGCCACTGTGGCGCGGGCTTTGGGGTGGGCGGCAACTCGCATCGCCGAGGCTCGTGTCTTGCGCCGATCGCTCGATGCTCGCAAGGAGCGTCGGCTCGGCTATCGCATGCGGGTCGAAGTTGCGAGCGAAGGAGAGAGCCTGGCCCCGGCCCCGGCGCGCCCGGCACGTCCGTCGTGGCCCGTCGGTGTGTCGGTACCACGGGTGGTGATTGTGGGATCCGGTCCGGCGGGTGCTTGGGCGGGTTTGCGCCTGGCCGAGGCCGGTGTGGCCTCGACGATCCTCGAACGAGGCAAGCCGGTGAGACCGCGGCGAGCTGATCTGGCCAAGCTTCACCGCGGACTGCTTGATCCGGAGTCCAATTATTGTTTCGGCGAAGGCGGCGCAGGCACATTTTCCGACGGAAAACTCTACACGCGCAGCAAGGACCGCGTCGGGGTAGCCGGCGTGCTGGCCGATTTGGTGGCGCTGGGCGCGCCGGCCGAGATCGAGATCGACGCTCGGCCCCACATTGGATCGAACCTCTTGCCCAAGCTGCTGGAGACGCTGCGCGCGCGTCTGCAAGGACTGGGCGTGCGCTATCACTTCGACTGCAGTTTCCTTGGAGTGCGCGCAGAGGAGGGGCGAATTCGAGCCGTGCGCACGAGCGCGGGAGAGATTCCTGCCGACCTGGTTGTGTTGGCGCCGGGTCACTCGGCCCGCGACGTGTACGTCTGGGCCGAGACGGCGCATCTGGCCCTGCAGCGAAAAGACATCGCCGTGGGGGTTCGCATCGAGCACCCACAATCGG
The DNA here is from genome assembly GCA_003155465.1 of Myxococcales bacterium. The sequence continues at coordinate 5,116 of PMCR01000257.1, read as the reverse complement.
CCATTGATGGCCTCCAGTACGGTCGCGCCGCCGGACACCCGCGCCTGCCTCCCGCGTTCTACGAACTGCGCGCCTGCAGCGCGGGCCGCGGCGTGTACAGCTTCTGCATGTGTCCTGGGGGATGGATCGTGCCCGCGGCCACGGAATTGGGTGGCCTAGTGGTCAACGGCATGAGCCTGGCCAAGCGCAACTCGCCCTTTGCCAACGCGGCGCTGGTGGTGACGGTGGCTGCCTCGGATTTCGGGCCGGAGGCCAAGGGGGCTCTGGCCGGAATCGACTTTCAACGCCGCATTGAGGAGGCGGCCTTCGAGCGCGGCGGCGGCGGCTTTCGTGCCCCTGCCCAGCGCGCGGTCGACTTCCTGGCCCGCCACCCGGGCGGTCGCCTGCCGGAGTCGAGCTACCGCCCTGGCGTCGAACACGCCGGATTGGATGAAGTCTTCCCTGGCTTCATCACCGAAGCCTTGCGCGAGGGTTTGTCAGCCATGGGCCGCTGCTTGCCCGGATTTGTTCACGAACAGGCGCTGCTGGTAGCGGCCGAGACCCGCACCAGCGCCCCGGTTCGCATCCTGCGCGATCCGACCACACTGGAATCCCCGGCGATGGAGGGCCTCTATCCTGCGGGAGAGGGTGCTGGTTACGCAGGTGGCATCGTCAGCTCGGCCCTGGATGGCGCGCGGGTGGCCGCTGCGATCATCCGGCGAGCTACGGGCTAGTACCGCCTTTCAGAACTTGCGGCACCCGACAAGCCGGAACGATGCGATAATCGCCTTCATGGCTTTCGATGACATCGAAGGTTTCCCCAACCCAGTAGTGTCCAAGCCAAATCGCACTTGGCCGGTGTTGCTGGTATTGGCAATCGCAACCCTCGGGGCATCAATCTATTGTGGAAGCGCATTCGGCGATAGCTGCAGGGAGCTTGCTTGCCTCGGGGGGATTGCCTTCTACGCGGCCGGCGCTGCGGCGGGCGTGGCCTGCATCATTTCGTTCGTGGGTTGGTCGGACGCGAGAAGTGAGCCGCGTACGGGACGGATCGCGTTCTACTGGATCATGATCGCCTTGGCCTGGTTCATGCTCCTCGCGAATTGGCCTGGCTGATGTTGTTTTCGAAGCAGCGTTTTCTCGGCTGCTTCTTGATTCCGTGGCCAGGGCGATGGCCATCCTCGACACCGGCTGCACAAGCCCTCACCGACGGAAAGGATCGTCCTTGATCTCCGGCGAGAGTTCGGCCTGGTGTGGCTCCGATTCCAACGACTCGCCCACCGATTCGACCTCAGCCCCCGCAGGCAAGATGGTTCCATCGAGATAGCGCAGGAACATGTCGAGAAACGACTGTTCCGTCTTGCTGAGCTTCTCGAACATGGCCCCCACCTGGAAGGCCTGCGAAATGGGCGTGCACCACACCACGCGGGCCCGCAGCGGCAAGGGCTCGGAGACCGAGGATGGGCCGAAGAGCAGGATGAGATCGATGAGCAGTTCGTCGCGCTGGGCGAGCGAATTGGTCGTGATGAGACACATGCCGGAGCGGGAAAGGTCGCGCGTGCGTGCGGGCAGCTTGCGGCCGTCGCTGGTCCGCACGTTGGCCTGGACGTCGACACTGAGCCGTGGATGGCGGCGCAGATCCTGGGTCATGGGCCTCCTTGCGCGGACGCCCGCCCGGCGGTGCATTGCGAGAAGACACCGTCTGATAGGGCATCCAGTTCGGATTCGATTTCGTGCAAGCGCAACTCCCGCCGCAAAGCCGCGGTTCGCTCCCCTGGGCCTACAGGCAGCCGCTCCAGTCCGAGGCGCCGTCGCTCGAAGTAGAGCCGGCTTAGCGTGACCTCGATGTCGCGTCTGATTTCAGCCATGTGGATCGTCTGGGCTTGGGCAGCAAGCTCGTCACTGCTGAAGACCAGCTTGGCCAGGTCCCAAGTGACTCGCGCCTCGTATCGTACGTCATCCACGGTGTCCACCCCAAGAGGGGAAGTGATGGCGGTGGAGGTCGCAGGCTGATCCAAAGACTCGCTGCGTCCAAGACGCCGATCCACGCGCAAGCGGATCTCGGGTAGCCAGGCCGCGTGGCGTGCCCGGTTGACATATGACCGGCCCCGTTCCGGCTCCACCATGGCCAACTCCACCGCCTTGGCACGTGCCACGACCAGGCAATCCGCCTCGGAATCCGCTGGAAGGGCCAGATCGGCGGGCCGGGTCACAGGTGGTGGAGGGGTTTCGTCGTTGTCAGCCACCAGCACAGCCCGCGGCCGTGGCGCATCGAGCGGGAAGCTGGCAAGGGCCACGGTCTGATACTCACGCCGGCCAGCCGCAACGGTCGCCCCGGCACGCACGGTCAGACGGGGCAAGAATGACGACCACCAAGATGCTTCGTGCGGTCCGGCAAACCGCGGGGCAGGTAGAGATTCGTCGTTGGCGGCCAACTCACCGGGAATCGGCTGATTCGGCGAAGAGCAGTAGAGCCCCTTGTCGGTTGCCAGCCACAGGCAGTAGTTGCCTATGGCGGCGTCGAGGGGATGCACGCCGCGGGGGATGGGCAGCGACGACCATGTGCGACCCTCGTCGTAGGACACGAGCAGGTCCGGCCCGGTGGCCAGCCACGGACCGACGCCGTCGGCGGGACAGACCAGGTGCCGCGCGGCAAGGCGCGCCGAGCGCAGCTCAGGCACACCTTCGGGGGAGAGAATCGCCAGGCCGCTGCGTGACAGGAGGAACAGGGTCTCGCCGCAGAACTTCAGGTCGGTGATAGGTTCAGGCAAGGGCAGGGCCTGGCTGGGTCCTTCGTTGCTGCTCTCACTCCACAGCACCTGTCTGCGACTGGCCCATGCCGTGCGCTGTCCGGAGAGAGAAAGCGCCACATGCTGCACTGACGCGAGTGTGGCGAGGAAGCGGCGGGCGCCATCCGACGCGGACACGAGCCAGACCTGGTTTCCGGAAGCAAGGAGCAGCCGGCGATCAGGGCCAGCAGCCAACAAAGCGCCGGCCAAGTCACGACCGGCCACGTGCACGAGATCGCCCTCTGGTGACAGACGCCAAAGGCCACGCCCGGTCGCCATCCAGATCTCCTGCTCCGCTGCCGCGATCGCGGGTGCGGAACCCGCACGGGTCGAAGCTTGGACGGAGTTCCCGCCCCGCCTCGCGCGCCGTTCAGACAGTGTGCTTTCGTCGTTCAACTCGTCTTCCACCCATGAGGTGTCTTGCTCGCTCTCGTCTATGCCGAGGAAATCGAGGACGTCCTCCTCTTCGCGGGCGCTGATGCGCGTCTTGCGACGCGAGGGCGGCGCCGGGACATCCTCCACCCGTCCCAGGGGAGTGCCGTCCTCACGCAACAGGATAACAGTTCCGTCTCGCACCACAGCCACTCGATCCCCGGCGGCCGCCACGCGTTCGACTTTCCCGGCAAGCGCCAGCGACCAGGCCGCGGTGGCCGGCCGTTCGGCAAGACACATGAGAACTACAAGCAAAGAGGAGATGATGTACCGACCTGGAAGATGCATGTGCCAGCCCAAAGCAACGGGCATGCCGTGCGAAAACCGCACAAGAAAATGGCCTCCACCATGCCAGCCTGTCCGGGGCCTATGCCGGCCGGGCAAGCCGCGGACAGGGGCGTCCGAGAATCGGCCTGGGATTCGGGGACGGAGGCGGCGACGGAGACGGAGGAGTCCTCCGTTGTGGCTCTGCGTTTTGGTTTCTTCACAAGGCCCGGACGCAACACCTGCTTTGTTCCGAACTGGGGCACCGGACCTCAACGGGTTCCGATGATTGCCAACCTTGCGATGGGCGCAAGTTGATATGGCCATGCCCCCTACGGTGGGGACGCCTGGCCGTTGCTGTTCTCGCCCCAGCAGGCGACGCTGCTGTCGGTTTTCACCCCGCACGTGAAATCAAAACCCGCGCTAATCGAGGCGAAGGTACCTGCCGGTGGCGTTGACTCACCATGAAGGTCTTCACCCCAACAAGCGACGGTGCCGTCAGTTCTTACCCCGCAGGTGTGGTCAAAACCGGCACTGACGGAGACGAAGGTGCCTGTAGGTGGCAGAGATTGACCGTAGTCGTATGCGCATGCGCGGCCGAACACCGTGGGGTTGGGCACACACCCCCAGCAGACGATAGTGCCATCCGTCTTCACCGCGCATGTGTGGAAACTACCGGCGCTGACCGAGGCGAAGGTGCCTACCGGCGGCGTGGCGTCGCCATTATCGTCCATGCCCCAGCAGGCGATGGTACCGTCGGTCTTCACGCCACATGTGTGGTACCAACCTGCGCTGACCGAGGCGAAAGTGCCTGCGGGCGGAGTGGCCTGGCCACAGTCGTCAGGGCCCGATGTTTCGGGAACACCGGCGCCCCAGCAGGCGATGGTGCCATCGGTCTTTACCCCGCACGCGTGGTAGCCACCCGCGCTAACAGAGACGAAAGTACCTGCCGGCGGAGTGGCCTGGCCGATAAAGTCGCCAGTTTCGACATCGGTGTTGGCGCCCCAGCAGGCGATAGTGCCGTCGGTCTTCAACCCGCACGTGAATTCAAAACCCGCGCTAACGGAGGCGAAGGTGCCGGCGGGCGGACTGTCCTCGCCCCAGCAGGCGATGGTACTGTCGGTCTTCACGCCACATGTTTGGTACCAACCAGCGCTGACTGACTTGAACTGGTTNNCGTACACAGAATGTTCTGGTAGCAGGGACTTGGGTACCCCACACAGTCTTCCGGCGTTGCCGGTGTATCGCCAGGATTGCACGACAACGGATCGTCGCAATGCACACCCTCGGGCAACACGCACATGACTGGGAAACAGCCGGATTGCCAGGTGTAGCACTCGCGCTCCGCTGGGCAGTNNCAGTGCCACCACTTCCGGAGCTGCCAGCAGTTCCACCAGCCTCGTTTGAGCCGCCGGCATCCGAAGCACCCGCGTCCACACCGGCATCTGTCCCAGATATTCCGCCGGAACCAATCGTGCCACCAGTGCCGCCGGTGGTTCCGCCGCTGCTTGTGCTGCCTGCCTGGCCCCCGCTTGCCGCTCCCGCATCGCCTGCTTTGCTCTTCAGACCGGACTTGCTGCACGCCTGTCCCAGCAGGCCAGCTACGAAAATGGCTGCCACAACCGTTGACATCTTGGACATCGAGTTCTCCC
>PMCR01000421.1 GCA_003155465.1 Myxococcales bacterium | reverse complement strand
CCATCCGGCGTCCGGCAGTCGAGATCGGCCTGTGACCACACTACGACGATCATGCAGGCCTGCTTGGCCCAGTCCGCATTCCCTGGTGCCAGGGTCGCGACCATGCGCTCCAACAGGCCCGGACTGCGCACGAACACGAAGCGCCAGGGCTGCTTGTTCGAACAAGACGGGGCCAACCCCGCCACGGCGGCCAGATCCTTGATGAGAGCTTCGCTCACTTCCACCGGGGCAAACGAGCGTAGCGACCGACGTTGCTTCACGACTTCGCGAAATTCCATGGTGTCCTCCTTCCCTAAATGACTGAGCGTGATGTGCGGCCATGGGCATCTTGAATGAGCCTGAATCGCGCGGTCCTTGCGCCCGAGTTCACATGGGAACCCTGAAAGGGTTCCCAAACTCTTCGGCCCCCCCCACCCGCCACCTCACCCCGCTCGCTTCGCTCGGCCTCGCGCGATGGTGCGTCGCTTTCACTCAGAATCTCGGCCCGCAGCTCCAGCAGGCGCTCCACGGTGGCAGTCCGGCTGTTCACCATGCCGCAAAGGCTATCGCTGGCGACCGGGAAAGGCCAGCGCAGCGGTGCTGTCGGATACCCTCGCCCTGTTGGCGCGACTGCGGTACGCTGCCGAGCGGTGAAACCAGGCAGTCTCCTCGACGCAGATTCTTTTCGGCGCCATCGCCTGGCCTACGCCTGCGCCGCGGGGATTGTTGTGCTGGCCCTGGTCGAAACTGCCAACGCCCTGCTGGCGCCGCTGCGCGCACCGACGGATCGGGATTGGCGCGCGGCAGCCGCCGAGGTTCGGGTTGGTTTTCGCCCGGGCGACCTGATCGTGGCGGCGCCTGCGTGGGCTGACCCGCTGCTGCGCCTGCACCTGGGCGATCTGATCCCGATTCCCGTGGCCGGGCGACTCGACGCCGCCCGCTTCGGCCGCATCTGGGAGATCTCGCAGCGGGGAGCGCGGGCGACGGAAACCAAAGCCAGTCGCGTGGCGCAGTCGAGCCGCCACGGCGCGCTCACCCTGCGGCGCTTTGAGCGGCCAGCCGCGCAGGTGTCGTTCGATTTCGTGGCACAGTGGAACCACGCAGTGGTCTCGCGTGTCGCGCCCGGCGGCCAAGTCAGTTGGTGCTCCCGCCTGCCCGATCGCTTCGAATGCCCGGACCTTCCCTCCCGTTCAGTCAAGCCCGAGCTGCTGGAAATCGACACCAGCCCCCACCTGGCTCTGGCCCTGCAGCCCGCTGGCCCCAGCAGCACCGTCATTGAATACGACAACGTGCCCTTGGGCCGCGAGCTGGTGGTGGGGGCCGGGTTGCACAACGTGTGGCTGCGCAAAGCGGGCAAGGGAACCGTCAGTCTTCGCGTGCTGGTGCAGGGTCGCGAGATGGGGCGAATCCAGGCGGGCAGCCTGAGCGGGTGGACCCTGCGCAAGTTCGACACTGCCGCGCTGGCCGGCCAGTTGAAGAGCGTGCGTTTCGAGATCACCGTCGATGACCCCAACTCTCGCTATCTCGGTCTGGCCGCGGAGGCGCGCAGTTGATGGCCGACCAGGTTGGGCAGCCGACGCGGCGATGGAGGCGCTTCATCGTGCCGCTCGCACTCGCGCTGGCGACCAGCGCATGGCTGCTGGCGGTCGAGGGCCGTCAAGGTTTGGCCCGAGACGAAGCGCAATACTTCCGCGCCGGCGAGCGCTACTGGGGCTGGTTCGAAGAGGTCGGAGATGCCGTGCGTGCGGGCAAGCCGGGGCGCGCCTTCTCGCGCACCGTGGTCGACAGCTACTGGGGCGACAACCACGAGCACCCGCCCTTGATGAAGACCCTCTATGGCCTGTCGTGGCGCCTGTTCCATCGCTGCGACTGCGTCGGGCCCAAGCAGGGCCTGCACCCGATCGCGGTGCACGGCAAGCATCGGACCCTGCCCCTGTTTGCTCGCGAATCGACCGCGTTTCGCTTCCCCGCCATCCTGCTGGCCGGCCTGGGTGTGGCGCTGGTCTACGGATTCGCGCGCCGCTTTGTCGGGCCTTGGGCCGCGGCGGGCGCGGCGGTACTCTCAATCGCGCAGCCGCACACCTTCTTCCACGCCCAAATCTCGTGCTTCGATGCGCCCATCGCGGTCATGGCCGTGCTGGTGGCGCTGGCCTACTGGAAATCGCTGCGCTCGCCACGCTGGGGCATTCTGTGCGGCGTCTTCTATGGCCTCGCCCTGGCCACCAAGCACAACGCCTGGCTGATTCCGTGCTTCCTGCTGGTCCACTACCTGTGGATGCGGCGGGGTGATTTCCTCCGTCTGCGCCCGCCCCGCGTCCCCCTGGCCTTTCTCTCCATGGCCACTCTGGGCCCCATCGTCTTGTTCGCGCTGTGGCCCTGGCTGTGGCACGCGCCGATGGCGCGCGCGCGCGAGTGGGTGCAGCGGCACACGCAACACGAGCACTACAACTTCGAGTACCTGGGCCAAAACTGGAACCTGCCCCCGCCGCCGGCCCAAACCGGCCGCTGGCTGCTGCGCGCGACCTTCCCCTTTGTATCGACGGGTTTCACCCTGCCGGTCACCACCCTGGCCCTGGCGGCTGCGGGTGCGGTGGTGCTGTCCCGCCGGCGTCGAAAGGAGGTGCCGGCGGACCAGCCCCCCCTGGTCAGTCTGGAGCCGCCCGAACCCGGGTCGCGCGCCTCGTGGCTGCGGCCGGGCGCGGATGTGGACCTGGCGCCCGGCATGTTCCTGGCGGTGCAGATCCTGGGGCCTCTGGCAACCCTGGCGCTTCCCTCGACGCCGATCTTCGGCGGGGTGAAGCACTTTCTGCCTGCCATGCCCTTCTTGGCCATGCTGGCCGGCGTGGGCCTGGCCTGGGTCACGCGCCGGGCGAACTCGCTGGTGCGTCCCTCGCGTCTTGCCCGGGCCTTGCCCGCGACCCTGGCCGGCCTGCTGTGCCTGCCGGCGGTGGCTGAAACCCAGCGCTCGCATCCTGACGGCGTGGGCCACTACAATCTCCTGGCTGGGGGATTTGCGGGTGGCGCGTCGCTGGGCATGAACCGGCAGTTTTGGGGCTATTCCGTGCTGCCGCTTCTGCCCTGGATTAAGGCGCATCGGCCCCCGTCCAACCGCATCTACTGGCATGATGTTCTTCACGACGCGATCGTCATGTATGCTCGCGATGGCCGGCTGCCGGTGGGAATCGGTGACATGGGCGTGGGCGAGCCGTTGGTAGCGCAGTCGGATCTTGGCGTGGTCATCTTGGAAAAACACTTCGCGGTCTACGATTACCTGCACTGGGAGGCCTTTCAGACCACCCAGCCCGCCCAGGTGTATGCCCACGAAGGCGTGCCGTTCGTTGTCGTCTATCAGCGCAAGGCGCTCCCCCCGCGCCAGGAGCAGTTGCCGCCATGAATCGGTTCGAACGTCTGTTCTCCAGCCGCTGGGCGCTGGCAATCATCTACGTCGTATTTCTGGGCGCCTACCTGGGTGCCTCGGACGGGCGACTGCGGCAGCATTCCGCGTACAACCATTTCGTGTATCTGGCTGANNGCACGGCCGCCTGGACCTGGCCGCCAGCCCGCCCAACGAGAACGACTGGGCGCGGGTCGAGGTCTTGCACCTCAAGGACGGCCGCACGGTCAAGGGCCAGTTCCGCACCGTCGGCCCCACCGATCGCTTCTATCCCCTGCGCGGCCTGTCCGAGACCATCGACAAGGAAGACATCGTCTCGCGTTCCTGGATCCGCTATGTGTCTTTTCCACCGTTCCCCGCGGTGCTGATGCTGCCCTTCGTGGCGATCTGGCACCTGGCGTTCAACGACGTGCTCTTCACCGTAATATGGGCGGCGCTCAATCCAGTGTTGCTCTTTCTGCTGCTGCGCAATCTTCGACGGCGCGGCTACAGCAAGCGCAGCGTGGCCGACGATCTTTGGCTTACCGTCATGCTGGGGGCGGGATCAGTCTACTTCTATAGTTCGGTCCTGGGCCAAGTCTGGTACACCGCCCACGTTATCGGCGTGACCTGTGTGATTGGCTATGCCTGGGCCACGCTCGAGGCGTCGCGGCCCGTCCTGGCTGGGGTGTTCATCGCGCTGGGCTTTGCCACGCGCACGTCGCTCGGGTACATGTTCCCGCTGTTCTTCTTTGAAGCTGTGCGCACCACCGGCGGCTGGGCCCGCCTGCGCCAGTTGTTCAGACAGGGGTTGCCCCCTGGCCTGCTGGGAAAGTGCCTGCGTTTCTCGCTGGCCGCCGGGACGCTCTTGGCAGTGATCCTGACCCACAACTTCTTGCGCTTCGGCAAGTTCACCGTGTTCGGCCACGAATACCTGAACATCGCGTGGCAGGACCGGATCCAGAAATGGGGTCTGGTCAACGTGCACTTCCTGTCGCGCAACCTGGCGTGCGCACTGGTCTTGCTGCCGCGCTTTCTCGCGCAATACCCCTACGTGAAAGTCGGCGCGCATGGCATGTCCTTGCTTGTGACTTCGCCGAATCTGGCCTACACCGTGATGCCAGCCGAGCGCAGCCCGCTGGCGCGTGGTCTGTGGATCACGATCCTGTTCACCGCCCTACCCGCGCTGCTCTACCAGAATTCGGGCTACATCCAGTTCGGCTATCGCTTCAGCCTGGACTACATGGTCTTCCTCATCATCTTGCTTGCGGTGGGGAATCGCCGGCTCACTCCGCTGTGGAAGGGGCTGCTGGTGTGGGCGGTGGCGGTCAACCTTTTCGGCGCCATCACCTTCGATCACTGGACCCAGTTCAGCTTTGACGATTCCTTCTTCCCGCACGGAAACAATTGACCGGCCGCCGGGCCGGTGGCCTGATCAGCCGCAACCTAGCAGGATGATGCCCATGCTCAAAACGCGCTGCCGCTCTTTTCTTCTTGGTCTGCTGAGCATCTCCTGCGCGACGGCGCCGCCGCCCAAGGCGCCGGAGAAGGCGCCACCCCCAGCCGCTCCGCGCCTGGAGAAGATGCACGAGCCACTCGAGGTACTGCCGCTGGAGCTGTTCTTCTCGGGCGTGCGGGGCGTGGCCACGGCGAGCGAATCGGTGACCATCCGTAACACCGGCGGGCAATCGGTTGCGGTGAACGATCTGGCGATCGTGGGGGCTCAGGCCGCCACCTTCAAGCTGGCCGACCGGCCCCCCTTGCCGCTGTTGCTGCGGCCTAGTCAGGCGGTGACCGTGAGCGTGGGCTTTGCGCCACCCGCCGACACCGAGACCGGCGTACATCGTGCGCGCCTCCGCATCGTACGTTCAGAGGACGATGATGGCCCGCCCTGCGATGTGTCGGCTCTGGTCAGCAAGGGAACCGATCTGGCCAGCGAGCCTGCCCTGTCGCAAATCCTCGAAACCCTGGGCTACGCGCCAGACGTGGGCGCCACCGGCCCGGCCACCCTCGCCTCGGACGCGAAAGCGGACGGTGAAGTGAAATCTGGCCTGTTCCAGCACGTCAAGACCGGCAGCGTCGGCCTGTACGTCGTCGCACGCTACTCCCAAGATGAAACGTCATCCTATGGCACCTATGCCATCGAGGGCGGCAAGCTGGTCACAAGGCCGATGGGCAGCATCGCCAAGGGACACAACCAGACGCTCAACCCCGAACTGGATGGCGAAGGGCAGACCAGTTTCGACCCGGGTGAGGCGCCGTTTGGGATCTTCGCCAAGCTGCCCAAGCGCACGCTGTACTCGGAAGACCAGCGCAACAGCGACGCTGCCAAGCACGCCATGCGCGTCTACCCCCTGCGCAGTCGAGGCGGGGCCCGGGTCCCCGACGCCCTGCTGGTCGTGGTGGATGAGGACGGTGACGGCGATTTCCAGGACTACGTCTTCACCCTGGTGAACGTCAAACCGGCCGAGTAGAAGCTAGCGACGACGGCCACCGCCGCGCGAAAAGCCACCCCCGCTGCGCCCAACGCCGCCGCCACCGAAGGATCGCGCGGCCGGCGCGCTGAAACCAGGAGAGCCTGTCCAGCCGTGGCCGGCAGGGGCTGCAGATCGATTGGGGACGACAGCGGGGGAAGGTCGAGACTGGGCGGCCGCCGCAGCCGGCGCTACCGCCCGATACGTGCCGGTCGAGGCTCCACTTGGCCGCGGCGCAGACGCCGAGTCGCGCCAGCCACCACCGGTCTGGCCCGACGTTGAGCCGCGCCAGCCACCACCGGTCTGACCCGACGTTGAGCCGCGCCAGCCCGTCCAACCGGCCCCAGATGATCCGGCGGCATGCGAGGACGGCGGCACCCGGTGGATGGGAGGCGCCACGCCGTAGCCGCCATGGTGAAAGCGGCCACCCGCGTAGTAGTGGGGGTAGTAGCTCCGATAATAGAACGAGTAGTAGGGCCAGTAGGACCAGAAGAACGGGTCATAGGGCCCTTCCCAGTAGTACCAGGGACCAACCAATGTGAAGTGCGCCGACCAGGGCCGCCAAAGGTGCGTGTGGGGCCCGATCATGAAGCACCAACCGCCGCCATAGATGTCGAGGATCGGGTGTGCGCCGTAGTAGCTGTAGGTGGGGCCGGCGTAGCCAAAGTCGCGCGGATCCCCGACGAAGTAGTAGCAGCCGTCTCTCAACTCGAACAGCCGCAGATCCAACGGCGGGTACGCGTGCATGTGCGCGCCCGGCGTCTCGTCCCAAGGCCCGCCGCCCGCGGACCGCGTGTCGACTGGATGAGGCCCTACGTAGCAGTATCCTCCGCCCGGAACCGAAAATGCCGCCCCCTCGCTGTTGGGCGGAATGGGCGGAGGCGCCGGATCCGTTTCAGCAGCGGTGCTGGGCGGTGGGCCGTACTCGGGTGGTACCGCTTGCTGCGCTTCGCCGGCAGCCGCAAGCTGAACCGATCCCTCGACATCTTCCTGGGCAACGGCCATGCGACCCAGGCCCCCGAAGAAAAGGGGAACAAGCACGATGGCGAGCGAGCTTGCATTGCGTAGCATGGGCAACCTCAGGAAGAAGTGTATTCCTAGCTAGTATCCATAGCAATCGGCGGGCCAAGACCGCAGACTTCCGATAGCCGCATGAGGTCGTGGCGGCAGATCTGGCGGTAGACCTGAAAGTGGCTGGATTGGTCACCTTCGGCAACGGCCACGTCCACGAGGACGACTGCGGCTACGACCACAACCGATCGCCTCGATAGGCTGCGCGACTCATAGCGTGGCACAAATGCGTGCCCGTGGTGTGAATCTGCTTCACGGCCGACGTGATGGGAGGCAGACTCGGGCCGCCCGTCAGGGTGCGAAAAAGGGACACGACCATGGCCATAGAAACCCAGCTTCAGGATCTGCTCAAGGCCGCCATGCGCGCCAAGGACAGCCGCACGGCCGACTGCATTCGCATGATCAAGACCAAGCACATGGAGCGGCGAACCGCGGCCGGATTCAAAGGGCCGCTCGACGATGCCCTGTGGTTGGA
>PMCR01000519.1 GCA_003155465.1 Myxococcales bacterium | reverse complement strand
ATGCGAATGACTTCCTCTACGGGCAATACGAAAATCTTCCCGTCCCCGATGTGGCCGGTTCGGGCCACCGACATGATAGCTTCCACCACATCCTTGACCATGTCGTCCTTGACGACGATCTGGATGCGGACCTTGGGCACGAAATCCACGACGTAGGCGGAGCCGCGATAGACCTCTTTCCTGCCCCCAGTTCTCCCGAATCCCTTGACTTCCGAAACCGTCATGCCCTGGACGCCGATCTCGCGTAACCTGTCTTTCACGTCATCCAGCTTGAAAGGCTTGATGATTGCTTCGATCTTTTTCATGGGTCACCGGGCGCAAAGACTAGAGGGGCTTGGCTTTGGCTTCAATCCTCTTCGTGAACCAACCGAAAAGAAGATTAGCGATCCAAAGTTTCCGGCGTATTTCCTCTCGGCTAATTCGACGTAACCCGGTGGGCCGTGCGGACGTTGAGATGGGAACCCTGAAAGGGTTCGCTTCGCCCTTCTGCCCACACCCGCCGCCCCTCCCCGCTCGCTGCGCTCGGCGCTGCGCGATGGCACGCCACGCGCAGCGCCGGCGAGGGAGCGCGCGAAGCGCGCGGGTTGGGTAGGGTGGGCTGACTGTCACGAAGGGACGGCGGGCTCCCCACACGACGACGAGATACGTTAGTGGGTGCGCGGCATGCGGAGCGTGTATCATCCCGTGGCCGGACGCGCCTGTGGGCCCGTGGCCAACCCGCCGATCAGCTCGCGCACGTCAGCCACGCCCTGGGCACGGCAGTACTCCTCGATCTCACGAATGATCCGTTCCGCCGAGGCTGGGTCAACGAAACTCTGCGTGCCGACCTGCACACAGCTGGCTCCCGCGAGCAGGAACTCGATCGCGTCGGTGCCGTCCTGGATGCCGCCTATTCCACAGATGGGAATGGGGATCTTTGCCCGATGCACCTGATAGACCATGCGCAGGGCAACCGGCTTGATGGCCGGACCGGACAGGCCCCCAAACACCGTCGCGATCTTCGGCCGGCGGGTGCGTACATTGATGGCCATTCCGGTGATGGTGTTGATCATGGATACCGCATCGGCCCCGTTGTCAGCACAGGCGCGCGCCAGGGCCACGATGTCCGACGTGTTGGGTGTCAACTTCACCCACAAGGGCTTGCGGATGACAGCGCGGCAGGCTTTCACGAGGTCACCGAGCACCGACGGATCACGGCCAAACTCGATTCCTCCCGCCTTGATGTTGGGGCATGACACGTTCATCTCAAGGCCATCAACCCCGTCGAGCGCGGCCAGGCGGGCGCCGCAGTCGACATACTCGTCGAACGTGGTGCCGAAGAAGTTGACCAGCACGCGGGTCCCGCAGGAACGCAGGAAGGGCAGCTTTTCCCGAGCAAAGGCCTCGATTCCGACGTTCTCCAGGCCAATGGAATTCAACATACCGGCGGCTGTCTCGCAGATGCGCGGGGGTGGATTGCCGAAGCGCGGCTCGGGCGAGATCCCCTTGGTCACCAGTCCCCCCAGGTTGCGCAAAGAAAGCAGCGTGTCAAACTCCTGGCCATAGCCGAAGGTGCCCGACGCGGTCAGCACAGGATTCCGGAACTCGATTCCGCCGCAGGTCACAAGGAGCGCTGGCGCTCCTTCTTCCCGCGTGTCGAGGCTGGATGTCATCGCGTACCCCCTTCGCGCGGGCTGGCCAATGCGGGCGTCGCGTGCACCATCACCTCGCGGGCAGGGAACACCGGACCGTCCTTGCACACGTAGCGGTACGGGCGCGTCTGCGCCGCCACTGCGCAGCCCAGGCAGACGCCGATGCCGCAGGCCATATGCTCCTCAAGTGAGAGATAGCACTCGATGTCGCAACTTTGGGCAATGCGTCCCACGGCCCAGAGCATCTCGCGCGGGCCGCAGGCCATGATGCGCAGGCGCCGGGGCGAGGCCGCTGCGCGCCAATAGTCGAGGCGGGCTTCCAGCTCGTCCGTCACACGGCCCCGGCGGCCCAGCGAGCCGTCTTCGGTGGCCAGGTGGATGGCGATTCCTAGGCCGCGCATCTCGCCCAGCAGGACGAGGTCGCGTGATGTTTTGCCACCGTAGAGCATCTCCGATCTGCCGGCTAGGCCGAGGCCCGCGGCTGCCTCGGATTGCATGAAGAGGGGAGGCAAACCGACGCCCCCAGCCACAAGTAGGTCGGTCACGTCGGCCGAAGGCGCGGGAAAGCTGTTGCCAAGGGGTCCCAGGACTGAAACTCGCGACCCGGGAGGAGACCGTTCCATTAACGCTGTGCCCTTGCCAACTACCTTCGCGAGCAAGTCTGCGCGCCCCTCGTGAGGCACTGACAGGAGCGACAGCGGCCGCGGCAAGAGAGGATCACGTCCCCAATCACCGCGAAGCATCACGAACTGTCCGGGCCGGCTCCCCGCTAGGGGTTCGCATCCCCCAAGGCGAAGAATGAAGTAACCGCCGCCGAGGGAACGGTTCTCAATGACTCGGGCGTCGAAGTAGCGCATCTGCGGCCTGGACCTCTTCTACAACAGCGGCACCTGGCAACGCCACGCCTGCCAGCCTGCTTCGCCACGGTTTTCTTCGACTTTATGTAGCATTCTATGCTTCACTACATAACTAATTGAAATAACTTGCAAATAATGAGTTTGCCCTGGCGATCGGGGCAAGAAACGCCTTGCATTGGTGGTGCCACGCGGTGGGATTTGTTGCACGTTGCAGTCAGCTGTGTTACTAGCCGAAGTTGTCGTGAATTCAGGGCTTTGATAATGGACTTCATGTTCGAAGATGAGGTCGACGA
>PMCR01000067.1 GCA_003155465.1 Myxococcales bacterium | reverse complement strand
TCGACTTTGGCGGTGGACCAGATGGGCGCCATGATTCCGTGCTTTGCGACCGCATCTTCGGCGCCAAACCAGAACAAGCCGCCAGCCTTCCCGTGGGTGGATTCCAAGCAGGCAGCGCGCAATCGTGCCGTCCTCTTCTCGTCGGGCGCAACNNCATTCGAGATAGCCGGCGTATTTGCGACCAAGATACCCGACGGGCTCGGTGCGGCGGTCTACCTCGACCAGCAGTCCCTCAATGCCGCGTGGTCCATGACAGACGGCGAACCCATCAGCTTCGAGTGGCTGGCGGCAAAACTGGCTGGTGTTTGCCATCATTGCCACCGAGTCAGCGAGCCGGTCGCGGTCATGCTCCCACGAGAGAAGAATGGGGCTCCCGTCCCTTTCGCACTTCATGCCGGCAAGGGACAGGGCGAAGCCGTTGCGCGCGAGCGTATGGTCGAGGAACATCACCGAGCGTGAGGAGTTGGACCGGGTCGAGTGCGGCAGCGTGCCT
The DNA here is from genome assembly GCA_003155465.1 of Myxococcales bacterium. The sequence goes on along the minus strand of PMCR01000067.1, from coordinate 2,236 downwards.
GGTTCCACATCCATCGCCCGAGCGAGCTCAAGTGCACCGGCGCGCGAGAGCGCCAGCACCTGAGTCGGGGCCGGATCGGTCATGCGCCGTTGGAGCTGAAAGCGCAAGATGGAACGGACTGCCTCAGCGGCTTCCACTTCGCCGTTGTCGATGCCGACCACGGTGAGATCGGACACTGTGAGGAACCGGAAGGCGGCCAGCAGTGCCAACAACCGCATCGGCGCGGGCAGGGCCAGTAGACGAACGAGATCGGTTTTCGGAAAGGATTTGGTCATGTAGGGCTTGGTTGAGGATTTGATCGGCAAGGGCAAGAGCGCGGCGCAACAGTGGCTCATCCCTCGTGCCGGCAAACCGGCGCAGCTCGGGATGGTCGGCAGGGACTGGATCTGCGGTCAGTAGATCTGCCGGGGCGAGATCTAGACCCGTCCGTCGGAGCCAGGGCCAGCGCCGATTGGTCGCGACCGCCGTCGGCCGCTCACGGAGGAGGGCCAGCCGGATCGTTGCGACCGAAGCGATCATGGCCACGCGCACCTCCCATGGGTCCAGCACGACGAGTGCGGCGGCGAGGCGGCGGGCCACAATGGCGGCTACGCGCGGTGTTCTTTTGGGTGGAGTTCGGTACATGTGAGTGGTGGGTCAAGGCTTCGGCTCGCAACGTCGCAGATGCGGCATGACGAGGCTAGTGAAGTAGGCGGCGCGGGAGCGGCGGATGTCCGATGGCCGAAGGTCGAGCGCGGCAACGAGTGCATCGCGAATCACTTCGGCGGGAAGGACTTCGGCGACGCGGCGGAAGAAGGCCACGCTCTTGGCGTCGCCTAGCTTGTCGGCCAGATAGCTGGCGGTCTGCTCGACGCCTTGTCGACAGGCCGAAATCCCTTCTCCCCTGTTCCTCTCATCCCAGAACGAACGTTGCTTTGAGTCTGTTCTTGTTCCGTTCGGTTCGTTCGTTTCTTCCTGCTGGGTGGCCCCTGTAGTCCCTTCCCTCCACACGGAGGGACGACTACGGGCGTACAGGATGGCGGCGAGTCGGATGACGATGCCCGGCGAGTCGAGAAGCCGCGCCAGTTCCGCGCCGGTGAGCGAGCAGGAGCGGCCGAAGCGGCAGAGGGTAATCTCAAGATCTCCGACGGAATTCGATGAAGTCGGGTTGTTCATAGGTTTTCTTGCGGATACAAATTGCGGGCTTGCTCGGCGAGAAACGTGTTCCAGCCGCTCACACTCAAGGCCTCGGCGTTGGAAATGGCAGCGGCTGAAAGCGGTGCGCGAAGCGCAAGCTCATGCAGACAAAGTGCCAGGGCCGAGAATGCGTGGCACCGGTATCGGGAGGAGTTCGCGCCTTTCTTCCACGCAGCCAGTCGGGGAAAGAATCCACGGACCAGCTGATGGGCAAGAGCATTCTTGGCACTGCCGCCGGGCCGGCCCAGAAGAAGCTTCCGAGAGTCGACGACGCGGCGACGGACGACAGGAAGGCCGTGCCGGAGGGCGATCTGTTCTGCCGCCTCTTGCATTTCCGTCGCCGCGGCCGACTTCCAATTGCGAATCCCGACGACAACGACAGTGGGGTGGAAGCGCGACAGCGCAGCAGCGAGCCGCTTGCGAAGAAGGAGAACGCGTTCCGCGTCGCTCCTCGCCGCGCGCAGGTTCCAGGAAGCGAAACCTGTCGAAGCGATTCCCATTCCATCCAAAACGGCAAAGCCGGTGAACCTAGGCGCGGGCAAAACCGCGAGCACGCGCGTCGGTCTTGCCGACGCGTGACAGGTGGGCATTTCTGAGATCCACCTGTCCCTTGACCGGTTTGGCGGCGTTCCGTAAGGTACGGACGCCGCCCCCAGGAGGGTGGTGGCAGGAAAAGAACCGGGGACACCGGGAGAGCGACCAAGAACGCCCGAGTGTTCCGTGGACCAAGATCAGTCCACAAACATCATTTCAAATGGGGGCGGTACAAGTAAGGGGGCCAAATTTGTTCGTAGAGGGCGAGTTATCCCCAGAATTTAGCCCAACCATAGACAAGAGACGAGAGCCTGTGTGGCTCTCCTTTTTGTTCTACTGGTCCTAATTGTGGACAACTCCGCCCAAATTCTCATTCTTGGCCCTCTTACTGCACCAGCTGAAAATGAGACGATGGCACCAAGCCAGCCCCACTTGCCGACGGGTTTGCCTGATCACAATTCAAAGGTGTACGGTGACGATGGTTGCCCAGGGTGGCCCACGGCTGACGTGTCCCGGCCGCCTCCCG
>PMCR01000374.1:4364-10791 GCA_003155465.1 Myxococcales bacterium | reverse complement strand
CCTTGCGAGGACTGTCCCTTGCTCGCGAGAACGCCCACGACCTGGCAGGGCATCGACTTTACACGCACGACTTGGCCCAGCGGTTCACTCGCGCCGAAAAGCTGCTTCGCCACGGTCTGTCCGAACACGCACACTTTGGCGCCCGAGTCGGACTCGCTGCTGTTGAAGAAGCGCCCATGCGCGAGCGACCATTCGCGAATGGCGAAAAACTCGGGCGTGGATCCGTAGACCGTGGTGAGCCAATTCTGGTTGTCGAGTACGACCTGCACGACGGTTCGGTCCAGCGGTGCGGCGTAGCGGGCCGCGCTGGCCCCATTCATGATAGCGAGCAGGTCGGCGTGGGTGAGCGGCTTGCCGGAACCTGGCCCACCACGCGCTCCGCCCAGGGTGCTGGAGCCTGGGAGCACGATCAAAAGGTTGGTTCCTAGAGTCGCGAGCTGCTCCAGCAGCACGGCCTTGGAGCCCTCACCGGACGCGACCGTCACTATGAGCGCGCCCACGCCGATGATCACGCCCAATGCGGTCAGCAACGATCGCATGACGTTGCGCCGGAGCGCACCGAACGCGAGCGGGATGATGGATATAAGTGCCCTCATGCTGCCTGCTCCGGCATCGCGGCGAGATCGGCCGCCGCATCGTGGGGGACTTGCTTCTTGTCCGACTGGATTCGCCCATCGCGCACGACCACCAGCCGGTCGGCGTAGGCAGCGATGTCTGGTTCGTGGGTGACCATTACCACGGTGATTCCGCCTTTGTGCAGGGACTGAACCAAACCAAGGACTTCCATTGAGGTGCGTGTATCGAGCGCGCCGGTGGGCTCGTCGGCCAGGATCAGGCGTGGCCGGTTCACCAGCGCGCGCGCGATGGCCACGCGCTGCTGCTGGCCCCCGGAGAGCTGCGCGGAGGTGTGGTCCTCGCGGCCGGCAAGCCCAACCCGCCCGAGCGCCTCCTTGGCCCGGGCTCTGCGCTCCGCCACTGGCACGTCGGCGTACACCAGCGGGAGCGCCACGTTGTCGAGCGCGCTGGTGCGCGCGATAAGCTGGAAGCCCTGGAACACGAATCCGAATGCCGAAAGGCGCAGCGCCGAGAGATCACGCTTCTGCAGAGTCGCGACCTCGCGCCCTTCGAAGAGATAGCTGCCCTTGGTGGGCTGATCGAGGCAGCCCAGCAGATTCATCAGCGTCGATTTACCCGAGCCGGACGGGCCCATGATGGCGACCATCTCGATCGTCTCGACCGTCAGGTCCACATCGACCAGCGCGTGGACCTCGACCTCGCCGGTCTTGTAGGTCTTGGCAATGCCCGCGAGCCGGATGATCGGTTCACATGCCACGGCCTGCCCCTGCGGCAGCGGGTGCCTTGCCCTTGTCTCGAACGACATCGACGATCACTTCGCGGCCAGGGTCGAGGCCGTCCACTTCGGTCATGTTCCCATCGGACACGCCAATCTTGATCGCAACCCGCACGGCGCGGCCGGCTTGCGGGACGTAGACCGCCGCGCCCTGCTGCGCGTTCGCGGCGGCCTTCACGCTGCTTGCGGCAGTTGGCGCGGCCGCCGGCCGGAAGCGCAACGCCTCGTTTGCCACCGCAGGCACCTGACTCTTTTGCACGATCAGAATCAGCACGTTGGCGGTCATACCCGGACGAAGCTTCAAGTCAGGGTTCTCCGCGTCGAGCACGACGTCGTAGGTCACCACATTCGATAGCGTCTGCGGCGCGTTCCGCACCTCGTGCACGACCGCGCCAAAGGTCTGGTCGCGGAATGCATCGACCGTGAACGTCGCGTTCTGGCCAGTGCGAACCCCGCCGATGTCGGCTTCATCCACCGCGGCGTGAACCTGCATATGGTGCAGATCCCGCGCGATCGTGAAGAGCGTGGGAGCTGTGAGAGTCGCCGCCACGGCCTGGCCGATATCGATATTCCGCGAGATGACAGTGCCGTCCACGGGCGAGCGAATGATTGAGTGCTCGTAATCCAATTTGGCCTTGTCGAGCTGGGCGTAGGCCTGCGCAATCTGCGCGGCGCCCGAGCGCGATTGCCCGGCAGTCTGGCCGAAGACCGCTTCGCTCGCGTCCAGATCGGCGCCGCTCACCAGGGACTTGCGCTCGAGCAGTCGCGTACGGTCGCGCACGCTTACGGCTCCGCGCGCGTTCGCGTGAGCGCTGGTCAGGTTCGCCTTGGCCTGCGCAAGTTGTGCGGTCGCCATCGCCACCGCGTTCTGGAAGAGCGCAGGATCCAGCTCCACCAGGAGATCCCCAGCCTTTACCTGCGAGTTGAAATCGGCGTGGAGCTTGGCCACGATGCCGGATACCTGCGCGCCGACCGGCGAGGTGATGACCGGCTGCAGAGTGCCGGTGGCGGTCACACGTTCGGTAATATCGGCGCGCACCACCCGCACCGTGCGGAAGCCTGACCCCGTGGGTCGGCTCAGTCGGTACCAGGCGACGCCAGCCACAGTCATAAGCGCCACCAGCGCGAGCAGGGCGATGATCCCATTTCGTCGCAGACCTCTCCACGACTTCTTCGGCGCGGCATCGATCGGGCTGGCAGGCGCAGCAATCGCCAGCGTGGCAACTGGACGTGGCCCTGGCCCGTCGGGCGGCCCCGCGATGTTGCTTGCAGCAATCACGCACAGAGCAACAAGCACGACGCGTGCCATGTCACTGTCGCAGCGGAGGCGGCTGCCCGCATGAGCGGATTGCAGCGCCCACGCTGCTGATTCACGAGTTGGGCGCGTCAACACCCACCTGACAAACCGATTCGCATTGAATGGGAGCCCATTCACATTGACCGGGCACAAGGGCGCGCGCCAGGGAGACAGGTTCCCGACGCCGTCGGCACACATCGTGCACGGATCGCTTGAACCAGCATTGTTTGGAGAGCCGCAACACGCAAACCTGATTGGAGCAACCATGAAAAGCGACGCGCAAACCCAAAATTGTACCCGTCAAGGTGTTCTAGGGCTGCTTTCCGACGATGAAGTCGCCGCCGTAAGCACGGCAGAGACAGCCGCGCGTCTCTTGGACGGTGAGGAGTACCTCGACTTGGAGCAACTCGAGCGAGGCGTGCAACAGGCTGCAAAATCTGCCGCAGCAATGGGACGCGTGCTTCCACGAAGAGCCGTGCACAAGGATACGTGGAGCAAGATTCTGACGCTGTTGGGGCCGACCCACTGCGCGGAATGTTGCTCAAAATCCCATAGCGCGAAGGCACAGTCGGATTCCCCAGCATGAGAGGTTGATGCAAAGACGCGCGTCGGCCGTCTCGCTCTCTTGGAATTCCGCGGCAAAATTCTGGCGGCCTCTGACATCACGATGAAGACCGGCGCTACTGCGTGTGGCCGATTATTGGCAAGGGCGTGGCTGGGTGGCCTTCGCGCCTTCGTATTCGACTCCGACGTCCTTTCCCTGCCGGGCAATGGTTGCTCGCTGTGAGCGCTGATCGCGGTGCGCATGCCGGCCGCCTCTTTCCCTCGAATTGAGTGAGCAGGTACGTCATTTCGATGGAACTTCGCGGCCTCATCCAGCGGTCCGCGACGCAAGTCCTTGGAGTCACTGGCGCCTCGTCGCTGGCCTGAAAGCTGCTGTAGAGGGTATGCGCGGATGCCGAAACCTCGCCACAGGCGAGCGGCAAATGCACAGCGGTGGAAAGAGAACGACCATGAAGACCCAGGCTAACAGGACGGCACAGTTCGGCGAGTTGGTCGTGGCCGCATTTGATGGGGCCGCGGACTACAGTACCGATCCGCTGGAGGTGTCACGTCTGGCCACGGAGGCCGTAGCGCACATTCTGCGATTTGCGCGGAGAGCATCGATTTCACGATCACCGCCGCCGACCGGCACGAAGGCAAGGAACCTATTCCAATGGACCTAGATGACGGAAAGGAGCAGCTCATGGAAGCTACGGAAGGGCACGTAGGAAAGATGGAAGCAGAGCTTAGGCAATGGGGCGCCAAGCTCGACGAACTGGTTGCCAAGGCTGAAAAGGCTGGTGCGGAGGTGAAGATCGATCAGCGCAGGCGCATCGACGATCTGAAGGCGAAGTACCAGGTCGCGCAATCGAAGCTCTGCGAGCTCAAGGCGGCGGGAAACGAGAAGTGGGCGACTCTCAAGACTGGGGTTGAGAGCGCATGGAAGGATCTCGAGGCTGCCTTCAAGAGAATGAAGAACTAATGAGTATTGATTGAAACGCGTATCCAAGCACCAAATGGAGGATCCGATGAGACACATATTCAAGCTCGCAACTATGGCCTTCGCCATGGCCGTCGCGGCCACCACAATTGTCGCAGGCTGCGCAAGTGCCCCGCCGCTACGCACAGAGGCGTCTGCCTCCGGGATCCGGGCGGCTGAGGAGGTTGGGGCGGCCAAAGTACCGCAGGCCTCACTCCATCTGCAGCTGGCCAAGGAGGAAATGGAGAATGCCAAATCGCTGGCCGCGAAAGGCCAGAAGGGAATGGCCGTCTCGATGCTGTCGCGGTCGGAAGCCGACGCTGAGTTGGCCGTCGCGCTCTCTCGCGAAGACGCGGAAAAGGCGGAGGCCCGGGCGGCCGTGGATCGTGTGCGCCAATTCCGGCAGGAAAACAAGTAGATCGTGGAAAATGCCAACCCGTCAAGTGAAAGGAGACTCGGATGAAAACCCATAGTCTTTTGCTCGCATTTGTCTGTGCCGGAGTCTTCGCCGGCTGCGCAACCACTGCTCCAACAGAACTCGTCGACGCCCGAGAAGCCTACCGGCGCGCAAGCACTGGGCGCGCGGCCCAGGCCGCCCCGGCGGAGTTGCACGTAGCAAACCAGGCGCTCGCCGAAGCGGAGCAGTCCTTCCGCGACAATCCCGACTCGTATCAGACGCGAGACCTCGCCTATGTCGCCCAACGCAAAGCTCAGTTCGCTGAGGCTACTGCCTCGATCTCGATCGAGCAGAAGAGCCAAGCCCAATCCAAAGAGGACTACCAGACAGCGCAGGGCAAGGTTGTTGCGAAAACAAAACAGGACCTGAGCAAGACGCGCACCGCCCTGGCAGCCTCGGAGCGCAGCGGCGAAGCGACGGCAGAGAAGCTCTCCGCTGAGCAAGAGGCCCGGGCCGCTGCCGAAAAGCGAGCGGCTGACGCCCAGGCGGCGCTCGCCAAGCTGGCCGCAGTCAAGGAGGAGCCCCGTGGAATGGTTATCACGCTCTCCGGGAGTGTGCTCTTTGCATCCAACCGGGCGGTTCTGCTGCCCGAGGCGAGAACGCGACTCGACCAGGTGGCCGAGGTGCTGCTTACCACCCGCGAGCGACACCTTACCGTCGAGGGGCACACGGACTCCCAGGGGTCCGTGAGCTTCAACATGGACCTGTCGCAGCGTCGGGCTGACGCGGTTCGTAGCTACCTGGTGCAGCGAGGCTACCAGGGTGACCTGATCCAGGCCCATGGGATGGGGAAGGGAAACCCAATCGCGGACAACGCCAGCGCCGAAGGCCGCGCCAACAACCGCCGGGTCGAGATTGTAATCGAACACGAGCCGCACGCATCTATCCCATAGTGACAATTTGGAGGGCGCCGTCAGCAATGGGGGATGCGCCTCGCAGACGCCCCCGGCTGTCGGGTTCGCCTGAAAGGCATTGAACATGAAAGACGCAATAGTCGTCACGACGTTCTTCATCACGAGCGCTTGCATGGTGGGCTGTAACTCGAGAGACAGCAAGTCAGCGGCAGCACTGAAGCCGCAAGGCTCCGCGGCGGTGCACCTGGAAAAGGCCAAAGCGGAGACAAGGGAGGTGGCGCAGGCGATGCGTGACTACGCGTACGCGGAGAAGGCCGAGTTTGTCGACAGGATGGGAAAGGAATTGGTCAACATCCAGGAAGAGCTGGATCGGCTTGGCACCAAAGTCGACAAAGCCAGCGGCGCGGCCAAGGCCGACGCCAGGGTCGAGCTCCGGACGGCGCGCGGCAAGTGGGCCCAGGCAAAGAAGCAACTCGACCAAGCCGAGATCGCCACCGAGTCAAGCTGGGATGACGTGAAGACGGGATTCAAGCAGTCCTACGCTGACCTGAAGGACTCCTTCGAGAAGACGCGCCAGTGGTTGAGCGACAAGATTGCCCCCTGATAGGCAAGCAGAGCCCGTGCGAGGGTGCGAGTTGGCAGCGACGCGGAACCCTAGCAGAGAAGGGCGGGAGGTACGACCATGAAAGCTAATCCTCTGCAGGAACTGGGAGAGCTCGGCCAATCCATCTGGCTGGATTATATCCGGCGCGATCTCATCGCCAGCGGCGGGCTCCGGCGTCTCATCGAAGAAGACGGGCTGCGGGGCATGACCTCGAATCCGTCCATCTTCGAAATGGCGATTGCCGAGAGTCACGATTACGACGAGGACATTCGGGCGATGGCGCTTCACGGAAAGGGCGTTGAGGCAATCTACGAAGCCCTCAGCCAGCGCGACGTGCAGAGC
>PMCR01000374.1:0-4309 GCA_003155465.1 Myxococcales bacterium | reverse complement strand
GAAGGAATCAACGTCAACGTGACGCTCCTGTTTGGATTGCCTCGCTATCGGCAGGTGGTGGAGGCGTACATCGCGGGCATCGAAGCGCGCGTGGCCCAGAGCAAGCCCGTGCAACGGGTGGCCTCGGTGGCCAGCTTCTTTGTCAGCCGCATTGATTCACTGCTGGACCCGCAGCTGGAAAAGCTGAGCGCGAGACGCGGCAAGGAGGCGGACATCGCGAAGAGCGCGCAAGGCCAAGTTGCCATCGCCAGCGCCAAGATGGCCTATCAAGTCTACAAAGAGGTATTTGTCAGTACCCCATCCCAACGCTTTGGAAAACTCACCGCGCAGGGCGCTCGTGTCCAGCGGCTGCTTTGGGCCAGCACCAGCACCAAGAACCCGAACTACCGCGACGTGAAATACGTCGAGGCCCTCATTGGACCAGACACGGTCAACACCGCGCCCCTCGAAACCATCGATGCCTACCGGGACCACGGAAGGCCAGATGCCCGACTCGAACAGGGGATCGAGGAAGCTCGTCGCGTGCTGGGGGCGCTGGCGGAGCTAGGCATCAACATTGACACCGTCACGCAACAGCTTGAGGACGAGGGCGTCGGCAAATTCAACAAGCCGTTCGACAAGTTGATGGAGACGCTGGCGCAAAGGTCTCAACCGGAAGCATAGAACTCAACAATATCTTGCGCGAAGGCATCTCAAATGAGCAACCCCGCCAATGTGCGTGATACTTTCGGCCCAAACCGCGACGCCGTAGAGTCTGCGGCCGACAGCTCAGCGTATGGTGAAGAGGCGACGCCCCGCGCGCCGAGTTTGGAGCAACGGGTGGCCGCTCTGGAAGCCGAGAAGGCCGATCTCGATAGCTTCAAGCAGCGCATGCGCAAGGAGATGGCCGAGCACGAGGCGAGCGCACGGGAGACGATTCTACGCGACTTCTTGGAGGTCGCGGACAACCTGGAGCGTGCTATCGCCTCGTGGAAAAAGGGCGGCGAGAAGGACGTAAGGTCAATCCGGGAGGGCATGGACATGGTCTTGCGCCTCTTTAAGTCCAAGCTCGAACGCCATTCGGTGACGGCCATTGAGACCAAGAACCAGCCCTTCGATCCGCGGGTGCACCACGCGATCTCGCAGGTACCCAGCACCGAAGCGGCGCCCGGTACGGTGCTGCACGAGGCCCAGAGGGGGTATCGCGCGGGTGGGCGGTTGCTTCGCCCGGCCGCCGTCGTAGTCGCATCAGCGCCGCTCGTCCCGTCCCCTGAGACCAAGCCCGTGTCGATGCCCAAACGCTAGAGAGAAGGCGAGATACCAATGATGAGCATGTCGTGGTTGTTGTGTATCGCATTCATGTCTCCAAGATGACGAAGACCAACGCACTCACGCCGGAGCTGCGCCGAAACCGTAGGCAGATGACACTGACTTCCCTTCGATTTGACGGGTTGTGGTGCGCCCAATCGTCTGGGACGGCGCGTTTGACTGCCTGCGCATGCTCCACCAGACGAACGCGGGAACGCCGCCTGGCAACTTCCTTGAGGGGACGGCCTGCCAAGGCGGATGCGTCGGTGGTCCCGGCTCACTGAACCACCTTTCCAAGGCAGAGTCGTTTGTCGACCAGCACAGCCGCGCGGCGGCGTTCCGCACAATTGCGCAGGCGAGCGGCGGTGCGCCGGCGCCTGCGGCCGGCGCCCCGATATCCGCGCCACCGCCAGAGGCGGCGTGAAACGACCCCCTTTTCGATTGGACGGCAGGTCAGTTTGATTGAACGAACCAACCCGCTGGAAATCTCATCGTGGCAAGTGCCTGGACTTGTTGGCTCGCCGTAGGTGGCTCGAAACCTGCAATAGCCTCAGTGTTGAGGTGCGAGGCACCTCAAGGAGAACTCTCATGATCAATCCGATTGTCCGCAGGAACGGTGGAGAGCTGCCACACAGTCCAAGTCAGGGAGAGCCGATTCACTGGATGCACTGGGATCCATTTCGCCAAATGGCCCCCTTCTTGACCGGGGAAGACCAGCCCGCGCGCTATACGCCCGACTTCGAGATCAAGGAGACCAAGGACGGCTTCGTCTTCAAGGCCGATGTTCCCGGGATCAAGGAGAAGGACCTCGAGATCACCATGACGGGAAACCGCCTTACCATCAGCGGCAAGCGGGAGGCAGAGAAGGAGGAAAGTACCGATACCTACTTCGCCCGTGAATGCTCCTACGGCGCCTTTACCCGTGCGTTCACGCTGCCGGAAGGCACCGACAGCAGCAACGAGATTCGCGCCGAGCTCAATCAGGGCGTGCTCACTCTATTCCTGCCGAAGAGGCCGGAACTGCAGCCCAGGCGGATAGAGGTGAAGGTCACCGACAAACCGAAGTCGTAGCAAAGGCGGCTCGCGCGGTGGCGCGGGATGGCCTTCTCCCCCCACCGCTCAGCGGCCCGCAACGTGCATATCGAAGAAGCGAGGTGTTTTGTGAAGAACCTCAGCCTCCTAACCAGCAAGACAGGAAGAGCAGCGGGACGATGATCACGCTCCGTCGGGCCAAGGAGCGCGACCGTGACCAACGCCGGACGCGGGAGACTTGGCTCACGTTTCCACTAGACCTAGGCGACCCACCCAGTGGTGGCTTTGGGACACTGGAAAGCCTCAACGAGGATCGGCTCGCGCCGGGCGCGGGCGTAGTGCGCCACCAGCACCACGATGTCGAGGTTGTCACCTACGCACACGAGGGCGCACTGGCGTACGAAGACTCAATGGGTTGCTCCGGGGTGATTCAGGCGGGCGAATTCCAACGCATGACCGCCGGACACGGCATTCGCCACAATGAAACGAATGCGTCGCGGATAGACGGAGCCCACGTCTTCCAGATTGGACTGCGCTCCTGGCAGGCCGGTCTCGAACCAGGTTACGAGCAAAAGCGCTTCAGCGCGGCGGAGCGCCGGGACGGGTTGTGCATTGTCGCCTCGCCCGACGCGCGCCGAGGATCGCTTCGCATCCACCAGGATGCCCTGATCTACTCGGCAATGCTCGATCCTGGGCAGCATGTGGTCCACGAGCTTTCGCAGGGACGCAGGGCATGGCTGCATCTGGTGCAGGGAGAGGTTGCCCTGGGCGACACCATCTTGACCACGGGTGATGGCGCCGGGTTCACCGCCGAGCGCGCAGCCTCGCTCACCGCACGGGAAGAGGCGGAGATTCTGCTGCTCGACCTGGGCATGGAATTGCCGGGGTCCTCCAAGAATGGGAATGTCTCGTGAACAGGAATCTGTAAGCAATCCGCCCGCGCGGTGGGTAAGGAGCACATCATGAGTCCAAACGCTATCTATATCGGTATAGGCGTGATTGTGTTGGTCTTCTTTGCCGGCGTCAGGGTGGTACGGCCCACGAGCAGAGGATTGGTTGAACGGCTGGGAAAGTACAAGCATTTGGCGATGCCTGGGTTCAACTGGATCATTCCGCTCATTGACCGCATGTACCTGGTCAACGTCACCGAGGTCATGGTGAACGCCGAGCCACAGGAGATCATTACCAGCGACAAGCTGAACGCGCGTGTGGACGCGCAGGTCTACCTGAAGGTCAAGAGTGATGAGGACAGCGTGAAGGCCTCCCAGTACAATGTCTTCAACTACCAGTACCAGATCGTCAATCTGGCCAGGACGACCCTGCGCAACATCATCGGGACGCTGACCCTCAAGTCCGCGAACAGCGAGCGGGGGAAGATCAACAGCGAGTTGCAAAGGACCATGCGCGAGGAGACCATGCACTGGGGGATCGAAATCGTCAGGACGGAGCTAAAAGAGATTGATCCGCCCAAAGATGTGCAGGAGACGATGAACAAGGTGGTGAAGGCGGAGAACGAGAAAGTCGCGGCGGTCGATTTTGCGACCGCCACGGAAACCATGGCAGACGGCGCCCGCAGGGCGGAGATTAAGAAGGCTGAGGGTGTCAAGCAGGCGAAGATCCTCGAGGCCGAGGGCGAAGCGCAGGCCATCCAACTCGTGAACAACGCCGCCGACAAGTACTTCGTTGGCAATGCGCAAATGCTGAGGAAGCTCATCATGGTGGAGACCGCGCTTTCGGCCAACACCAAGATCGTGATTCCCGCCAACACCGAGTTGGTCAACATCATCGGCGACATGGCCGGGATTCTGCCGCTCGGTAGATCCCCCTTGCCGTTGAAGACCGTTCCTGCCGAAGGTGTCGTGGCAAGGCACTCTTGACCCATGGTAGTCTAGAAAGTCAGGATCACGACCATGCCCGACGCATTCTTGGCCACCAAGGGCGCGATTTCCACGTGAACCCCGGCTGATGGGGAGCCAAGATCACCGCGGCG
>PMCR01000501.1 GCA_003155465.1 Myxococcales bacterium | reverse complement strand
GAGCCGCCAGTGGCCGAGGACCCGCCCGGGGCTTGGTTCCCGCCAGTGCCTTGGTTGTTGGTGCTCGTCTTGCAACTCGCGGTCGCTGCAGCGAAGGCCAAACATCCGATCCATGCCGTGATCGTCGGAAGAGTCTTTGCCGTCTTTCGCATTTTCCTCGCCCTTTCGTGAGAAATCGCGCCAACTCGGGTTTGGCTGGCCCTCTCCTACCAGGATTATCCGTTTTCGCCAAGGTTGGGTGATGACACTGGTTGGGCGATGACACCCTTCGATGAAGCCGGCACAGACGCTCTTCGACGCTGGCCAGCGGGCTGGGATTCCCCGGCCGAGAAATTCCACAGGGCGCAGGGCCGCGCAATGTGCAATGGTAAGGACGCGCGACAATGGCTGGTTTGAGATTCATCAGAAAGTCGGAGCAAGCGCCTCTGGCCGCGGGCCCGCGGTCGCGCGTGGCTGCCTATGACCTTGGGTCGAACTCGTTCCACCTGCTGGTGGCCGAGGCTGACGGTCAGGGCGGCCTGCTGCTGCTCGAACAGGCGCAGGAGATGGTGCGGCTGGGTGCGGATTCATTGCGCGACGGCGCTATTCCCGAGGCCGGCTTCGCGCGAGGCCTGGAAGCTTTGCGCAAGCTGCGCAGCCTGGCTGATCAGCACCGGCCCGAGAGCACGGTGGCGGTCGCCACCAGCGCCATTCGCGAGGCGCGCAATGGCGCCGACTTTCTGAGAGCCGTGCAGAGCGATGTGGGACTCGCCGTCGAGGTGCTCGATCCGTTCAAGGAAGCCACGCTTATCTACTGGGGCGCGCGCCAGGCGCTGGATCTGGACAAGCACAAGGTTGCGCTTTTCGACGTGGGCGGCGGATCGATCAAGGCGTTGGTGGGAGACGCCAAGGATTGCCTGTTCGCCACCTCCATGCCCATGGGTGTGTTGCGTCTGCGTGACGAGTGCCGCTTCTCCGGCAAGATGTCCCGTGCCGACATCCTCACCGCCGAGACGCGCGTGCGGGTATTGGTGCAGCCGGCAATCCGGCAGATGCAGAAGGTCGGCTTCGACTTCGTCACCTTCACCTCGGGGACGGCCCTGGCGTTGGCCCGACTGGCCAAGGGCAGCGCGGGCAAGGCCGCGCCGGTCGCGGGCAAGGCCGGGGAGGGCCTGGGGCGACATCTCGCGCTGTCGCTCGACGATTTGAAATTGCTCGAGCAGCGCCTGACCGATGCCAGCGATGAGGAGCGTGCCGCCATGCCGGGGCTCAGTGCCTTGCGTGCGGACACCCTTCTGCCCGGCACGGTGGTGCTGCGAACCCTGCTGGAACTGGCTGGCTATCCCGCCGCCTTGGTGTGCGAGAGCGCGCTCAAGGAAGGCCTGGTGGTGAACTACTTCGCCCACCGGGATGCGGGCTTGGCCGCCGACCTGCCAGAGGAGATTTAGCCAGAACGCCCGGCTACGGCATCAGTTCGCCGAAGCTCGGATCGCGCGTGCCGCTTGCACCGATGCGCATCAGGTAGGGCCGATCAGGGCTTGGGCATCTTGAATCGGCTGGCGGGGATCTTTTCGTCGAACACCAGGCTGGTGATGTGGCCTTCCACCGTGGTGGGGCCTGCGGTCATCTTTTCCAGGTACCAAGTCTTGATGCCTTTGACCGTGCGCCAGTCGCCGAACACCAGCTTGTACGGGATGTCTCCGCCCGGTGAGGGCTGCACCCCGGTCTGCACCACGCGCAGGTGCGTCTTGGCGTCGAAACACAGCACCGATGGCTTGCCTTGCTTCTTCTGCAGCTCCACGCATTCGAGGCTGGAGTCCGTCTCCACCGCCGCTTCCTTGGGTGGCGACACGGATTTGACATTGACGTAGAGATCCGCCAAATCGGGCTCCGCATTCCAGGCCCCGTTGATGCGTGCGTCTTCTCGCTCGGCTCCCTCCAGTTTGCGCAGGCCGAAGACCGGATCCTGCGACCACGCCGCACGGCCATCGCAGCCTTGGCGAAAAGTCCCCACGTCTCGCAGAGTCGATACACTCAGGTTCTTTCCGTCGGCAGTGGCCCAGTGCTCCTCGCTGCCATTGGCTCCCTGGCCAGCCACGGTCAGCTCGCGCTTGACGTGCACGCTGCGAAACCGCTTCCATGCCTCGCGCCCGCCGATGGCGCCGGCGTAGTCGGCCAGAATGGCCTGCGCCGGGCGCAGGGGCGTTTCGGCCGGGGCCGCGGCTAGCAGGGAGACGAAAAGGGCGATCATCACGGGTGCGATGCTTTGGCCAGGTCAAGGCCGGCGTCAAGCACAACGTCGCGACCGGCCAGGAATCCCGCGCGCGTCTCGAACACCCGGCGATCCGGCTGCACGCCGCGACCCTCAATGGTCATGCCCTTGGGCGTCTTGAAGTCAGCCACCGGGATCTGCACCACCGCACCGCCGGGCAATTCCTCGATGATCGAGCCCAAGGCCGCGCCCGCGGTAGTGTCCCCGACGACAATGGCGCGCTTTGCTTCTTGCAACCCGGCGGCAAAGATCTCGGAGGTCGAGGCAGAGCCCTCGTCGGTGAGGATCACGACCCGGCCCGCGAAAGGCTTGATGCCCAGCGAGGCGGTGGTGGCCAGTGCGTTGGAGAAATTGCGATAGACGATGGTGCCCAGGGTGAGCGGCGCGGTGCCAAGACGCGCGGCCAGGGGAATGACCATGGCGCCGATGCCGCCCGGGTTGCCACGCAGGTCGATGATTATGGCCTTGGCCCCGCGGGCGCGGAATCCGTCGATGGCTCTCTGCACTTGGGCGAGCACAGGCTGCAGCAGAAAGACATTGAAGGCCACGATGCCGACCTCGCCGACCTGCCGGCTGGTGACTTCCGGGACCACGGGCGACATGTTGAGCACTTGCAGGGCGCGCGCTGTCGGCGGGTCGCGTTCCAGCATGACTTCGATAGGACGATCGTTTTCGTTGAGGCATCGAAGGCTTACCCGACTGCCCACCAGGCCAGCCAGACGGCGCGCCGCCAGTTGGCGCAGGCGGAAGCGCTCTTCCACGGGTCGCAGCGCCCGACCCGAGGGAGGCAATGAGTCCAGGGCGCGGCCACCGATGTGGGTGACCAGGAACCCAGGCCGCAGGCCGGCGCCCGCCGCGGATGATCCAGGGCGCACCCGCGTGATGGTCGGCTTGCCTTCGATGATGCGGACAAGCAGCCCGGGATCGCCGTAGTCGTTCGCCCGCCTCGCGGATGGCGTCGGCGGCAGCGGATCTGGCCTGCGGGGCGGGAATTTCGTCGGGCGGCGGTCCCGGTTCTTCGCCGGGGCCATGCACCTGCAGGTGCGATTGACCGAGCAGCCCGAGCATCTCGTTGAGCAGGCGGTAGAAGGTCGGCTCGTCGGGTGCGGCCAACGCGAGGGGCTCGTACTTCCTGCGCAGGCCATCCCAGTCCAGGCCGCCCAGCGTCTTGTCAAAGTGCTTGTCACGCACGGCTGTCCAAGCGCCCGTAAAGATCGCTTGCCGGATCTGATTGCCGGCCGAGCCCGGGTGCCACGGGTGGGTTCCTGATCCGCCGTCAGCGCCGAGCGGGACGAAGGCAGACGGCTGGGTACTAGCGGGGGCGTCCGGTCCGGGCGTGGCGGACGGCGGCTGCGGGGTCGGCGCCCGGCCGGCGCAGGCGAAGAGGGACAACGTGAGAAGCAGAGCGACACGGCGGTGGAGGGTCAACACGGCTACCAGTCTAGCCAGGATCTCGCGGAGAGCGATCCAATACGTTGTTGGCCAACTCGGGCCATCCGATCGAGTTGCGTTCGACATGGCGCAATCGCAGAATCGCCTACGGAGGGACCCATCGAAGCGCAAGACGAATCCCGGCGGCATGCGACGGTTATGAACGATCGGACGTGGGCGGGGCTGGTGGCAGTTGTGCTCGTCGCCGCTGTCTTGTGCGAGGCCTGGCTCAAATTCTACTCGTACCAGGACGACGCCTTTATCTTCTTCCGCTACGCAGAAAACGCCCTCTCCGGTCAAGGCCTGGTTTTCAATCCGGGCGAGCGGGTCGAGGGGTTTTCCAGCCCGCTGTGGCTCCTCCTGCTGGTCTTGGCCGGCGCTGTGGGCTTGTCGCCGCTGCATGTGGCGGGGATCCTTGGCACGGTGGCGACAGTTGCTGTCGTGCTTCTCAGTATCAGAGATGCGCGTCGTTGTGGCCCTGCTGGCCCGCTGTCGTTCATGGCGCCAGTCGGGCTGGTGCTCTTCTTTCCTTTCGTGGCTTGGTCGGTCTCTGGCATGGAAACATCCCTGTTCACGGCCTTGGTGTGGGGGGCGGTTTCGGGGCATCGTATCGCTCGCGTCGAGGCAAGGCGGCCCGGTCGTGACGTTGGGTTCTTCTTGGCCGGGGCCCTGCTGACCCGGCCCGAGGCGGTCTTGCTGGCCCTGGCGTTTTTGGCCGATGAGGTTGTGTGGGCGCGCTCGCGGTCGGCCACAACCGGGGACTTGGGGGGGGACGGGGCGCCAGCAAGTTGGGCAGCACAGCTATCGTGGTTGCTGCCAGCCCTTCTGGCAGGCGGAGGGCTGCTGGCGGCACGGCTCATCTACTACGGCGCCCTATTGCCGAACACCTTCTATGCGAAGTCGGGCGGTGGCGCCGACCATGCTCGCTTGGGGCTGCGCTACCTGGGCCGCTTCGCGCTTGCCGCGCCCTTGATCGGACCGGCGGCACTGTTGCTTGTGCCCCGCTTGACTCGTCGAGTGCCCGGGGGAGTGGCAGCCCTGGTCCTGGTCGTGCTTTGGTCTGCCAACCTTCTCTGGCTTGGGGGAGACCATTTCCCATATCACCGCTTTCTCGTGCCGCTTGCGCCTCTGTTGTTCGCGCTGGGCGCGACCGGCTTGCACGCGACGTGGTTGCGGCTGGCACCGCTGATCCGCGCCAGCCGGCGACGACTGCTCGGCGCCTCGCTTCTGCTTGCTTGCCTGGGTCTTGTGGCGTGGGCGGCACCGGATCCTGCACCAGGAAGGCCCCAGCATGGTTTCGATTGGACGCTGGCCAGCGCCAGGCTCGGACAACGGCTCGCCGCCACTCTGCCGCCGTCGGCCCTCGTCGCTCTGCCGCACATCGGCGCAGTCGGCTACTATTCGCGCCTTCCTGTGCTCGACCTGCTGGGCCTGGTCGATCGGGATCTCGTGCACCGGCCGCGCAATCGGATTGTCGGTTCGCTCGACGGCTTCAATGAAATTGGCCACGAGTGTTTCGACATCGCCTGGTCGCTTGCGCGCCAACCCGCGGCTATCGTGCCCAGTAGGAGCTACGGTTCTCGCCCGTTCACCAGTCTCAGTGAGCTGCGGCCGGATTTCCGAGCAGAGGGGCAGCTCTTCGAGGCCCTTGCTCGACGCAGCGATTATCGACTGATCAACGTGCCGATCGGCGACGGCGCGATTTGGGCGCTCTTCCTCCGCAGTGACCTCGACCGGAGATTGCTCACGGCACCTGTCCTTCAATAATCGCTGCGGCCTTTTGCACCACCGGAAGCTCGGGTGCCCGGCTGCGTGCTTCCTGCAAGGCCGCTTGAGCGCGGGCCCGCTGGCCGAGGGCGAAGTGAAGCAGGGCGGCCCGGGCGAGCAACTCGGGGCGTTCGGGGAAGAGGCGCAGGGCCTCGTCAAGCTCGGCCAGTGCTTGGGCGTGCTGGTGCCTTTGCACAAGTACGTCCGCCAGCTGCGCTGAATACACCGCTCGTCGATCAGGATTCGTCTCCGCCGACCTCTGCGCACGCAATTTTGCCAGCATGGCCTCGCTTTCCGCGAAGCCAAGCTCACCCACGTGATCCTGGCGGGAATCGATCGGGTGCAGGGTGCCCCTGGTTGAAGCCGGATCGGTCGTGTGCACGACGCCCACGACGAAAACCGCCGTGAGTGCGGCAATGACCGAGTTGGCGACAAGATCAGGGTGCTGCATATTCCGCCAGTCTACCCTGTCATGGCTGCGCTACCCGGTGTGGGTGCTCTGGTAGCGGTCGCCAAAAACCGCCGTGCCCACGCGCACCAGGGTTGCGCCCTCGGCTACGGCGACTTCCAGGTCGTGGCTCATGCCCATGGACAGATCGGCCAAGTCAACGTTGGCCCGGCTGACGGCCCTCTGCTCGTCGCGCAGGCGGCGCAGGGCTGCGAAGCGGGGCCGCGATTCCTCGGGATCGTCGCTGTAGGGTGGCATGACCATCAGGCCCGTGCAGCGCAGGTGGGCCAATCCGGCAAAGCTGGCCAGCAGCGCTGGGAGTGCCGCTGGTGCCACGCCGTGCTTCTGTGCCTCGCCGGCCACGTTCACTTGGATGAGGCAGTTCTGTGGCGCCATGGACTCCAGCGTGGCCACGCGCCGCTCGACCTCGGCCAGAACATCGTCCGCCTCGATCGAGTGGATCAGCGCCACTTTGCCGGCCACGTATTTCACCTTGTTGGTTTGCAGCGGGCCGATGAAGTGCCAGCGCGGCCGCGGCAAACCCGCGGCTTGTGCGGCGGTCTCGACCTCGGTGCGCTTGTCGCGGAACTCCTGCCCGTAGCTTTCGCCGAAATCCTGCTGCCCAGCGGCCAGGGCGGCCAAGATGTCCACTGCTGCCACGGTCTTGCTGACCGCCACCAGGCGCGCGCTGCCCGAGGTCCGACCTGCGGCAGTCTCGGCCCGCGCGATGCGGGCGCGCACCTCGCGCAGGTTGGCGGCGATATCTTCCGCGCGATTCACCGCACGCCTGCTCCAAAGGCTGGGGGCGGATAGCCGGGCAGGGCCTCCAAGGCGCGCAGGTCGGCGATGACCTCGGCCAGCGGTAACCCGACCACGTTGGAGAACGACCCGCGCACCTCGATGGCAAAGGCCCCCGCGATGCCCTGGATGGCGTAGGCACCGGCCTTGCCCCGCCATTCGCCGCAATCGAGGTAGGCGCGCAGCTCGCTCGGGTCGAGCGAGCGAAAGCTCACACCGGTGCTGACGATGCGCTCCACCATGCGCACGCCAAACTGGGCGCGATACGCGGTCACCACCTCGTGGCGCCGGCCTGCCAGCCGGCGCAGCATGGCCGCGGCCTCGTCCTGGTCGGCCGGCTTGCCCAGAATACCGTCGCCCAGCACGACCACCGTGTCCGCAGTCAGCACGGGCAGGGTGGTGGCCTGCGGGCCCAGTCTGGCCAGCGCAGCGTCGCTCTTCTCGGCCGCCAGCCGCTGCGCGTAGGCGCGCGCCATTTCACCAGGAGCCGGCGTCTCGTCCACGTCCACAGGTTCGATCTGCAGCACCAAACCCAGGCGTTCGAGCAACTCGCGCCGACGCGGCGATGCGGAGGCTAGGATGAGATCGGGGGTAGGTTTCATGGCTGGTCGTTGCGAGTATATAGGGACCGGTGCGGAAGATGCGCGTGGTTCATTCGCACGCAACTTCCGACATGTCCGTCCGATAAGGCAGGCGATGCCTTCTTCGCGCGCTTGCTTCTTCGTGCTACTCATCTGTATCTCCTGCGGCCCGGACGCTGACCTGACCGACGAACGGCGCCCGCCCAGCACCTCGAACAGCGGGGGAAAGGCTGGTGACGCTGGTGCCATTTTGGGCCTGCCAGAGCTCATCGACCCGCCGGTGGGCGCTGTGCAAGTGCCCCCAAACCTGGCCAAGGTCGTGCTTCGTTTTTTCGGTCCGTTGCAGGCGACCGAGGCCGCTGCGCCGCTTACCCTCCGAGCGAACGACGGTACCGAGGTGGCGCTTGCACTGGGGGAAACTGCGTCTTGCAGCGGCACCTGCTACGCCGCCACCCCGGCCAGCACCCTGGCGCCGACCACGGCGTACGTCGTGGAGGTCGTCGCCGACGCCCTCCACCTGGAAGGCGGCAAGCCCGTTCCCGCCGGCCAAGTGGGATCGTTCACGACCGCTGACGCGCCTGACGAATTCGCCCCGTTGGTAAGCAGTTTCACGATGACCATCGCCGAGGGGTGTGGGCACGCACAGTTCGTGACTGACGAGGCGGCCTGGCCTGAGATCATCATCACCGCCGGCGATCAGCGGGTCAGCCTGGTTCCGGGCGAGATTGGCACCAAATTCGACTTGCTGACTCACCTTCTTGATCTACCAGTCGATGTGGACGCCGAGGCCATTGCACGGGCCGTGGATCGCGCCGGCCACCGCGCGGATTCTTCTGTGGTCGCTTTGCACCTGCCGCCAAAATTTCCCCGGCTGGTTATCACTGAGGTGCAGGGCAATCCCGCTGGCTCTGAGTACACGCAAGAGTTCGTCGAGGTGAAAAATCTTGAGGCCGAGTCGGTGTCGTTGGCTGGCATGCGCATTGAGGACAAGACCGGCAGCGACGTTCTGCCGGACGTGGCCGTGCCGCCCGGCGGCTTTGCGCTGTTGGTATCCGCCACCTTCGTCGAGGATGACGGCAAGGATCCCGTGCCGCGCAGTGGCACGGTGATCGTGCGCGTGTCGGGTCGCATAGGAGCCGATGGCCTGTCAAATAGCGGCGAGCCGATTCGGCTGGTCAGCCAGGACGGCGCAGTTGTCAGCCAGTACGGCGGCTGGGTCGATGTGAGCGCCACGGCCTGGAACGGCATGAGCGTACACCGGGTCTCGGTAGACGCCTGCGACCAGCCAAGTGCGTGGACCAACACCCCCGAGGCGCCGACTCCAGGTTGGTAGGCTTGGGTGGGGCGAGCCCCGAGTGAACCGTTCTCGCTTGCCACTGCGCGTCGCGACTGTGGAGGAGCAATTTTGCCCCCAAGAGCGAGGCATTTGCGAGCGAAAAGTG